>NZ_CP054044.1:2472708-2781797 GCF_013282745.1 Yersinia bercovieri ATCC 43970
AACTGGTTTGGTGAAATTATCTGGATGATGACTCTGCTTTTATGATCCTCACTTGCCTTTCCCCGCTATAAACTGTCTACTTACCGCCGTTGTTAGCCTATTCCACCTGCAAATAACTTCAAAAATACTGCATACTGACGAAATAGATTGCTTATTAACCGCCGGAGTTTGCGTTTATCAGAGCTTTGTATTGTTTCGATCACGTAGGGAAGGCCACAGCTTAGGACTTTTTCTTTTGATCATTTTAACTAGGCAACGCACATCACTATGAGTCATCGTTTATCGTCTAAAGATATTATGGCATTAGGTTTTATGACCTTTGCTCTATTCGTCGGGGCCGGCAATATCATCTTCCCGCCGATGGTAGGTTTACAATCGGGTGAACATGTTTGGATGGCAGCACTCGGCTTTCTGATTACCGCGGTTGGGTTACCGGTAATTACAGTTATCGCGCTGGCGCGTGTCGGTGGTGGTATTGATGCTCTGAGTACCCCGATTGGCCGCGGTGCCGGTCTGGTACTGGCAACTGTTTGCTATCTGGCGGTCGGCCCACTGTTTGCTACCCCCCGTACTGCAACCGTCTCGTTCGAAGTGGGTATTGCCCCTTTGACTGGAGATGGCCCATTGCCACTGTTTATCTATAGCGTGGTTTATTTCGCGCTAGTTATCGGAATTTCGCTATATCCGGGCCGCTTACTGGATACGGTCGGGCATATTCTAGCGCCACTGAAGATTTTAGCGCTGGCTATTCTAGGTATTGCTGCACTGATTTGGCCCGCAGGCCCATTGATTCCCGCCACGGATGCCTATCAGCAAGTTCCGTTCTCCTCCGGTTTTGTTAATGGCTATTTGACCATGGATACCTTGGGGGCCTTGGTCTTTGGTATCGTTATCGTCAATGCAGCCCGTTCACGTGGTGTGGTTTCCTCACAGCTGCTGACGCGCTATACCATCTGGGCTGGATTGATTGCCGGTGTCGGTTTGACGTTGGTCTACCTGAGCTTGTTTAAGCTGGGTTCTAGCAGTGGCGCTTTGGTGCCGGATGCCCAAAATGGAGCGGTGGTGTTACATGCTTATGTGCAGCACACCTTTGGTGGGTTGGGAAGCGTATTCCTGGCTGCCTTGATATTCATCGCCTGTATGGTTACAGCCGTGGGCCTGACCTGCGCCTGTGCTGAATTCTTTGCTCAATACTTGCCGCTATCTTACCGGGCACTGGTGTTTATTCTCGGTATCTTCTCGATGATGGTGTCGAATCTGGGGTTGAGCCATCTGATTCAGATCTCTATTCCGGTTCTGACGGCAATTTATCCGCCATGTATCGTGCTGGTACTGATGAGCTTCACTCTACGCTGGTGGCATCACGCCTCACGCATCGTCGCTCCGGTCATGTTGGTCAGCTTACTGTTCGGTATCCTTGATGCGGTGAAAGCTTCCACCTTTGCGCACTTCTTGCCCGAATGGACGCAGCATCTGCCGCTGGCGGCACAGGGTCTGGCATGGTTATCACCTTCGCTGCTGGTATTCGTTGTCGTAGGGTTGTACGATCGCCTCTGCTGTCGTCAGGAAGTTGCTGCCAAGCAATAACTGCACAGCGATAGAATTTTTTTAGCCACGGCTCACCCCCGTGGCTTTTTGCTGAAAAAAGACGGGACTTTATTCATGGAATTACCAGTCAAAAATAAGCTAAAACGCGGCCTAACGACACGCCATATCCGCTTTATGGCATTGGGGTCAGCAATAGGTACAGGCTTATTCTATGGTTCGGCTGATGCAATAAGAATGGCGGGGCCAAGCGTATTATTGGCATACCTGATTGGTGGCGTGGTGGCATTTATCATCATGCGCGCCTTGGGCGAAATGTCAGTGAATAACCCGCAGGCCAGCTCGTTCTCGCGCTATGCACAAGATTATCTGGGGCCGATGGCCGGCTATATCACCGGCTGGACCTACTGTTTTGAGATTCTGATTGTGGCGATTGCCGATGTGACCGCTTTTGGTATCTATATGGGGGTCTGGTTCCCGCAGGTAGATCACTGGGTATGGGTGCTAAGTGTGGTTCTGATCATTGGCGCGGTCAATATGATGAGCGTTAAGGTCTTTGGCGAGCTGGAGTTTTGGTTTTCATTCTTCAAAGTTGCCACCATTATTATCATGATCTTGGCCGGTATCGGTATCATCATTTGGGGTATTGGCAATGGTGGGCAGCCAACCGGTATCCATAATTTATGGACCAACGGCGGCTTCTTTAGTAATGGTTTTGTTGGCATGATCCTATCATTGCAGCTGGTGATGTTTGCTTACGGTGGTATTGAGATTATTGGTATTACTGCAGGTGAAGCTGAGAACCCGAAAAGCTCCATTCCGAAAGCTATTAACTCCGTGCCGTGGCGTATTCTGGTGTTCTATGTCGGTACGCTGTTTGTCATTATGTCAATTTACCCGTGGAATCAAGTTGGCACCAATGGCAGCCCGTTTGTACTGACCTTCCAGCATATGGGGATTACTGTTGCTGCGGGTATTTTGAACTTTGTGGTTATCACCGCCTCGTTATCTGCTATTAACAGTGATGTGTTTGGTGTTGGGCGCATGTTGAACGGGATGGCAGAGCAGGGCCATGCACCCAAAGCTTTTGCGGCGATCTCTAAACGCGGTGTGCCGTGGGTTACGGTGTTGGTGATGATGGGGGCCATGCTGACGGCGGTTTACCTCAATTACATCATGCCGGAAAATGTGTTCCTGGTGATCGCTTCACTCGCGACCTTTGCGACAGTTTGGGTGTGGATTATGATCCTGTTCTCTCAGATTGGTTTCCGCCGCTCGCTGAGCAAAGAGCAAATTAAGGCACTGGATTTCCCACTACGTGGTGGCACCTTTACATCAGTTCTGGCTATCATTTTCCTGGTGTTTATCATCGGCCTGATTGGTTGGTTCCCAACGACTCGAGTCTCACTGTATGTCGGGCTAGTGTGGATAGCGCTGTTGCTGGTGGGGTATTACTTCAAGGTCAACCATCAGAAAAAACAGATAGAGCCGGCGAAACAAGCGGAATAATGCTGAGTTGAACTGCATATCAAACAGGGAGATTTTATCTCCCTGAGGTTGCTGACAAAGTACCCGCGACGGAGAGAACAGGCAGATCGTAAAGACGCCGTAAATACTTCCCTGTAGGCTCGAGCCGCGCCATCCCTGGCGCGGACGCTTTACTCTTCTGTCTGTCCTCGCCGTTCAAGCTCGAGTCATTGGGGTTTGTCAACGGTCTGAGGGAGATTTTATCTCCCGCTTTTTTTTGCTCAATGTAATAGTGTTAAGCCTGCAATTTCATCACTCTGTAACTCAATAAGTCTCTCCGCCCCCGACCTCATCCCCGATATTTATGCGGATAGATGAGGGTAAGCCCTCCATAACGTGGCATTGTTTATACCGGTTACATTTAACAGGTGAATGTGTCTATTACAGGTGAATGTGTCTATTACAGGTGAATGTGTCGCGGCGTTAATGTCTGCACCAGATAGCCTTAACAGCAATCGTTTTGGTTAAAGCAGGAGAATTTTATGCTGAGTGGTTGGCATCTACCGGTCCCGCCGTTTGTTCGTCAGCGGGGCGACGCATTACACATCACGCTATGGCTGCAAGGTGAAAACCTGCCCACACAGGTTTTCTTACGCTGCGAACCAGATAATGAAGAGTGGTTGCTCACGATGAAGGGGCAGCAACGTGATGGTTTCTGGTGTTATCGCGCGACCTTACCACTAGATGTTGGCCAGCCTACCCGGCGCTACTGTTTCAAACTGCTGTGGCGTGACGACCAACAGTGGTTCGGCCCGTTAGGATTTTCAGTGGTTCCCCCGGCGCAATTGGCGCAGTTTGCCATTGATCTGCCTGATAGCGGCCCTGATTGGGTGGCTGACCAAGTTTTCTATCAAATATTCCCCGATCGTTTTGCCAGTAGTCAGGGTGAGCATGGCGTGCAGGATGGCAGTTATACCCACCATGCTGCGGGTCATCCCGTCTCCCGCCGTGAGTGGCAGCAGCCGCTGGATGATATGAATGCCGCCTCGACATTCTATGGTGGCGATCTGGCGGGTATCACCCAAAAACTCCCTTATTTGCAACAGCTTGGTGTAACTGCGCTGTATCTAAACCCGATTTTTACTGCACCCAGTGTGCATAAATACGATACGCAAGATTATTATCAGGTTGATCCCTACCTCGGCGGAGAGCCTGCTTTTCTGCAACTGCGCGCGGCAACCCGAGATGCGGGAATAAAATTGGTGCTCGATGGGGTGTTTAACCACACCGGTGACTCCCATCATTGGTTTGATCGCCATCAGCAAGGTACAAACGGCGCTTGCCATCATCCGGATTCGCCCTATCGTGGCTGGTTTAATTTCTTCCCCGACGGGCGGGCGCTGGACTGGAAAGGCAATGCCAGTTTGCCGAAACTAAACTTCGCGAATGACGGCGTGGTGAATCAAATTTATCGCGGTGATGATAGTGTGGTGCGTTATTGGTTACGGCCCCCTTACAGCATTGATGGCTGGCGGTTAGATGTGGTGCATATGCTCGGGGAGGAGGGTGGAGCCTGCGGGAATTTACCGCATTTGGCTGGTATCTATCAGGCCGCGAAAGAGGAGAACCCGCAAGCCTATATTCTGGGCGAACACTTTGGCGACGCGCGCAATTGGTTACATGCTGGCGTGGAAGATGCGGCAATGAATTACATGGGATTTGCCTTGCCGGTACGCGGCTTCCTGGCGGGTATTGATGTGGCTTATCATCCGATAAAACTTAAAGCCGAGGATTGTGCCTACTGGATGGATGAGTATCGTGCCGGATTGCCTCATAGCCATCAGTTGCGCTTATTTAATCAGTTGGATAGCCATGATACCGCTCGTTTTATCACGCTGCTCAATGGTGATAAGGCCCGAATGCAAATGGCGCTGGTGTGGCTGTTTAGCTGGATTGGCGTACCTTGCTTATTTTATGGTGATGAGATCGGTTTAGATGGCGGCAATGACCCATTCTGCCGTAAACCCTTCCCATGGGATGAGTCCCGGTGGGACGGTGAACTGCTGAAACTCTGTCAACGAATGGCGGCCCTCCGCCACAAAAGTAGAGCGCTGCGCCGCGGTGGTTGTCAGGTGATTCACGCCAGTGATGATTCTCTGGTATTTATCCGCAGCGACCAGCGCGAGCGTGTGATGGTGGCAATTCAACGTAATCACGACATAAATATAATGTTGCCCACCTCACCGTTGCTGAATGTGGCTGAGTGGCGGCGTCTGGAAGGGTTGTCCGAACTGGATGTTACTGAGGCTGGCGTCAATCTGCAATTGTTAGGTGAAAGTGTCACTTTGTGGCGAGGTCAGTCCTAGTTGAGCGCTATAGTGAGTGCTAACTTAGTATTTAGTGCGCAGTAGAAGATATTCCAGCGGCTAAATGCCGCTTTTTCTTTGGGTGAGATACTATGTATAAGACGGGTGTAAACAGTTGGTCGGTAAACTCACCAAAGGGAAAATGATATGGGCACAACTAAAAGACAGGCATTGATTATTGGTGCATCGCGGGGCTTAGGGCTGGGGTTAGTTGATGAGCTTAATCGCCGTGGCTGGTCAGTGACGGCGACGACACGCGGCGCGGCGAAAGATACCGGTGCGCATGCCGCCCATTGGTTAACATTAGATATTAATCAGCCAGAAAGTATTAAGCAGTTCCTGCAACAGGTACAGGGCCAGAAGTTTGATCTGATATTTGTTAATGCGGGCATTTCGGGGCCAGAGCATCAATCAGCAGTGGATGCAAAACCCGAAGAGATTCTCGAGCTGTTCCAAACCAATGCTATTTCCCCCATCCGCATTGCTCAGCATCTGCTGGCGCAACGCAATCCACCCCATAGCGTACTGGCCTTTATGTCTTCGCAGTTAGGCAGCCTTGGTCACAATGCTTCCGGCCATAAGCCGCTGTATTCCGCCAGTAAAGCGGCACTAAATATGATGACCCGCAATCTGGTGGCTGAGGTAGCAGACCCAACACTGACCGTGCTATCTATTCATCCCGGTTGGGTAAAAACGGATATGGGCGGGGATGCGGCACCACTGACGATAGCGACCAGTGTCAAAGGGGTTGTTGACCAAATTGAACACGCTGCTGGCAAAGGAGGTCACGGTTTCATTGATTATCAAGGACATACATTGCCGTGGTGATAGATGTGGTTGTGATGTAAATCAGTGAGTAATTTCCCCCATCGATACGTTGATGGGGGATGTTTTACACGTCAATGCATCAGTCGCAGATGCTGGTTAGCCACCAATAGCTGTCAGTCACAGTCAGTAACCAATAGCTGCACCCGCAGGGCGGCGAACATCGTTGGCGCCGTAGAGATAGCCTTCGCGCACTTTACCGGAGACGGCAGAGTCATTCCCCGAGTTGGCAGGGCTGACACCCTCAACGCCAGCCAGGCCGACGAGAATCAGCTCAGTAGCGCCCCACGGATTCTGTTCAACCATCTTATATCCCATATTTTTCAGTAGATTAAGAGTGTCTACCGAGACCCCACGCTGCTCGTAATAAACTTCGTCGGGTAACCATTGGTGATGAATGCGCGGGGCATCCACCGCCTCTTGCGGGGCCATACCGTGATCAATCACATTCAATGCAGTTTGTAAGGTAATAGTGATGATTCGCGAACCGCCCGGTGAACCTAATACCATAAACGTCTTACCATCCTTAGTCACCAGTGTCGGGCTCATGGATGATAGTGGGCGCTTACCGGGGGCGATGGCATTAGTGGCTCCCTGAACCAGGCCGTACATATTTTGTTCGCCCACTTTCACCGTAAAATCATCCATCTCATCATTGAGGAAGAAGCCGGTGCCGGGTGCAATGACCACGGCACCAAAGCGACCATTTACCGTGTAGGTGGTTGAGACGGCGTTACCCTCATGATCGACGATGGAGTAGTGGGTCGTTTCCGGTTTTTCATGTGGCTGCATACCCGGCTGAACTTCTACAGATGGAGTCGCTTGGTTGGCGATAATCTGCTTGCGAATATCAGCGGCATAACTTTTACTTAGCAGGCGGTCAATTGGGTTTTTAACAAACTCCGGGTCGCCGAGGAAGGTATTGCGGTCCATATAGGCATGACGCATCGCTTCTGTCAGCGTATGAATGTAAGCGGCGGAGTTAAAGCCCATACTTTTCAGGTCATAGCCCTCAAGCACATTCAATGTTTCACATAACGTCACACCACCGGAGCTAGGTGGAGGGGATGAGACAAATTTATAACCACGATAGCTACAGGTAATGGGCGCAGTTTCCGTGATTTTATAGTTGGCAAAATCAGCCGCCGTTAGGATCCCGCCACCTTTTTTCGCTGCAGCTTCTACTGCCTGGGGGATTTTGCCCTGATAAAATGCATCTGTTCCCCGCTGTGAGATTGCGCTCAATGTATCCGCCAGATCTGTCTGAATCAGACGATCGCCCGGTTGCAGGGCTTCACCATCTTTACGTAGGAAAATACGTGCCGATTCTGGGTCCTGACGAAAGCGTTTGACGGTGGTATCCAGAATGTCAGTGTCGGCGCGGGTCAATACAAAGCCTTCGCGAGCCAGCTTGATTGCCGGTGCCATAACTTGCTGGCGGGTCAGTTTGCCGTATCTCTTTTGTGCGCTGTCCATCCCCAAAACCGTGCCGGGAACCCCCGCAGCCAGATAGCCATACAAACTGGCATCTTTGGTCACTTTTCCCTCTTTATCCAAATACATATCAGCACTGGCAGCGGCTGGCGCGGTTTCACGGAAATTGATAAATGTATCGGTTCCATCAGCAAGGTGAATGGTCATAAAGCCGCCACCGCCGATATTACCGCAGCACGGATTCACCACCGCTTGCGCATACCCCACGGCAACCGCGGCATCAATTGCATTTCCACCCATTTTTAAAATATCAGTCCCTACCTGTGAAGCCAGATATTGGGAAGTCACAACCATGCCATTTTTTGCTTCTACTGCTGGTGTTGAAGCCGCATGTAGCGTGCCACTCACCAGTAAAGCCAAAACAGCCAAGGGTTTATTCCATTTTTTCAAAAACATTCTGACTCCTGTTATTTCCTGCCCGCCAGGGATTACCCGGTCATTTTTGTCTGGCAGCTTAAAATAGCTGCTTATGGAATGTGCAAAACACACGCCAGTAATAATTAATAGCAGAATTAATATTTATAGTGGCTAATTAATTGGCTACGGAGGGCGAAGTGATGAGTTATTGTCACGCTAATAGGTGGTGTATTGTTCGGTTGGGATTAAATTAAGAGAAAGCAACTGATTGAAAATAAAGGGATATGAATAAGATAGAACAGCTGGGAATAGGAATGATTATTATATAGACTCTGCGGCGGGTGCTTGAAGCTGTCTGCTTTGGGCATTGTTCGAATCAGATAGAGAGTTGCTTTGAAATAGAGCAGATGTTGCCATAAAGCAGATAGGAAAAAGCCCCGTACTGACGTTAATCAACACGAGGCTCCCTAATGCACGACAACATTACGGTAGCCTTTTACCCGCCGAAAGGCAAGGCAAGGAGGCTGAATATGCCACAAAATACGTTTGTTTACTGCCTGCTAATTGTTTGTATAACAGTGTTGGCATTTACATTAATAACGCATAAATCACTATGTGAATTACGCCTAAAAGATGGAAACAAAGAGGTTGCGGCCATTTTAGCTTACGAATCTGAACGGTAAGGCGACCAGGCGGGGAGCAATCCCCGCCTTTCGTTGTCAGGTAGCAGTTTTCAAGCAACCATTTAGCTTTTTGCATGTTAAAGCTAAGCAGCTTTGGCATAAAAAAACCAGCTCAGCATGAGCTGACTGGTTTGATATCCCCTGAGCGAAGCAGGGCTAGCCTAAACGATTATTACAGTTTAGAGGCATTTTCAGACAGATATTTAGCCACGCCATCTGGAGATGCGCCCATACCTGCTTTACCTTTTTCCCACTGTGCAGGGCAAACATCGCCGTGCTCTTCGTGGAATTGCAGTGCGTCAACCATACGCAGCATTTCATCGATGTTACGGCCCAGTGGCAGGTCGTTAACCACTTGGTGGCGAACCACGCCGTTTTTGTCGATGAGGAAAGAGCCACGCAGTGCAACACCTGCATCTGGGTGCTCAATGCCGTAGGCTTTCTGAATTTCACGTTTGATATCAGCAACCATTGGGTACTTAACTTCACCAATACCGCCGTTATCCACTGGGGTTTTACGCCATGCGTTGTGAACAAACTCGGAGTCGAAAGAGACACCAACAACTTCAACGCCACGTTTCTGGAATTCTTCGTAACGGTGGTCGAAAGCGATCAACTCTGAAGGACAAACGAAAGTGAAGTCCATTGGCCAGAAGAACAGGACGGCAGGGCGGCCGTTCAGGTGTTTTTTCAGGTTGAAGTTTTCAACGATTTCGCCGCTACCAAGAACAGCAGCTGCTGTAAAATCAGGGGCTTGACGAGTTACCAGAACCATAAATTACTCCTGTTAATAGGGATGGATTAACCAGTTGTCTTAAAAGTATCGGCACAGCATAGGTATTTAAGTGCAATGAATAAAGGGATAAATACCAATCGCTGTGATAGTTTTTACCTATCGTTATAACGATTTTAGTTTCGTAGTCTTGCTAAGATACCCATTTTACCAAAAAGCGCAAGTGGCTTAGTGTCAATAACCACGCAGAAAAAATGGGCTTTTGGCTAAATCTGCTGACATTTCGCCTGTAACATCATGGCGGGATAAAATGCCAAAAACAGCTGCTCCAGCGGCTGATAGTGTTGCTCTATATCGTGAAAAGAGCCTGCAAGCGCTGCCAGTTTGGGCCGCCGGTTAGCCATACCCTGTAACACATCAGCAATAAAGGGTAGTTCAGCATAACGTTCCAGCCAACGCTCTGGCCACAAATAGGCGTTCAGGTTCTGAAAGCGCACGGGAGTCTGCTGCAAATGGGGCAAAATCTGGTTTTGCGCATGTTGGATAAAATCGGGCAGCGGGCAGTCAGGTACCAGTTTATCCCAATGACGGGCGAGAAAGTGGTCCCACAGCACATCTAGAGTAATAGGGGCAACCCGACGATAGTCGGCACTGAAATAGGTTCGCGCCTCTTTAACTAATGACAAGGTATCCGTCATCACATCAACGCGACGATGCATCATGATGCCCGCTACAATATCAGGGGCATATTCACCCTGTGGATTACCACGGACAAAATCTGCCAGCAGATTGCCGAGTAAAGAGCTGTCAGCCAGCGTGGCGAGATGAAGATGGGCGAGGAAGTTCATGTCCTGAGTATAATTCAAATGGTCGCCAATTATCCTTATTTCTTGCAGCCTGCTCCTGAGGGCTCTAGACTAGCGGCCTGTTTTTGTATACCTGCCCATCATCTCTGTTGGTTCGGGTCTGTCCTGATATGAAGTGGAAAGCCATGCGTGTTGCCGATTTTTCTTTTGAGCTACCGGAATCTCTGATTGCCCATTACCCCCAGTCCCAGCGTAGCGGTTGCCGCTTATTGTCACTGGATGGCCCGACGGGAACCTTAACTCACGGCATTTTCACTGATTTGCTGGATAAATTAGAGCCAGGTGACCTGCTGGTATTCAACAATACCCGGGTTATTCCGGCTCGCCTGTTTGGCCGTAAAGCCAGTGGCGGTAAGCTTGAAGTGCTGGTCGAACGTGTTTTGGATGATCATCGCGTTCTGGCCCATGTTAAAGCATCAAAATCACCTAAACCCGGTACTGAGCTGCTATTAGGTGATGATGAGAGTATCCGAGCCACCATGCTGGCAAGGCATGACACGCTGTTTGAGTTGCGGTTTGACGATGAACGAGATGTTTTCACCATCCTGAATGCAGTCGGCCATATGCCTTTACCCCCTTATATTGATCGCCCTGATGAAGATGCTGATCGCGAGCTGTACCAAACGGTATACAGCGAGCGTCCAGGGGCGGTTGCTGCTCCAACCGCCGGGCTACATTTTGATGAGCCGATGCTGGCGGCATTGCGGGAAAAAGGCATTGAGATGGCCTTCGTGACCTTGCATGTCGGCGCTGGGACCTTCCAACCAGTACGGGTTGACACCATCGAAGAGCATATTATGCATTCCGAATATGCAGAAGTACCCCAACAGGTAGTCGATGCTGTTCTGGCCTGTAAAGCCCGTGGCAAGCGCGTGGTCGCTGTCGGCACTACCTCAGTACGTTCATTGGAAAGTGCCGCCAAAGCGACGGAGAATGGCCTGATTGCTCCCTTCTTTGGTGATACTCGTATCTTTATTTATCCGGGATATGAATACCAGGTTGTGGATGCTTTAGTTACCAATTTCCATCTACCTGAATCAACATTGATAATGCTTGTTTCTGCCTTCGCCGGTTATAAAAATACCATGAATGCTTATCAGCAGGCGGTGGCAGAGCAATACCGCTTTTTCAGTTATGGCGATGCAATGTTCATCAGCCGTAATCCACGGGCACCGCAAGAGACGGTTCACCCGTAAATTTCAGGTCACATAGCTATATGTTTTCAGATATATAGTGCGTGATCAGGCTAAAACAACATCAGACTGTATCTCTGATGCTGGAGGTTATGTGAAGTACGAATTACAGAAAACTGACGGTCGCGCACGTCGTGGTCGCCTAATATTTGAACGCGGTGTAGTAGAGACTCCTGCATTTATGCCAGTTGGCACCTATGGCACAGTAAAAGGGATGACACCGGAAGAGGTCAAAGAGAGTGGTGCGCAGATCTTACTGGGTAACACTTTCCACCTCTGGCTGCGCCCGGGTCAGGAAATCATGAAACTGCATGGCGATTTACATGATTTCATGCAGTGGCACGGCCCGATTCTAACCGACTCAGGTGGTTTTCAGGTGTTCAGCCTTGGCGCGATGCGCAAAATCAAAGAAGAAGGGGTGACGTTCCAAAACCCAATCAACGGCGATAAAGTGTTCCTCAGCCCAGAAAAATCGATGGAAATTCAGAACGATCTCGGCTCCGATATCGTGATGATTTTCGACGAGTGTACTCCCTATCCCGCGGACTGGGATTATGCCAAGCGCTCAATGGAGATGTCCTTACGTTGGGCTGCTCGTAGTCGCCAACGCTTTGATGAACTGAACAATAAAAATGCACTGTTTGGTATTATTCAGGGTGGTGTTTACGAAGATTTACGTGATGTGTCGGTAAAAGGGCTGGTAGATATCGGTTTTGATGGTTACGCTGTGGGCGGCTTGGCGGTAGGTGAGCCAAAAGAGGATATGCATCGCATTTTAGAGCATGTCTGCCCGCAGATCCCTGCGGATAAACCACGTTACCTGATGGGCGTGGGGAAACCAGAGGATCTGGTTGAAGGCGTACGTCGCGGTATCGACATGTTTGACTGTGTGATGCCAACGCGTAATGCGCGTAATGGTCATCTGTTCGTGACTGACGGTGTGGTAAAAATCCGTAACGCCAAGCATAAGAGTGATACTGCAACGCTAGATGAACACTGTGATTGCTACACTTGTCGCAATTATAGCCGCGCCTACTTGCATCATCTTGACCGTTGCAACGAAATACTGGGTGCGCGCCTGAACACGATTCATAACCTACGTTATTACCAGCGCTTAATGGCGGGTTTACGTCAGGCTATTGAAGAGGGTAAATTAGAGAGCTTCGTCGAAGATTTCTATGGTCGGATAGGGAAACCTGTTCCACCATTAAACGTTTGATTCTAAAATTACCATCTTTACATACCCAAAAGAGTTCGAGCGCAGGAAGGTAGCAAACGAAAGTAGCTAAAACATCTGCGGTTTGAAAGATGGCGGGTATTTTATAGATTGAACAGTTACGATTAACCGTTACTGATTTTATCGCACTGATTTCACACTACTGATATTGATAACAATGAGGGAATTTTAATGAGTCTTTTCATTTCCGATGCTGTCGCATCCGCTGGGGCTCCGGCTCAGAGCAGCCCGTACTCCCTGGTGATTATGCTGGTGGTATTTGGTCTGATTTTTTACTTCATGATCCTGCGTCCACAGCAAAAACGTGCCAAAGAACACAAAAAACTGATGGATTCTATCGGCAAGGGTGATGAAGTATTGACCACTGGTGGTTTACTCGGTCGTGTGACTAAGGTTGCGGAAACAGGTTATATTGTCATCGCACTGAACGACACCACTGAAGTGATGATCAAACGTGACTTCGTTGCTGCCGTTTTACCGAAAGGTACAATGAAGGCTCTGTAATTTTTGATTTTCCCGAAGGGAATTGCCGTGTTAAACCGTTATCCTTTGTGGAAGTATCTGATGCTGATCGTCGTGATCTTCGTCGGTCTGCTATATGCACTTCCCAACCTTTATGGTGAGGATCCGGCTGTTCAAATCACTGGTGCGCGAGGAATCGCCGCCAGTGAAACAACGCTGGTCCAAGTCCGTGACGTTTTAGAAAAAGAGAACATAGCGAGCAAGTCTATTGCACTGGAAAATGGTGCAATCCTGGCTCGCTTTAAAGATCCTGACGTCCAGCTGCGTGCCCGTGAGGCGCTTGTTGCTGCGATGGGGGATAAATACGTTATCGCGCTAAACCTGGCGCCGGCAACGCCTTCTTGGCTTGCCAGGCTGGGTGCTGAGCCGATGAAGCTGGGTCTTGACCTGCGTGGTGGTGTGCACTTCCTGATGGAAGTGGACATGGACACTGCGCTTGGCAAACTGCAAGAGCAAACGATGGATACCCTGCGCACTGATCTGCGTGAGAAAAATATCCCGTATGCGACAGTGCGTAAACTCGATAACTATGGTGTTGAAGTGCGTTTTCGCGACGATAAAACCCGCGATGACGCTATCAGCTACCTCTCTTCTCGCCACCGAGATCTGGTGATTGGTTCTAATGGCAGCAATACGTTAAAAGCTGTGATGACCGATGACCGTCTGCGAGAAGCGCGCGAATATGCGGTTCAGCAAAACATTACGATCCTGCGTAACCGGGTTAACCAACTAGGTGTAGCCGAGCCGTTGGTTCAGCGCCAGGGTTCAGATCGTATTGTGGTTGAGTTACCGGGTATCCAAGACACTGCACGTGCCAAAGAGATTCTTGGTGCGACGGCAACGCTGGAATTCCGTCTGGTAAACAGCAATGTTGATGCCTCTGTGGCCGCCACCGGCCGTGTGCCGGGCGATTCAGAGGTCAAAAATACCCGTGAAGGCCGCCCGGTTGTCTTGTACAAACGCGTGATCCTGACCGGTGACCATATTACCGATTCAACCTCCAGCACCGACGAATATAACCAGGCTCAGGTTAATATTTCGCTCGACAGTGCCGGTGGTTCTTTGATGTCTAATTTTACCAAAGACAATATCGGCAAGCCGATGGCGACTTTGTTTGTAGAATATAAAGACAGCGGTAAAAAAGATGCTAATGGCCGCGCGATTCTGGTTAAGCAGGAAGAAGTTATCAACGTTGCGACCATTCAATCGCGCCTAGGTAACAGTTTCCGCATTACTGGCATTGATAATCCGGCTGAAGCTCGTCAGCTCTCCCTATTACTGCGTGCGGGTGCGTTGATTGCCCCAATCCAAATCGTGGAAGAGCGGACTATCGGGCCAACTTTGGGTTCACAAAACATCACCCAAGGTCTGGAAGCCTGCTTGTGGGGCTTGGCGGTCTCTATTCTATTTATGGTGATCTACTACCGTAAATTTGGTGTGATTGCCAGTACGGCACTGTTGGCTAACTTGGTGTTGATCGTGGGTGTGATGTCCCTGCTGCCGGGGGCGACATTAACCATGCCGGGTATTGCCGGGATCGTATTGACGCTGGCGGTAGCAGTTGATGCTAACGTGCTGATTAACGAGCGAATAAAAGAAGAGTACCGAAACGGGCGGACGATCCAGCAAGCGATTCATGAAGGGTACAAAGGTGCCTTCTCAAGTATCGTTGATGCGAACGTAACGACGCTTATCACAGCAATTATTCTTTACGCTGTAGGTACTGGTTCGATTAAAGGCTTTGCTATTACAACGGCCATTGGTGTTATCACGTCAATGTTCACCGCAATAGTCGGTACTCGTGCCATCGTCAACCTGCTTTACGGCGGCAAGCGCATTAACAAGCTGTCTATTTGAGGAGTACGTTGTGGCACAGGATTATACTGTTGAACAACTGAACTATGGCCGTAGAGTCTATGACTTTATGCGCTGGGATAACGTTGCTTTCGGCATCTCGTTGCTGCTGTTGGTTGCATCAATTGCGGTAATGTCCACCAAAGGGTTCAACTGGGGTCTTGATTTCACTGGTGGTACGGTGATTGAAATTAACCTGGAAAAACCTGCTGATCTGGACCAACTGCGCGACACACTAGAAAAGGCGGGTTTTGAGTCGCCAATTCTGCAAAACTTTGGTAGCACTCGTGATGTGATGGTACGTATGCCACCTGCAACCGGGACTGCCGGGCAGGAGCTGGGTAACAAAGTCATATCCGTTATCAATGAGTCAGTTGATAAGAATGCATCGGTAAAACGTATCGAATTCGTCGGCCCAAGTGTGGGGAGTGATTTAGCCCAGGCCGGTGGTATGGCGTTATTAGTGGCGTTGCTGTGTATTCTGGTTTATGTCGGTTTCCGTTTTGAATGGCGTTTGGCGCTAGGGGCGGTTATCGCTCTGGCCCATGACGTGATTATTACCATGGGGATCTTGTCGTTATTCCATATCGAGATTGACCTAACTATCGTCGCTTCATTGATGTCAGTTATTGGTTACTCACTTAACGACAGCATTGTGGTCTCTGACCGTATTCGTGAAAACTTCCGCAAAATTCGTCGCGGCACACCTTACGAAATCATGAACGTGTCTTTGACCCAAACCCTAAGCCGTACCCTTATGACTTCTGGGACTACGCTGATGGTGGTATTGATGCTGTTTATCTTCGGTGGTGCGATGCTGCAAGGCTTCTCACTGACGATGCTGATCGGTGTGTCCATCGGTACAGTTTCATCCATCTACGTTGCGTCCGCGCTGGCGTTGAAACTGGGTATGAAACGTGAGCATATGTTGCAGCAAAAAGTTGAGAAAGAGGGCGCAGATCAGCCTTCAATCCTGCCGTAATAGCTTGTAAGCGGTAGTACAAAATATAAGCCCTGATGCCGACTGTATCTTAGTGCTATTGAAGATACAGTCGATGTTAGGGCTTTTTGTTATTGAATCAGCCAAACTTCTTTTTCACAGTAAAACGCTATCGATTAACTCTCTTCTTCACTTTCTCCGTTCAATTATTACTTAACTTTATTTATTATAGTTACATTGATGATTTTCTTTTTGTATATAAATATCGACTTGATTGATTCTATGAATCAATAAGAAAAATAAATCATTAAAGTGGACTGTTTTGGGATTTACCTAACTTATTTGATAGGTTGTCTATTAACTATACACTATTCTCCACTTAGATATAGGCATTCAAGATTAAATGTAAAATAATTAAAGAATCACCAATAAGGAGGATTTAGTGAAAGATACAGCGGTTAGTCCAATATTTTGTGGTTTTCATAAATGTCAAGATATTACTTCAGGTAATAATGGTGGCTTATTTAATGAGGTGAATATTAAGATAACTAATGCTTTATATAATGCGGGTTATATTGATAATGATGGTGACTATCCTCACTTGATAAAAATAAAAAAGAGTTCTAAGACAATAGATGAAATTATATTTAATCTAAATAATCATTTGAAAGAAAATAACACTTCAGATAAATGTAAGAAACTCGTTGAGTTAATTAATAGTAAAGAGGGTTTAGGGATTAAGGATAACTATGATTTTAAGGGGTTTTATGACCATTTCTACCTGAAGGATCCCGGAGTTGCTTGTTCTGGTAACCCATTTGAGGAGCAATCAGAGGAAGTGTCAGAATTGGTTAAGTCATATTATAATATAGTGGCTGAGGAGTATAAAAACAAGAAGGATATTAATTTGATAGATGGTCTTGGCACGATGGAAGATTTTTGTTGTGAAATTAATCGTGTATATAGTCTTATAAAACATCCCATTTCAAGCACATTAAAAAAAGCGCTTGATAAATTCAGCAAGGATAACTATGTTAAAGACCTTATAAATAAAAGGGAGAATGATGAGGTATTTTATCAGTTAGTAAAGAAAAAAATAGATTTGGTTGCCCCCCCCCAAAATCCAATCTCCACTAAAGAGAATATTAATTTTTTAAATTCGATTGCACCCATTTCACCAACTGCTATTGCGTCAATGCAGGCAACACCAGGTAACCCGTTTGAGAATGAGCCACCGGAGGTTGCACCACCAGAGTTGATACGGTTGAGAACTATATATAGTAAATTAGTTGAGGAAAAATATAGAAAAAAGTGTGTTAAAGGCAATAAAGAGTTGGAACTAGGAGATGATATAAACTCTATAGGTGATTTATGCATAAAGCTAAGCTCGATTAAAAATAAAATTAATGATTCAAATAGTAAAGCCCATAAATTATTGATTGAATTTGTTGGAGATAAAGATGTCGCAAAATTAATTGGCAGAGTGGAGGGCGTTACGGGTGATTTTTATATTAAGCCAATAAAAGAGATTTGTAGTAATGGATTGCTATTACAAACAATGTTAAGTGAATATGTAAGTGGAGTTGAGGGGGGATGGTCGTCGAAAATGATGCGTCGTAAAAAAATAGAGCGAGATTTAAAAAATGTAACATTAAGAGATGACTTGGCGATTGAGTTGGGAAATAGTAGCAATGTGATTGTCAGAAACTTCCCTAAGGATAATAATAAAATAGCATTGATTCTTACCGAATTACTAAAAAATCATGAATTTAATGGTACATTTAGTAAAAAAATAGCAGAGTATTTGAAAGTTTCTGGTCTGGGAGCTTATATGCAATTACAACCCCTACCAGGTAACAAGTCACATGTGGTATTTAATCATGACACGCCTGACTCGGTAAATGATAAAATAAATGATTTAACTGATTTAATGGCTTTTATGAGTAAACATCTGAAGCATATTAATACAGTGTTAGGTGATTTAGGCACAAGACCAGTAAATGCTAGCCTTGAGCAGTTGCAGGTATATTATTACCAACAAATGTTGGCTTTTGATATTCGTTCGTCCACATATACCGAGCCACCGGGTAGTCTTATGTTCGCTCAACGCTGGATACAGGCTAATTGGGATAAACTCTTTGGTAATGCTAGTACACAAACCCATTTTGGTGTCGCGGGTGAGAGCCCAATAGTCACGATAAAAAAGCTGCGGCAGTCTTTTAATACAAATCTACAAACTCAGAATTACGAAAAAAGCGCTAGGAAGAGCCCTGAATATAAAATTGTTGATCAAGGGCTCGATCGTATAGAAAAACTGGCCCAAAGATTAGAGGATCTGATTACTAAAAACACTATCCCAGCGGATATAACGAAGAACCTCACACTAGCTCTGCGCTATGCAATGGCATCTGAATGTGTTGAGCTCAAACAACAATCGAAATCAATAAATTTCAATCGATTTTTTAGTAAGGCTAAGCTTGTTGTCCCTGTGGTAGCCGCGCTTTCAATCGGTGTTTTAATTGCAGGTAGCTCAAGTGTCGTCTTAGCACCACTAGCCCCCTTTATTGCTATCGGGATATGCTGCGCCGCTGTCTACTATCTTTTCACTAAATGTAAACCCAAGTTGGAATCTAGTGGAGTGAGCGAGCAACTGACCAAGGCGATGAAAGGCTTGGTATCCCAAGGTGATTTCCACTTAGCTAGCCACGATGTAAGTTGGAGGGAGGCGTGGAAATATCGCATGGGCCCGATTATACAAGCGTTCAAAACTTGGTGGTCTGGGTCAGTGGCACCAATGCCAAATTTACCTGAACCGCCAAATCCAAGCCTGCATTGATAGTCGACAACAACGGATCCACCCTTTGTTGTCGCGGCAGTTCGCGGTAAACTGCTGCTAAGTTTAAGTTCACTTATCAGGAAGCGCTATGCATTGCCCGTTTTGTGCCGCTGTGGATACTAAAGTCATTGACTCCCGTCTGGTGAGCGATGGTTCGCAAGTGCGCCGTCGCCGCCAGTGTTTAGATTGTAATGAGCGTTTTACCACGTTTGAAGTCGCGGAGTTGGTACTGCCGCGCGTGATTAAAAGTGATGATGTACGTGAACCCTTTAATGAAGATAAATTGCGCCGTGGTATGCTGAAAGCATTAGAAAAGCGGCCGGTTAGCTCTGATGACGTTGAAACCGCGATAAGTCATATCAAATCCCAGTTACGCGCCACGGGTGAACGTGAAGTACCCACCAAAATGGTCGGTAATCTGGTGATGGAGGCGCTGAAACGCCTGGATAAAGTGGCTTATATCCGCTTTGCCTCGGTCTATCGCAGCTTTGAAGATATCCGCGAGTTCGGCGAAGAAATTGCCCGTTTGCAGGATTAATCAGCGCGTTACCCCTCTCTTTCATTGCAGCGTATTCACAGTAAGCTAAAGCTGCCCTACATCAACAATAAGGAAAGCCATGCAGCCCGATGAATTCTATATGGCGCGCGCCTTCGAATTGGCGCGAATGGGGCGCTTTACCACGCCACCTAACCCTAATGTCGGCTGTGTGCTGGTTCGCGATGGTGAGATTGTCGGTGAGGGCTATCACTTGCGAGCCGGAGAGCCACATGCTGAAGTGCATGCTTTGCGCATGGCCGGTGAGAAAGCGCGCGGTGCCACCGCCTATGTCACCCTCGAGCCATGTAGCCACCATGGACGTACACCGCCCTGTGCTGATGCCTTGGTTGCTGCAGGGGTCATTCGAGTTGTCGCGGCCATGCAAGACCCCAATCCGCAGGTTGCTGGGCGCGGGTTATATAAATTGAAGCAAGCGGGTATCGCCGTCGATCATGGCTTAATGTTGGCGGAGGCTGAGGCGGTTAATCTTGGTTTCCTAAAACGAATGCGCACGGGGTTCCCCTATCTGCAATTAAAAATGGCCGCATCCCTGGATGGGCGAACCGCGATGGCGTCGGGGGAAAGTCAGTGGATTACCTCGCCGCAGGCGCGGCAAGATGTGCAGCGTTTTCGGGCTGAAAGTGCGGCGATTCTAAGTACCAGTGCCACTGTCTTGGCGGATGATCCTTCACTCACTGTGCGCTGGGATGAGTTAGATAGCGAAACTCAGGGCTGGTATCCGCAAGCCAGATTGCGCCAGCCGATCCGAATTATACTTGATAGCCATAACCGCGTGACGCCACATCATAAAGTGATACAGCAAGATGGCCCATGCTGGTTGGCCCGTGTTGAGGCTGATGAGCAGCTGTGGCCGGCGAATGTAGAGCAACTCTTGCTACCTCGTCATGGCAATGGTGTGGATTTAGTGTTGTTGATGATGCAACTGGGCAAGCGGCAGATTAACTCAGTTTGGGTTGAGGCGGGGCCACAGCTGGCAGGCGCACTGCTACAGGCCGGCGTAGTTGATGAGTTAATTTTGTATATCGCGCCAAAACTATTAGGCAGTGATGCCCGCGGATTATGCGAACTGACTGGATTAACAAGTTTGTCGCAAGCGCCCGAGTTTGTATTCAGTGATGTACGACCGGTGGGGCCAGATCTCCGCTTGCGCTTGAAACCGAAGTATTAATTAATTTATCTGGCAGTGATTCCCTCTGCTAATCACCGACTTGCCCGCGTTTTGCAAATGCGCAGGGGCGGGGCGTGAAAGAATATGATAGAATCCGCCCCCCTGCGGGGTATGAACCCATATTGAGGAAAGCTATGAACGTTATCGAAGGTGTTGTTGCTACTCCTAATGCCCGCGTGGCGATTGCAATTGCGCGTTTTAACAACTTTATCAACAACAGCTTGCTGGAAGGTGCAATCGATGCCCTGAAGCGGGTTGGTCAGGTATCCGATGACAATATTACTGTTGTTTGGGTGCCAGGGGCTTATGAGCTGCCGTTGGTCGCTAATGTACTAGCAAAAACCAATCGTTACGATGCGGTCATTGGACTGGGTACCGTGATCCGTGGGGGCACGGCGCACTTTGAGTATGTTGCTGGTGAAGCGAGTTCTGGCTTAGCGAATGTCGCCATGAACAGTGATATCCCAGTGGCTTTCGGTGTGCTGACCACAGAGAGTATTGAGCAAGCCATTGAGCGTGCGGGTACTAAAGCAGGTAATAAAGGTGCAGAAGCTGCCCTGACCGCGCTTGAAATGATTAATGTAATCAAAGCTATTAAAGGCTGAATTTAGTTAAGTTAAGGGGAATTCCGTGAAACCTGCTGCTCGTCGCCGCGCTCGTGAGTGCGCTGTTCAAGCGCTTTACTCTTGGCAGTTGTCTAAAAACGACATCGCTGATGTTGAATTACAGTTCCTGTCGGAGCAGGATGTCAAAGATGTCGACATCGCCTATTTTCGTGAATTGCTCTCCGGGGTTGCTGTTAACGCCGCATCTCTGGATGCGTTAATGGCCCCCGTGCTTTCTCGCCAGCTCGAAGAATTAGGTCAGGTTGAAAGAGCGGTTCTGCGTATTGCGCTGTTTGAATTGAGCAAACGTGAAGATGTCCCTTATAAAGTGGCGATCAATGAAGCTATTGAACTCGCCAAAACTTTCGGCGCGGAAGATAGCCATAAGTTTGTCAACGGAGTGCTGGATAAGCTAGCTCCGACAGTACGTAAGAAAAAATAATCTACCGGTGTGATTAAGGCCGGCTACTGGCCTTAATCATATATCGGTTAACATTTCTGGAATTGTATTATGGCATGTGGCGAATTTGACCTCATTGCCCGCTACTTTGACCGGTTCAGAAGTAATCGCCGGGATGTAGAGCTGGGTATTGGAGACGACTGCGCACTTCTTACAGTGGCAGAGAAACAGCTGTTAGCCATCAGTACAGATACACTGGTGTCTGGCGTTCACTTCCTGGCGGATATCGATCCCGCCGATCTGGGTTACAAATCTTTAGCGGTAAACCTGAGCGATTTAGCGGCTATGGGTGCCGATCCTGCTTGGCTATCTCTTGCTTTGACCCTACCTAATGTCAATGAAGATTGGTTGCAATCCTTCAGTGACAGCTTATTTGATCAGCTTAATTATTACGGTATGCAATTGATTGGTGGTGATACCACCCGTGGGCCATTGAGTCTGACGCTAACTATCCAAGGTCTGATACCAGAAGGGCGGGCATTGACCCGTGCTGGCGCGCGGATCGGCGACTGGATTTATGTTACCGGCACTTTGGGTGACAGTGCTGCGGGTTTGGCTATTTTACAAAATGAGCTGCGTGTTGATGATGAAGCTGACCGAGCGGCATTAATCCACCGCCATTTACGGCCACAACCTCGCGTGTTGCAGGGCCAGGCGCTGCGCTCACTTGCCAGCTCTGCTATCGATATTTCTGATGGATTGATCTCTGATCTGCAACATATCCTAAAAGCCAGTCATTGCGGTGCGCGCATTGAATTGGATCACTTGCCATATTCTGATGCGCTGAAAAATCAAGTTGATGCCGAGCAGGCGCTGCGCTGGGCATTGAGTGGTGGCGAGGATTATGAGCTGTGCTTTACGGTGCCAGAAATAAACCGTGGTGCATTGGATGTTGCCCTCAGTAATACCGGCGCAAGCTATACTTGCATTGGTCAGATTGGGCCACAGACGGAGGGGGTTAAATTCTTCCGCGAAGGAAAAGTGGTTGATCTGGATTTCCATGGTTTTGATCACTTCTCAACGGGTAAATCCCATGGATGAAGCCAAAGGGCGCTTGCGGTTAGCTAATCCCTGGCACTTATTGGCCACCGGTTTTGGTAGTGGCTTATCGCCGTGGGCACCGGGCACCACGGGTTCTATTGCGGCTATCCCATTCTGGCTGTTATTGATTCAGCTACCCTGGCAGCTTTACTCCTTGGTGGTGATGTTCAGTATCTGCATTGGCGTTTATATTTGCCATCGCACCGCGAAAGATATGAAAGTTCATGACCACGGCAGCATTGTCTGGGATGAGTTTGTCGGAATGTGGATTACCTTGATGGCGTTGCCAGTAAATGATTGGCAATGGGTCGTCGCCGGTTTTGTCGTTTTCCGCATTTTTGATATTTGGAAGCCCTGGCCTATTCGCTGGTTTGATCGTAATGTTCACGGCGGGATGGGGATAATGATTGATGACATTATTGCTGGGGTGATTGCCGCCGCGATTATCTTTGTCATCGGCCATTACTGGCCAATAGATCTATTCTATTAAATCGCTATTAGTGTTCAGGCATAACCGAGTGGTTATGCCTGATATATTATTACGCCAGCCAGGCTTCAATCTGGCGCTGTATACCTGCGGCATCTAAACCAAATTCAGCCCGCATCTCATCTTGCTCACCTTGTGGAACGAAATAATCGGGTAAGCCGATATTCAGCACCGGTACTAACTGCCGTTTCGCCATCAACAGTTCATTAACGCCACTACCAGCTCCACCCATGATGGCGTTCTCTTCCACGGTGACCAAGAACTCATGGCTGACTGCCATCTCTTGTACCAATTCTTCATCCAATGGCTTCACGAAACGCATGTCAACCAGTGTGGCATTCAGCTTATCGGCCACTTGTTGCGCCTGTGCCAGTAAAGTGCCGAAGCACAGAATGGCAACTTTTTCACCTTCGCGGCGCACTATCCCTTTACCAATAGGCATGATCTCTAATGGCTCGAGTAGTGCACCTGTCCCATTACCTCGTGGGTAGCGCACTGCCGCAGGCCCATTATGGTGATAGCCGGTGTGCAGCATTTGACGGCACTGGTTCTCATCACTTGGGGTCATGATGACCATATTTGGAATGCAACGCATGAATGAGAGATCAAACGCACCTTGATGGGTTTGACCATCTGCACCCACCAGGCCGCCACGGTCAATCGCAAACAGAACCGGCAGATTCTGGATGGCAACATCATGAATTAATTGATCATAGGCCCGTTGCAGGAAAGTCGAATAGATGGCAACGATCGGTTTATAGCCACCAATTGCCAGACCTGCTGCAAAGGTAACAGCGTGTTGCTCGGCTATGGCCACATCAAAATATTGCTGCGGATATTCGCGGGAGAAGCGCACCATCCCTGAGCCTTCGCGCATTGCCGGGGTCACCGCCATCAGTTGGCTATCTTTGGCGGCGGTTTCACATAACCACTCACCAAATATTTTGGAATAGGTCGGTAGTACGCCCTGACTCTTCGGTAAAGTACCTGAGGCGGGATCAAATTTTGGCACCGCGTGCCAGCCGATAGGGTCTTTCTCCGCCGGTGCGTAGCCTTTGCCTTTTTTGGTCATGATATGAAGGAGTTGCGGGCCTTTCAGATCGCGCATATTTTTTAGCGTCTGCGTCAGTGCCTGCACATCGTGACCATCGACTGGGCCAATATAATTAAAACCTAACTCTTCAAATAGGGTACTCGGTACCACCATGCCCTTCAGGTGCTCTTCGGTACGTTTCAGCAGATCTTTAATTGGCGGTAAACCGGAAAATGCCTTTTTGCCGCCTTCGCGCAGGCTGGCATAGAGTTTCCCCGATAATAGCTGAGCTAAATGATTATTTAGTCCACCCACATTTTCGGAGATAGACATTTCATTATCGTTAAGGATAACCAGCATATCTGAGTGAATATCACCAGCATGGTTCATGGCTTCGAAAGCCATACCGGCAGTAATCGCCCCATCACCAATGACACACACGGTGCGACGCCCTTTACCTTCCCGCTCAGCGGCAACCGCCATCCCCAAACCCGCGCTGATTGAGGTGGAGGAGTGGCCGACAGAAAGCACATCATATTCACTCTCGCCGCGCCAAGGGAATGGATGTAAACCATCTTTCTGGCGAATAGTACCAATTTGTTCACGGCGGCCGGTCAATATTTTATGTGGATAAGCCTGATGGCCGACGTCCCACACCAGGTGATCAAAAGGTGTGTTGTAGACGTAATGTAACGCGACAGTTAGCTCAACCACGCCCAATCCAGAAGCAAAATGCCCACTGGAGCGGCTAACAGACGCGAGCAAATACTGCCGTAGCTCATCACATAACTTCGGCAGGCTATCTTTTGGCAACATGCGCAGCTCTTCAGGATTCTCCGCAAGTGCCAATGTCGGGTATTTGGCTATATCAAGGCTCATTCGATGCTCATATCAAAAGTGGTTATATACCCTTGGCCCTTGAAGTTGCAGGGTTATTTGCTGGCTATCTACCTGCAACTCTAACTGCTTTGGGCATATCAGGCGTCTATTAACGACCAATATAATTCTAGTTATCGCGCTCAATAATAAAGCAGGCTAATGCTTGCAAGGGCGCTATGTTATAGGATTGTGCTGAAAGGGCATTCAGGGCGCTGAGCGCTTCCTGATACAGATCCATAGCTTTAGCTTTAGCGCAATCTAACCCCAGAAGTGCGGGATAGGTGCTTTTCCCAAGTTGCTGATCTGATCCCTGACGTTTACCAATTGTAGCTGTATCACCAATAACGTCTAAAATATCGTCCTGCACCTGGAAGGCCAGGCCGATCGCCTCGGCGTAACGATCAAGTAACGGCAATGCTGCACGCCCACGAGCACCGGCTGCCAATGCTCCGAGGCGCACTGCCGCGCGGATCAATGCCCCGGTTTTATGACGATGAATCTGTTCCAGCTCGGCCAGTGAGATCTGGCGGGCTTCGGCTTCCAGATCCAGTGCCTGACCACCACACATCCCTGCAACACCGCTGGCATGGGCTAATTCAGCCACCATTGCCAGACGATCTTTATCTGCCACATCAGGCATCTCTGCTTCGGCCAAAATGGTGAAGGCCAGCGTTTGCAGCGCATCACCTGCCAGAATGGCGTTAGCTTCACCGAATTTAATGTGGCAAGTGGGCTGCCCACGGCGTAAATCATCGTTATCCATCGCCGGTAAATCATCGTGAATCAATGAATAAGCATGGATACATTCAATTGCTGCCGCAGGGGCATCTAAAGCGGTCAGCGACAGGCCAAACATTTGACCTGTGGCATACACCAAATAGGGGCGCAGCCGCTTGCCACCTAACACGGCACCATAACGCATAGCTTCGACCAAATCGCTCTCACCAAAGGGCAGAGGGGCGATAAAGTCCAGTAGCGCCTGATTCACTCGTTGCTGGTGTGCGGCAAGTTGCTGGCTAAAATCGGTGGATGAGTGGGCGTTAGACATTAGACTTACTCAGCATCTGGCGTGAAAGGGACTAATGGCGCATCAACATCGTCGCTCAGAAGAACCTGCACGCGCTGCTCGGCTTGTAATAAGGTCTGCTGCCCAAGACGCGCCAACTGTACGCCCCGCTCAAACTCATTTAGCGCCTCTTCTAGCGGAAGTTCACCGGACTCCAGGCGAGTCACAATCTGTTCCAGTTCGCTGAGCGATGTTTCAAAACTGGCTGCTTTGGTTTCGGGTGATGCGGCTTTTTTCGGCATAGTTGTTATTCGACTCACTATTTTTATGAAACGTAACCTTGATGGCCCGTCACGTTTCCTGCTTGCTGAGAACCACTTTCAGGTGAAAAACTTATTACCGGCTATTCTAGCGGATAATGCGGGGGAAATCGTGGCGTTTAAGTCTGGTTTTTAGTACGCAGCGGGCCATCATATAGTGATATACTCCACGGCTTGCATGTTTTTGCTAACGTCTATTGACTGTTGCTGCCAATAGCAACGCCATCACTCCATAACCAGACAACTAAAAACCGCCATGAAGTTTATCATTAAATTATTCCCAGAAATCACCATCAAGAGTCAATCGGTGCGATTGCGCTTCATCAAAATTCTCACCACTAACATCCGCAACGTACTGAAAAACCTTGAGGATGACAGCCTTGCGGTTGTCCGTCATTGGGATCATATTGAAATCCGCACCAAAGATGACAACCTTGGCCCGCAGATTTGTGATGCGCTGACTCGCGTACCGGGGATTCACCATATCCTCGAAGTAGAAGATCGCAGCTACACCGATATGCACAATATTTTCGAGCAGACGCTGGCGGCTTATCGTGAGACGCTGGTCGGAAAAACATTCTGTGTGCGGGTAAAACGTCGTGGTAAGCATGAATTTACCTCTGGCGATGTTGAGCGATATGTTGGTGGTGGCCTAAACCAGCATATTGACAGTGCCAAAGTCAAACTGACGAACCCACAGGTCACCGTGCATCTGGAAGTTGATCAGGACAAACTGACGTTGATCAAGGCGCGTCACGAAGGTCTGGGTGGTTTCCCGATTGGCACGCAGGAAGATGTTTTATCTTTGATTTCAGGCGGTTTTGACTCAGGTGTCTCCAGCTACATGCTGATGCGCCGTGGTTGCCGCGTGCACTACTGCTTCTTTAATCTCGGCGGTTCAGCCCACGAAATTGGGGTTAAGCAAGTGGCGCATTACCTGTGGAACCGCTTCGGTAGCTCCCATCGGGTACGCTTTGTCGCCATTGATTTTGAACCGGTCGTGGGCGAAATTCTCGAAAAAGTTGAAGATGGCCAGATGGGCGTGGTGCTAAAACGCATGATGGTGCGAGCGGCGTCGCAGGTTGCAGAACGTTATGGCGTTCAGGCCCTGGTTACCGGTGAAGCGCTGGGGCAGGTCTCCAGCCAGACACTCACCAACTTGCGCTTAATTGATAATGCCTCGGATACCCTGATTCTGCGCCCACTGATCTCTCATGATAAAGAGCACATCATCAATCTGGCGCGGAAAATCGGCACTGAAGATTTCGCTAAAACCATGCCGGAATATTGTGGTGTGATCTCAAAAAGCCCAACGGTGAAAGCGGTTAAGGCGAAGATTGAGGAGGAGGAGTCTCACTTTGATTTCTCCATCCTGGATCGGGTGGTTAGTGAAGCTAAAAACGTCGATATCCGTGAAATTGCAGAGCAGAGCCGTGAGCAACTGGTGGAAGTTGAAACCGTTGCCGAGCTGGCGGAGAGTGATGTACTGCTGGATATCCGCGCGCCGGATGAACAGGAAGAGAAGCCGCTTAAGCTGGATCAGGTGACGGTAAAATCGCTGCCATTCTATAAGTTAAGCTCGCAGTTCGCCGATCTGGATCAGAGCAAGACTTACCTGCTGTATTGTGATCGCGGGGTGATGAGCCGTTTGCAGGCACTTTATCTGCGTGAACAGGGGTATACCAATGTGAAAGTGTACCGCCCTTAGATTATTATTTTTAATGGCTACTGCGCTTTGCCACTCTGGGCTTGCGCAGTAGCCGCCGTCAACCCTTCACTCTCCAACTCACCCATCTAATGCTATTCCCGATAATTATAAATCCCCGGCGGTAGAACCAACTGCCAGGCAATCTCTGCGGCTTTTTCTCGCCCTAGTAGCAGGAATACAATTTTCAACGCGAAATCGATGGCGGTTCCTGGCCCTTGGCTGGTAACTAAGTTCACTCGCCGATCATAGACCACGCGCTGATCCATCCATTTGGTGGCACTGATTTTATCTTTCAGCGCCGGGTATCCGGTCATATTGCCGACGGGAAACAAATTATGATGCTCAAGAACCAGTGCGGGGGCGGCGCAAATTGCCGCGACCAGGCGGCCCTCATTGTGGGTTTGGCGCACAGTGGCGACTAGCAGCGGACTATCGCGAAAGCACTCGGCACCTTTGATACCACCGGGGAGCACCACCACATCAAACTTCTGATCGGCCACATCCACTAAGCGCGTATCGGCCAGTAACCGCACGCCGCGCGAACAGACAATCTCTAATGCGCCATCACTGGCAACACTCGCTGTCGTGACCTCAATACCTGCGCGCACCAGAACATCAATCGTGGTGACTGCCTCGGTCTCTTCGCTACCAGGAGCCAGGCAAACCAGCGCCGATACGCTCATACTCATTTTCCTTACGTTTAATTAAGTCATATAGCCGGGTATTTTCTGGCAGTGTCATGCCATGACTACGCGCACGGCGCAGTAAATAGCCGGTGATGTAATCTATCTCGGTGTGCCGCTGGCAGCGTAAATCCTGCAACAGCGAAGAGGTGTTATCAGCCGTGCTTTGGATGATATTGTTAACATAACTGAGCAGGCTATCTGTTGAAGTATGATAGCCCTCCATCTCCATCACGCTGGCAACCTCGGCGCACAAACGTTCGATAAGCTCAGGGTAGCGCTGCAAATCACCATTGCGGCAGTTATATAGGCCGGTCAGCGGATTAATCACGCAATTTACCGCCAGTTTTTGCCAACAGGCAGATGAAATATCGTTATGCCAGGCGACATCCGGCAGTGCCTGATGCAGGAGATCGGCCAGATGTGTTATCTCCATCGTCACTGGCGACAGCGGGCCAATATGGGTAATGCCGCTGGCGACATGGACAATCGTGTTGCCGTCCCGACGCGCAGCATGGGTGGTCACACCGTGCAGGAAAATATGCTCATCCCGAGGTAGCTCCTCCTGTGTTCCCATGCCGTTATGTAACAGTAAAATATGGCATTTAGGGTTAAGCTTAGATAGCAACGCGGTCACTGCACTGGAGACCTGCCACGCCTTTAAGCAGACTAGCAGCAGTTCACTTTTCGACAAATGCTCGGGATCGTTAGTCGGCAGGTTTTGGTTGAATGCCTCGCCGTTTAGCATGATGACATTGACCGAACAAAAGGGCTGCGGCACACGAAGCCAGCCTTGTACATCATGGCCTTGCTGGTAGAGCGCTGATAGCCATAATTGCCCTAAAGCTCCGCAACCAAGCACAGTAATTTTCATTGAGGCCTCCTTGGTCTGAGCGGAAAACTTACTTCTTCTTTCTGCATGTTATGCTTTGATTATAGACTTTTTAGCCATTAAACGCAGGGTTGGCGATAACTGCGGGTTAGTTGAGCAATTGTCAGCGGCTTGGCTTTGTCTGTGGGGGATAAAGCGGTTATTATGCTCACCATTCATCTATCAGGAGGAGGGGATATGCCATCTTTCGACATTGTATCTGAAATCGATATGCAGGAAGTGCGTAACGCCGTTGAAAACGCCACCCGTGATCTGGCAAACCGTTGGGATTTTCGTAATGTTCCGGCGAGTTTTGAGTTAAATGAGAAGAACGAAAGCATCAAAGTGGTCAGCGAATCTGATTTTCAGGTTGAACAACTGCTGGATATTTTACGTGCTCAACTGACCAAGCGTGGGATTGAAGGTGCGGCACTGGAGATCCCGGAAGAGATGGATCGCAGTGGTAAAACCTACAGTGTGGAAGCCAAGCTGAAACAAGGGATTGAAAGTGTGCAGGCCAAGAAGCTGGTTAAGCTGATTAAAGATAGCAAGCTGAAGGTTCAGGCACAGATTCAGGGCGAGCAAGTTCGGGTAACCGGCAAAGCGCGTGATGATTTACAGGGTGTAATGGCACTGATTCGCGGCGCTGATCTGGGCCAACCATTTCAGTTCAATAACTTCCGCGACTGATATCTCGCGGGATCTGTTATTAATCAAATCAGGTACAAAAGTTTTGTACCTGATTTAGGCTTATATTGCGTTGACTAACTGCTCAAGCTGACTGCGATTGGTTTTTTTGGTATCCACTTTGACGTAGGCGCTGCGCTCCGCTGTCACCACTACAGCTTCGGTTACGCCGGGCTGAGCCTTGATGCGCTCTTCCAATGCCGACTCTTTCACCGCCAACTCTGACAATGTGATTCGCAGGCTACTGACATAAGGTGGTTCTTGCATGGTGGCGCTGACCGCAAACCATAGTAGTGCGATAACTGCACCCGCGGCAAACACCATACTTGCCCCTCCCATACCAAATATCACACCACCCAAACTACCGCCGATGGCGACGCCAATAAATTGGCTGGTGGAGTAAATCCCCATTGCTGTACCTTTATAACCGGCGGGAGACTCTTTGCTGATTAATGATGGCAGTATTGCCTCCATCACATTGAAAGCAATGAAAAATAACTGCACGCCAGCAATGATCATCCACAACTGTTGCCCAGCTGACCACAGCACTACTTCTGCGGCAAACAACACTGCCACACAGCCCATAAAGACCTGCTTCATCCGGCGTTTGACTTCAGCATAAATAATGAACGGAACCACGGCGGCGAATGAAACCAACATGGTGACCAGATAGACAATCCAGTGCTGAGCTGGCGCTAATCCTGCACTAGCCATAATCTGCGGTAATGCCACAAAGCTCGACATCAACAAAATATGCAGGCACATGATGCCAAAATTAAGTTTAAGCAGCCGACTATTGTTGAGCACTTTGCTCACGCTGCCTTTTACGATGCTGGATTCACGATTAAGCACATGGCTATCGGCGTCCGGTACTACGGCTAACGTAATGACAATGCCTAACAGCGCCAGTATGGCAATTGCCCAGAACAGGGCTTGCAGGCCAAAAGCGTGGGTGACGATGGGGCCGAGTACCATCGCGATAGCAAAGGTGACACCAAAACTGACACCGATAAACGCCATGGCTTTTGTGCGATTTTGCTCACGGGTCAGATCTGATAGCAATGCCATCACTGCCGCCGCAATTGCCCCGGAACCCTGTAATGCGCGACCAAGAATAATGCCCCAAATAGAATCACTTAGTGCGGCAATGACACTGCCTAAGGCAAATATTAGCAAGCCACCGACGATGAGTGGTTTACGACCAATACGATCGGAAACCAGCCCGAACGGGATCTGAAAAATGGCTTGAGCCAAACCGTAAATACCAATCGCAATGCCAATTAGTGCTTCACTGGCACCAGAAAGTGCCATGCCGTAGGTGGTGAGTACCGGCAAAACCATAAACATGCCTAGCATGCGCAGTGAGAATACTGTCCCCAACCCCCAGGTAGCCCGCAGCTCTAGTGGGGTCATTTTATTATCGTTCATTACCACCTCAAAAAAATATTCTGCGCCATTGTAATGATGTTAGGGCCGGTGGGTAAATCTATTGATGCTTAGAATGTATTACAGGCTATATTTTAGGCAAAACTCGCGGCTGAATGACTCGAATAAGAACAGTCTATGAAATAAATAGCTCTAACTGTTATAAGCGCGCGTGAGACCAAAAGTGAAGTGAAGGAAAGCAGGGCAGGGCAGAAAAAAGTGGCCGACGGGTATTTGCCCGCCAGCCACTCTCTATATCAGCATCGGCTTGATGTTACCCGACGTAAGTCAGTAACCCTGCCGAGGAGGGAACATTGAAATCAACCGACATCATGACGCTCAATGACGTAATGGCAATGATGGAGAAGACAAATAGTTTTCTCGCCCATACGATGTCATTGGTCGCTTTGTAACCGCGCAAGGCCATGCCCAACCACCAGACACTCACCGCCGCAGCGACAACCAGGTATTTATAACCGGCGTAACCACTCAGTGTCAGCATCAGGGTCGCTACCATAAATGCCAGAATATAAAGGGTAATATGGTTTTTGGTGACCGATATTCCTTTTATGACCGGCAGTACTGGAATGTTGGCAGCCTGATAATCCTTAAAGCGGAAAATCGCGATGGCATAAGAGTGAGGCATTTGCCACAAGCTGAAGATCAGCAGCAGTATTAATGCCCCCATATCGAACTGCCCAGTCACGGCACAGTAACCAATCACCGGTGGTGCAGCACCTGACAAACTGCCAATCAAGGTGCCGTAGACTGATTTGCGCTTCATGTAGAGGCTATAAACCCCCACATAGATAACGAAACCAATGACTGCCAGCAGCATCGCCAATAGATTGGCGGCGACATAGAGCAACAGCATGCCAGCAATACCCAGCACTGAAGCATAAATCAGGCTCACTTTCGGATCGATAAGCCCTTTTACCAGGACACGATTCTTCGTTCTCTCCATGATACGGTCGATATCACGGTCGATATAGTTGTTAAACACGCACCCGGAGGCAACAACTAGCGAGACACCGAACAAGGTGGCGAGAAAAAGGGGGTAATCAATCACGCCTTTGGAAGCGAGGAGAAATCCCCAACGACAGAAATTAAATTGCCGAAGATAATTCCTGGTTTAGTTACTTGCAGGTATTGCTTAATCATCACATGCAGCTCTTCAGTCAACCATCATATTGATGTTGAGGTTGTACATAATCCAGAGTGAGCCCACAACAACGATTGCAATAATCATAGCGGTGAACAGGAACGCCACCAGATTCCAACGCTCTTCGGACGATCCATTCATGTGCAGGAAGTACACTAAATGTACGATAATCTGCACAACGGCTAAACCGACCACTGTGGCCAGAATAGTGGTATGAGAGGCAGTACCGCTCATCACCATCGCAAATGGAATCACTGTCAGAATGACCGACAGAATGAAGCCAATAAGGTATGACTTCAAGCTACCGTGGCTGGCTCCACCGTGAGTCGTTGTTGGGTGACTCGATGTTGGATGACTCATTACATGGCTCCTAACAGATAGACAACGGTGAATACGCAGATCCAAACCACATCCAGGAAGTGCCAGAACAAGCTCAGACACATCAGGCGGGTTCGGTTCATTTCATTCAGGCCGCGTTTTGCTACTTGAATCATCATAATGATGATCCAAACCAAGCCAGCGGTAACGTGAATACCGTGGGTGGCAACCAGCGCGAAGAAGCTGGACAGGAACGCACTGCGATCCGGGCCGTAGCCTTCAGCAATCAGGTGATGGAATTCATAGATTTCCATTGCCACAAAGCCCAGACCGAACAGGAATGTCAGACCCAACCAGGTATTCACCTGGTTTTTATTGCCTTTATTCATGCCCAGCATAGCGACGCCGTAAGTAATGCTACTGAACAGCAACAGGAAGGTTTCGACCAGAACAAAGTTCAAGTCGAAGATATCCTTGCCTGAAGGACCGCCAGCGGTCCCGTTTACCAACACTGCATAGGTTGCGAACAGAGTCGCAAACAAAATACAGTCGCTCATCAGGTAGATCCAGAAGCCGAATACTTTGGTGGCTCCTGCATCGTGATGCCCATGCTCTACATGGGCGACGTTATGGTTAGTCAGAGTTTCAGTTGACATGATTCACGCCTGCTTTGCTGATTTGTTCATGATGAAGATCTTCAATGCGCTCAACTTCTGCAACCGGCACATAGTAATCAACATCCTCGTCGAAGCTTTTCACAATCCAGGTCACAATCATGCCGACGAAGCCAACAATGGCCAGCCACCAGATATACCAGATCATGGCAAAGCCGAAGATCAAGCTGAAGCCAGCAATAATCACACCTGCACCGGTGTTTCTCGGCATGTGGATCTCTTCGTATTTCGCCGGGCGTTTATAAGCTTCACCTTTCTCTTTCATGTCCCAGAATTCGTCACGATCAGTCACGACAGGCACAACAGCGAAGTTATAGAACGGCGGTGGAGAGGAGGTAGACCACTCCAGCGTACGGCCACCCCATGGGTCACCAGTCAGATCACGATTCTGTTCGCGATCACGGATACTGACGAAGACCTGAATAACCTGACACAAGATACCGCATGCAATCAGTGCTGCACCGCCAGCGGCCACCATTAACATCGGGTGGAATTCTGGATTGATATCTTGGCTCAAACGGCGGGTCATACCCATAAAGCCCAGTACGTACAGCGGCATAAAGGCAACGAAGAAGCCGATGATCCAGAACCAGAATGCACGGATGCCCCATTTCTCATTCAGCGTAAAGCCGAAGGACTTAGGCCACCAGTAGGTCAGGCCAGCGAAGCAACCGAATACCACACCACCAATAATCACGTTGTGGAAGTGTGCAATCAGGAACAGGCTGTTATGCAGAACAAAGTTTGCCCCCGGAACGGCCAGCAGAACACCGGTCATGCCACCGATAGAGAAGGTGATAATGAAACCAACAGTCCACAGCATTGCGGAGTTAAGCTGAATTCGGCCTTGGTACATGGTGAACAACCAGTTGAATATCTTCACCCCTGTCGGGATGGAAATGATCATCGTGGCAATACCGAAGAAGGCGTTAACGTTGGCACCGGACCCCATGGTAAAGAAGTGGTGTAGCCAAACGATAAACGACAGGACGGTAATCGCGATGGTTGCCCAAACGAGTGAGGTGTAACCAAACAGCCGTTTTCTTGAGAAGGTCGCAGTCACTTCGGAGAACACGCCGAATACTGGCAGGACCAGAATGTACACTTCCGGATGGCCCCAGGCCCAGATCAGGTTGATGTACATCATCATGTTGCCACCCATATCATTGGTAAAGAAATGGGTGCCAAGGTAACGATCCAGGGTCAGTAACGCGACGGTGACTGTCAGAATCGGGAAAGAGACGATAATTAAAATGTTGGTACAAAGTGCCGCCCATGTGAAGACCGGCATCTTCATCATTGACATGCCAGGTGCGCGCATCTTCAAGATAGTGGCGAAGAAGTTAACACCGGTCAGCAAGGTGCCCAAACCGGAAATCTGTAGACTCCAGATCCAGTAATCGACCCCGACACCTGGGTTGTACTCTTTACCGGACAGCGGCGGATAGGCCAGCCAGCCAGTTTGCGCGAATTCACCGACCCCCAGAGAGATGTTGATTAACACCACCCCGACGACGAAGAACCAGAAGCTCAGTGAGTTCAGGAACGGGAAGGCAACGTCACGAGCACCGATTTGTAGCGGTACAACCACGTTCATTAAGCCCACCACAAAAGGCATCGCCATGAAGAAAATCATGATGACGCCATGAGCGGTGAAGATTTGATCATAGTGGTGAGGCGGTAGGAACCCAGCCTCGCCAGCAGAAGCGAGTGCTTGCTGGCTACGCATCATGATGGCGTCGGCAAAACCACGCAAAAGCATGACCATGGCGACCAAAATGTACATGATACCGATTTTTTTATGGTCAACAGAGGTCAGCCATTCGCTCCATAACCACTTCCATTTGCCGAAATAGGTCAGGAGGGCGACAAGTGCCAGTCCGCCTAGAACGATTGCAGCAACGGTAACCATAATGATTGGTTCGTGTAGCGGAACCGCATCAAGTGTTAATTTTCCCAACATCGTTTTATTCCTCGGCTCCGGCGTGAGCGGCGTGTTCGCCCATATCCATGCCCTGGCTCATATCCATACCTTTATGGGTATCATCGCCTTTCTGGTGCATGTTCATATCGCCCATAAATTTGCCAATAATCCCTTTAAACAGCTCCGGTTTAACACTGGAGAAATACTCAACCGGATTATTTTCACTCGGTTCAGCCAGTTTATTGAAATCGTCAGTGGTATTTAGGGTGTTCGGCGATTTTTTCACCTGTGCGACCCACTGGTTGAATTCTTCCTGCGTTGGTGTTGCAATCGCAGTGAATTTCATACCAGAGAAGCCCTTACCGCTGAAGCTGCTGGAAATACCATTGTATTTACCGGCTTCGTTGGCAATCAGATGCAGCTTGGTTTGCATCCCGGCCATCGCATAGATCTGCCCGCCTAACTGAGGGATAAAGAACGAGTTCATTACTGAGTTAGAGGTGATTTTAAAGTTCACCGGAACATCAGTAGGGAACGCTAGTTCATTTACTGTAGCAATACCTTGTTCTGGATAGATAAACAGCCATTTCCAGTCAAGGGAAACCACTTCAATGGTAATAGGCTCTTTGCCTGCCACTTCAAGCGGTTTGAACGGGTCAAGTTCGTGAGAGGTTTTCCAGGTTATCGTCGCCAAAATAGCGATGATAATGATTGGAACAGCCCATACAACAAGCTCAATTTTGTTGGAATGGGACCAGTTTGGGGTGTAGGTCGCACTTTTGTTGGATGCGCGATACTTCCATGCAAAAGCGAACGCCATAAAAATAACCGGAACCACGACGATCAACATTAAACCGATAGCAGTAAGTATCAGTGTTTTTTGCTCGACTCCGATTGCGCCTTTGGGATTCATCAATACCATATCGCAACCACTAAGCATTACCGTGGCTGCAAATAAAGACAACATACCCATATTTTTAATGTATTTCTTAAGTCTCATCTAACGACCTCAATTACAAAAGGGCTCTATTGTCGTTTCATGTGTGCGGGCATTTTACGGGAAGGTTGCAGGACTGTAAACATGCTTAAGATTGTGTCAGCGGCTTGTTGACACTTTATGTTAAGGGGGTCACAGATGTTGACTGGCGTGACAATTTACTAATGGCAACAATATGTTGGCGAGATGGCTTAGTAGCAAGGCCAGGATGTTAAGGAAAAACAACGGTAATTAGGGCTTTATTCAAGGGAAGTACTGATTTTTAATTCGTATGTAAGCTTATTTTGTGTGAAAAATATGTGATGTAAAAGTAAATTAAATTATATTCCGAGGTGACATAAATAGGCACCCCGGAATCATTTAGTTAGAAATTATATTTAATTGAGTAAATAATACCGTCTTGTAAAAAGTCTTCACCCAACTTGTTATACGCGTAACGGTACTGAATACCGGTGGTAAATTGTTTAATCGGTGTCCACCAAAGTGCGATGGCACCGTTAACCCCATTACGGCCACCGTTGCCTGCGGCATAGCGCTCTGCACGGTTGAATTCCAGTTCGTTCCAGTTGGTGATGCTAAATTTCTCATCAAACGCGGTAAAGTCATAACCTGCAACCCAGCCCACAACATAACCGTTATTACCTGAGTAATAGGTCTGGTCAACATAGTGCAGTGCCACGAAAGGTTTCATCCACACGCCAGCCACTGTTGCGTTATAGCCGATACCATACAGCGTGTTCACTTCGTGGAAGTTACTGTAATCGTTGCCTTCAGCGCTTGGCAGCGAGTAGGTGCCATAAATGTGACCATACAGATTGAAGCCGGTGTCACCCAGATAGTAGCGACCGGTGGTTTTGAAAGTGTAACGTTGGTTGTCACCCGGTTGCGCCGTTTTGGAATTGAACGGATTTTCTAAATCGAAGAAGCCGTAGATCTCGCCCCAGCTATAACCTGCACCACCTTCCAACTCGATATAAGCAAAGTCGTCTTTATGCGAGGAGTTACCTGATTTATGCGTAGTACTTCGGGTCCAGTCAAGATAGTTCATGCTGATGTTACCGAAACCCCACTGGTATTCAGCTTGTGCGGCGGGAGCCAAAGTGACCGTGGCCAGCGCGATAGCGCCGATAAGAGTTTTACGCATAAATGCCTCTGTGTAGTTGAAAGATGTCAGGAGAAACAAAAGGACACAGTCCTTAACAAAAAGTGCGCACATCATAGTCTTACCGCACAAAAGGATAAAGCCCGCAGGGTGATGTAGATCTCGCTTTTGGAAAAATATTTTGCAACTGTTACTGATATATGTGACTTGATTCACTAATTTTGCGAGGTGGTTTCAAAATTGTTTATGGGGCGGAATAATTTCTTTAGCTAATAAATACAAAAAGGCCGGCATTAGTGCCGGCCTTTGAGTGTTAACTCAGGTGATTACGCTAGTTTTTCCCGCCTGAGTGCCAGATAATCCAATAACCCCCCCAGAACCATACCGACCACGCTGAGTTGGATGCCGCGCAGTAGCAAGGTATCGGCTATTTCTGGTGCTGCGGTCCAGTTTAGTGAGTTGCTTATCAGCAAGATCAGCCATGCGGCTAACAAAACACAGCCAATAGTTAAGAAGCGTAATGCCCAACGGTAAGCGGTTTTAAATGCGGTTCGGGGCATAAATTCATCGGTTTTCTGGGTATGTTCCAGCGTGTGACGGCAGATATAAAGCAGTAATAAGCCGGGAATGGCTGCAGCAATGGAAAATAGGTAGAACAACGGCCAACCGTGTGTTTCGACAAACCAACCCGCAATCGGGCCGACATAAACGCGACCGACTGCGGATAGTGCAGATAACAAGGCAAATTGCGTGGCGGAGAAAGACTTGTTACAGAGGGTCATTAACAGTGCGACAAACGCCGCAGTACCCATACCCCCGCAGAGATTCTCCAGAAATATAGCGCTGCCCATGGAGAATATATTCTTGTCAGTAATGGATAACAGCCAGTAACCCACATTGGAAATCGCTTGTAAAATACCGAAAATCATCAATGCCCGGAATAAACTCAACCGCTGCATCAAAATGCCGCCATAGAGCGCACCAATAATGGTGGCAATCAATCCTAATGTTTTATTGACCAGCCCCACTTCACCAGCGTCGAACCCGACGCCACGGATTAAGAAGGTGGTGCTCAGGCTAGCGGCAAAAGCATCACCCATTTTGTATAACACGATCAGTAACAGAATCAGCCACGCATTGTTGCGGCCAAAAAAATCACGTAATGGGGCAACAATCGCCTCTTCCAATGTTTTCGGTGGTGCAATGCGGATGTCAGGCTCTGGGGCAAATAGGGTGGCGAATACCCCAATTAACATCAATCCAGCCATTAACCAGTAAGTGGATTGCCAGCCAAGGTAGCGATCGGCTATCCACAGTGCCAGCCCGCCAGAGACCAACATCGCCAGACGGTAGCCCAGCACTGAGACTGCCGCCCCGGTACCGCGCTCTTCGGCTGTGAGTAAGTCGGTCTTATAAGCATCAAAAACAATATCTTGCGATGCAGAACAGAATGCGACCAATACCGCGATAGCCGCCAGCCACCATAAATGCTTAGCCGGCTCCATAAAGCCCATGGCGATAATAGCAACGATGAGTAATAGTTGGCTAATTAACAACCAGCCACGTCGGCGGCCAAGAAATGAAGGGGTATAGCGGTCCATTAATGGGGACCAGAGGAACTTAAAGACGTAAGCCTGGCCAACCAGGGAGAAAATACCAATGGTTTTCAGATCGACGTTTTCAACCGTCATCCATGCTTGCAGAGTACCACCAGTAAGGGCTAAAGGGAGGCCCGAAGCAAACCCCAACAACAGAAGAATAAGCGAATTACGTTGGGTAAAAAGGTTTGAATAGCGATTGGACATGTGAGACCTACATGCTCCCCCCGATGTTCAGGGCGGAGCATTCTGTTAAGCAGTAATAATGATGTTAAGCAAACGGAAGATTAGCGAGCATTTTGTTTGATAAAGCTACTGACACTGGTGTCTTGCGCCATATCTGCAATCACATCGCTTAACACGGTATTAACGGCATCAGTGATTTTTTCGTTAGTCGCAGTAAATGCGCCCTGAACGTTGTAACTGGCACGGTAGTTTTTAACCTGCTTATTGCCATTTTTCGCAGTTGCAGTGATAGAAATATCCGCTTTGGTGGTGATGTTATAGCGCAGATTACCCTCCTGCACATCAGCAAATAGTTGGTTTACAACGATTTGTAAGTCCACCGGGGCACCAGTGCCAATCATATAACCGCGAGCTGTCATCTGTTTTTCCAGCACTTCTTGTAACAAGAAACGCAGGTCACGGGATGGGGTCAACACGACCAATTGGCCATCGCGATTGACTTTAGCCAGTGCCGCATCTTGGCGCTGATCAGCACCATTAATGCTGATAGTAATCCCCATCAGGGTAGGATCTTGTGGTGGCAATACCACTTTTGGCGTGACATTCAAGGTGTTGTTGCTGGCAGCACAACCTGCCAGGATAAAAATAGCCAACAGCGGGAAAAGAATTTTCTTTAGCATGTTCACTTTATCTCAATAGTTATGGAATTCTTTAATAATCAGAGCGGGGTAGCAGCCATGTTATTTTGCGAGTTTGCAGTCGCGACATCATAGCACCGGGATTGACGGGTGGAAGATCCCGATGTAGAGATTTTCATCAAAAAAGACGATTTTTCCCCAAATGACCCGCAAGTTCACATAAAGACCTTACAAGTCACCTTGTTACCGGACTATCAGATTCGCCTCATACCTTGAGCCAATTAAAGGGAGATCTGCGGGCTATTTTGTATCTGAAATGTTATAAAACAGCGAAAATCAACTAAGATTGCATAAGAGAGTCGGCAGTTTTCTGCCCTTGCAGTAAGGAGAATATGATGATTTTGATTCGAGAACAAATTGAAGAAAAACTAAAAATGGCATTCGAACCGGATCATCTGGAGGTAATAAATGAAAGTTACCGCCACAATGTTCCAGCCGGTTCTGAAAGTCACTTTAAAATTGTGATCGTCAGCAATAAATTTCAAGATCAGCGCTTTCTGAGCCGCCATCGTGCGATTTATGGTGCGTTGGCTGATGAGCTGGCGGGCAGCGTTCATGCGCTGGCTTTGCACACTTATACATTAAAAGAGTGGGCTGGATTACAAGACACTGTACCGGATTCACCATCTTGTCGCGGAGCTGGGACATTAGCGTAAACTGCGGCTCTAATCAAAAACAGGCTGGATAACAGTAGTAATTCTGGCCTGATTTAGGGTATTAGTAGATGAGAATTTCGCAAGCGGCCTCTGGGCCGCTTGTTTTTCTGTATAGGCGACACCATCGTTTTACTAGTGCGCCGCAGGAGTTTTAGCCGAGGGAACGATTCACGCGTGAATTTTACCGCGACAACATTCGCTTGCTTTCCTCGACTCATACCCTGTGCGCCGCTATAATGTCGCGTCTTATTTTTCCGGAATGGTTTCGGGACGCTTCTGACATCTGGGATACTCGGTTCTGTTTAATGCGGCCGTCCCGGTTCTTAGAGGGTGTTTTCAGAGTTCGCATCATTCCTGAAAGGGTAAATGGTGCTGCTTCGTTTGCAGCTTCTGGAGTTGACCGAGCACTGTGATTTTTTTGAGGTAACAAGATGCAAGTTTCTGTTGAAACCACTCAAGGCCTTGGCCGCCGTGTAACAATTACTGTTGCTGCTGACAGCATTGAGAAAGCAGTAAAAAGTGAATTAGTGAAAGCCGCTAAAAGTGTTCGTATCGACGGTTTCCGTAAAGGCCATGTGCCGATGAACATCGTTGAACAACGCTACGGCGCATCTGTTCGCCAGGATGTTCTGGGCGACCTGATGCAACGCAATTTCGTTGACGCGATCATTAAAGAAAAAATCAACCCAGCTGGCGCACCAAACTATGTGCCGGGTGAATACAAGCAGGGTGAAGATTTTACTTATTCTGTTGAGTTTGAAGTGTACCCAGAAGTTGAGCTGAAAGATCTGGAAAGCATTGAAGTAGAAAAGCCAGTTGTTGAAGTAAACGACGCTGACGTTGATACCATGCTGGAAACTCTGCGTAAGCAACAAGCAACCTGGAAAGAAACTGACGCTGCAGCAACTGCTGAAGATCGCGCAACTCTGGATTTCACCGGTTCTATCGACGGTGAAGAGTTTGAAGGCGGAAAAGCGTCTGATTTCGTACTGGCAATGGGGCAGGGCCGCATGATCCCAGGCTTCGAAGAGGGTGTTATCGGCCATAAAGCCGGTGAAGAGTTCACCATCGACGTAAACTTCCCAGAAGATTACCACGCAGAAAACCTGAAAGGTAAATCAGCTAAATTTGACATCGTGTTGAAGAAAGTTGAAGTGCGTGAGTTGCCAGAATTGACTGAAGAGTTCATCAAACGTTTCGGCGTTGCTGATGGTTCAGTTGCCGGTCTGCGTGCTGAAGTGCGTAAAAACATGGAACGTGAGCTGAAAGGCGCAGTACGTAACCGTGTTAAAACTCAGGCCATCGACGGTCTGGTTAGCGCTAACGAAATCGACGTTCCTGCTGCACTGGTTGAAGGCGAAATTGATGTTCTGCGCCGTCAGGCGGCACAGCGTTTCGGTGGCAACGAGAAGCAAGCTGCTGAATTGCCACGTGAACTGTTCGAAGAGCAAGCTAAGCGTCGCGTCGTTGTTGGTTTGCTGCTGGGCGAAGTTATCAGCCAGCACGAGCTGAAAGCTGATGAAAGCCGCGTTAAAGAATTGATCGAAGAGATGGCTTCTGCGTACGAAGATCCACAAGAAGTTATTGAGTTCTACAGCAAAAATAAAGAGCTGATGAACAATATGCGTAGCGTTGCTCTGGAAGAACAAGCGGTAGAAACTCTGCTGGCTAAAGCCAAAGTAACTGAAAAACCAACTACCTTTAGTGAACTGATGAATCAGACCACGACTGCGTAATGTTTTTTAGCGCATCAAACTGGATATAACCCATTTTCCAAGAGATTGGAAAGGGCATATCCAGTATTTTGATTGAAAAAGCCCGTAGCCCATGGCCACGGGCTTTTTCTTTTGGTAACAACAATCACTCAATAGTATGATTAATCTGGCATCTTTCTCTGTAATCTGCGCTATATTTGAAAAGTGAAATATGTACTTAAAATCAATTAGGCGCCGGGATTTTGGCAGGGATAGCGAGCGGTTGTTAGGCTAAAAAATGTGAGAGGGGGCTTGAAAAAGAAGATTAGTCCCCCAATTTACTTAGCAAACGTTCATAAGATGTTGATGAAACACTGGCTGATTACCGCTGTCGAATGTGTCTGGATAACCAGACTGTTTGCACGCACCTTGATGCATGAACATAGTCATCATTACTTATCTCAAGTAGAATCGGTTATGAATGGCGCCAAAGTAAATTCTATTAGGAGACGGTAATGTCATACAGTGGCGAACGAGATCAATTTGCACCTAACATGGCTCTGGTGCCAATGGTGGTTGAGCAGACTTCACGTGGAGAGCGTTCTTACGATATCTTCTCCCGTCTGCTAAAAGAGCGCATTATTTTCCTGACCGGCCAGGTTGAAGACCATATGGCCAACCTGATTACGGCACAGATGCTGTTTCTGGAAGCAGAGAATCCAGAAAAAGACATCTTCCTGTACATCAACTCACCAGGTGGGGTCATTACGGCCGGGATGTCAATTTATGACACCATGCAATTCATTAAGCCTGATGTCAGCACTATCTGTATGGGCCAGGCGTGTTCAATGGGTGCATTCCTGTTGACGGCGGGCGCTAAAGGTAAACGTTTCTGCTTGCCGAATTCACGGGTAATGATTCACCAACCGTTGGGCGGTTTCCAGGGCCAGGCCACAGATATTGAAATTCATGCAAGAGAGATTTTAAAAGTGAAATCGCGCATGAATGAACTGATGGCGCTTCACACGGGAAAATCTCTTGAAGAAATAGAGAGAGACACTGAGCGCGACCGTTTCTTGTCAGCTGAAGAGGCTGTAGGATATGGATTAGTTGATTCCGTGTTCACCCGTCGTGACTAACGACTTATTTCTGTGAGCCGATATACTATAATTGTATGTAAATAGAACAAGTCGTGTATGCAATAGAGCCAATTGTGGCGTCGAACCCGTTCAGTTGCGTATTGTTTGTACACTACCCATTATATCGGCTACCCGTTGCAGGCTAACGTGGTGTCCAGAAATAGCGAGAATAGTCTCCCTGCCACCGTGATTTAGGGGGTGGCAGATACTGAAAAAGAGGTTTACTGATGACAGATAAGCGCAAAGACGGTTCTGGAAAGTTGCTGTATTGCTCTTTCTGCGGCAAAAGCCAGCATGAAGTGCGTAAGCTAATAGCCGGGCCGTCAGTGTATATCTGCGATGAATGTGTCGATTTGTGTAACGACATTATTCGCGAAGAGATCAAAGAAGTTGCCCCGCACCGGGAGCGCAGTTCGCTGCCCACTCCGCACGAGATTCGTCGTCACCTTGATGATTATGTCATCGGGCAGGAACCGGCGAAAAAAGTGCTGGCTGTTGCGGTGTATAACCACTACAAGCGTTTACGCAACGGCGATACCAGTAATGGCATCGAGCTGGGTAAAAGTAATATTTTGCTGATCGGCCCGACGGGTAGCGGTAAGACCCTGCTGGCGGAGACATTGGCTCGCTTCCTGGATGTGCCATTTACCATGGCCGATGCGACCACGCTGACTGAAGCGGGTTATGTGGGCGAAGATGTAGAAAACATCATTCAGAAGCTATTGCAGAAATGTGATTACGACGTTCAAAAAGCGCAACGTGGGATCGTCTATATCGATGAAATTGATAAAATTTCACGTAAGTCTGATAACCCGTCGATCACCCGTGATGTTTCGGGCGAAGGTGTGCAACAGGCCCTGTTGAAATTGATTGAAGGGACAATTGCAGCCGTGCCGCCACAAGGTGGTCGCAAGCACCCACAACAGGAGTTTTTGCAGGTTGATACCTCTAAAATTCTGTTTATCTGTGGCGGTGCTTTTGCCGGTTTGGACAAAGTGATTGGGCAGCGTATTAACACAGGAACTGGCATTGGTTTCGGCGCGACGGTAAAAGGCAAGTCAGAGAAGGCAACAGAAGGTGAGTTATTAAGCCAGGCTGAGCCAGAAGACTTGATTAAATTCGGTTTAATCCCTGAATTTATCGGCCGTCTGCCAGTGGTTGCTACCCTGAGCGAATTGAGCGAAGACGCACTGATTCAAATCTTGAAAGAACCTAAAAACGCGCTGACTAAACAGTATCAGGCGTTGTTCAATCTGGAAGGTGTGGAGCTTGAGTTCCGTGATGAGGCGTTAACTGCGATTGCCAAGAAAGCGATGGCACGTAAAACAGGTGCTCGTGGCCTGCGTTCTATCGTAGAAGGCGCTTTGCTGGATACGATGTACGATTTACCGTCAATGGACAGTGTGGAGAAAGTGGTGGTAGATGAGTCAGTTATCGCTGGCCAATCTGCTCCAATGCTGATTTACGGTCAACCGGAAGCACAAGCTTCTGGCGAATAATTAGCCAAATAATCCAGATGGTTAGTATGACAATGGGGGATTTTATCCCCCATTTCTTTTTCCTCGCATTGTTATCGTTGAATGTAAGACATTCGTCCCCATATACTCAATTACCTATTTAATGAAACTCGTGATGGTTCGTGTTTCACGAGATTTCCAGTAATCTGGCGGAAGCTAAACTAAGAGAGAGCTCTATGAACCCTGAGCGTTCCGAACGCATAGAAATCCCTGTATTGCCTCTGCGCGATGTGGTGGTTTATCCGCATATGGTGATCCCACTGTTTGTTGGCCGGGAAAAGTCGATTCGGTGCCTGGAAGCTGCAATGGACCATGATAAGAAAATCATGCTGGTTGCGCAGAAAGAAGCCTCGACGGATGAGCCTGGTATCAATGATCTGTTTTCAGTCGGCACCGTAGCTTCGATTTTGCAAATGCTGAAATTGCCTGATGGCACGGTTAAAGTGCTGGTCGAAGGGTTACAGCGTGCGCGTATCACAACGCTTTCAGATAGCGGTGAGCATTTTGCTGCCCAGGCGGAATACCTTGAATCACCTGTGATGGATGATCGTGAACAAGAAGTATTAGTTCGCACAGCCATTAATCAGTTTGAAGGCTATATCAAACTGAACAAAAAAATCCCACCGGAAGTACTGGCCTCGTTGCACAGTATTGATGATGCGGCACGTCTTGCTGATACTATCGCGGCACATATGCCGTTGAAATTAAATGATAAGCAAGCGGTTCTGGAAATGTTCGATGTGACCGAACGTCTGGAATATCTGATGGCGATGATGGAATCAGAAATCGATCTGTTACAGGTCGAAAAGCGGATTCGTAACCGCGTCAAACGGCAGATGGAAAAGAGCCAGCGCGAGTACTATCTGAACGAGCAAATGAAAGCCATTCAGAAAGAGCTGGGCGAGATGGACGATACGCCTGACGAGCATGAAGCGCTAAAGCGTAAAATTGAAGCGGCCAAAATGCCGAAAGATGCGCGCGAAAAAACCGAAGCCGAGCTGCAAAAACTGAAAATGATGTCGCCGATGTCGGCGGAAGCTACTGTGGTTCGTGGTTACATCGATTGGATGTTGCAGGTTCCGTGGAACAGCCGCAGCAAAGTTAAAAAAGATTTGGTCAAAGCGCAGGAAGTTCTGGATACCGATCACTACGGCCTGGAACGAGTTAAAGATCGTATTTTGGAATACCTCGCAGTACAGAGCCGAGTCAGCAAAATTAAGGGGCCAATCCTCTGTCTGGTAGGGCCTCCTGGGGTGGGTAAAACCTCTCTGGGGCAATCTATTGCCCGTGCGACAGGTCGTCAGTATGTGCGTATGGCATTGGGTGGGGTACGTGATGAAGCTGAAATCCGTGGTCACCGCCGTACCTATATTGGCTCTATGCCGGGTAAATTGATCCAGAAGATGGCAAAAGTTGGAGTGAAAAACCCACTCTTCCTGTTGGATGAGATCGATAAGATGGCCTCCGATATGCGCGGCGATCCGGCCTCCGCACTGCTGGAAGTGTTAGATCCAGAACAGAACGTGGCATTTAACGATCACTATCTGGAAGTGGATTACGATCTGTCAGATGTCATGTTTGTTGCAACCTCTAACTCCATGAATATCCCGGCACCTTTGCTGGATCGTATGGAGGTGATTCGCCTGTCCGGTTATACCGAAGATGAGAAACTCAATATTGCCAAGCAGCATCTGTTGCCGAAACAATTTGAGCGCAACGCCATTAAGAAGGGCGAGTTGACCATCGATGACAGCGCCATCATGAGCATTATCCGTTATTACACCCGCGAAGCTGGGGTACGTAGTCTGGAGCGCGAAATCTCCAAACTGTGCCGCAAAGCAGTAAAAAATCTGCTTATGGATAAAACGGTTAAACATATTGAGATCACTGGCGACAATCTGAAAGATTTCCTTGGCGTGCAGAAAGTCGATTATGGTCGTGCTGATACTGAAAACCGTGTTGGCCAAGTGACTGGCCTCGCGTGGACTGAAGTTGGCGGCGATTTGCTAACCATTGAAACCGCATGCGTTCCAGGTAAAGGTAAGCTGACTTACACCGGTTCTCTGGGTGAAGTGATGCAAGAGTCGATTCAGGCGGCATTGACTGTGGTGCGCGCACGTGCGGATAAATTAGGTATCAATCCTGATTTCTACGAAAAACGTGATATCCACGTACATGTGCCTGAAGGCGCGACGCCGAAAGATGGTCCGAGCGCAGGTATTGCAATGTGTACCGCACTGGTCTCTTGCCTGACCGGCAACCCGGTACGTGCCGATGTGGCAATGACCGGTGAAATCACTTTACGTGGCTTAGTCTTGCCAATCGGTGGTTTGAAAGAGAAATTACTGGCCGCTCACCGTGGTGGGATCAAAGTGGTGCTAATTCCAGAAGAGAACAAACGTGATTTGGAAGAGATTCCTGACAACGTAATTGCTGATCTGGAAATTCATCCGGTTAAACGAATTGATGATGTTTTAGCCATTGCTTTGCAAAATCCTGCCTTCGGGGCACAGCCGGTAGCGTCAAAATAGTGACGTATCGCAAGAAGTATTGATAAAACTGATGCTGGTAAGTGAAATGCTACTTGCCAGCTATTTTTTGTGCCGCTAAGTTAGTTCGGCTGTCCGGTAAAAGTTTGAGCCTTTGGGTTGCTTGCTAAGGTCGGGCAGGATTGATATAACAGCTGCGCTGTCGTGTTGTCCGTAGGGATTTTCGGCGCGACGATAGAATTCTAAAGGGGATGAAAGAGTGAATAAGTCACAACTGATCGACAAAATTGCCGCTGGTGCTGATATTTCTAAAGCGGCCGCTGGGCGCGCATTAGATGCAATTATTGCTTCTGTTACTGAATCTTTGAAAGAAGGTGATGACGTAGCTCTGGTTGGTTTTGGTACTTTTGCAGTCCGTGAGCGTTCTGCACGTACTGGCCGTAACCCTCAGACAGGCAAAGAAATCAGTATTCCAGCGGCTAAAGTACCAGGCTTCCGCGCCGGTAAAGGTCTGAAAGACGCTGTAAACTAATTGCCGCGTCAACTCTCACCTGTGTATTTACCCAAAGCATTTGGAGTGGCTGCTAGCATCTCTGCTGCTGCAAATATGACGGGTGTATATTGTTTGTGTTAAACAATAACCTGACGCAGTTGAGATGGTAAGGTAAGATACAAGGCGCATCGTTACTGATGCGCTTTTTTTCGTTTAGGTAGCAGTTTTAACGCGCAGCAGCACGAATGGCTGTCGCAAGGAATGCTGGGTTTATTTAGACCTGCGCAACAGTTTTAATCCATATTACAGCGGAGTATTGTCACATTATGATGGACAATTTACGCGCGGCTGCTAATAACGTCGTGCTCAAAATCCTTCTGGCCCTGATCATGTTGTCCTTTATCCTGACCGGGGTTGGCAGCTATCTGATTGGTGGTTCCAACGACTTTGCAGCCAAAGTTAATGGCCAAGAGATTAGTCGTGCTCAGTTAGAACAGGCTGTACAGAGTGAGCGTGGCCGCTTGCAGCAGCAACTAGGTGAACAGTTCTCCGCGCTGGCCGCGAACGAAGGCTACATGCAGCAACTGCGCCAGCAGGTTCTCGGTCAGTTGGTCAACAACATGTTACTTGACCAATACGCCAAAAAACTGGGCCTGACTGCCAGCGATGAACAAGTCAAAGATGCCATTCGTCAGGCACCTTATTTCCAGACCGATAATAAGTTCGATAATAATAAATATCTCGAACTGGTTAACCGGATGGGCTACACCCCCGATCAATTTGCGCAATTACAGCGTCAGCAACTCATCAATCAACAGTTGCTACAAGCCTTTGGGGATACTGGCTTTGTACTGCCTATCGAAGCACAGGCAATGTCAGAGCTGATTTTGCAGCAACGTGAAGTTCGTCTGGCAACGATTGATCTCAAAGCACTTCAGGCGCAGCAGAAAGTCACTGATGAAGAGCTGAAAGCCTATTACGACCAGAACAAAAATAGCTTCATTGCACCGGAACAGATGAAAATCAGTTTCATTGCGATGGATGCCGCAGCGATGCAGGACAAAATTACTGTCACTGAAGAAGATATCGCCGCGTATTACGATCAGCATAAAAGCAGCTATACCCAACCAGAACGCCGTAACTACAGTGTTATTCAATTTAAGAATGAAGCTGAAGCCAAAGCAGCACTGGAGGAGTTGAAAAAAGGTGCTGATTTTGCCGCGATGGCAAAAGAGAAATCTACCGATATCATCTCCCGCAAAAATGGGGGAGATCTGGGATGGTTGGAACCAGAGACAACGGCTGATGAGCTGAAACAAGCGAAGTTGAGCGAAAAAGGTCAGTTATCTGACGTGGTTAAATCCTCTGTTGGTTATCTGATTGTTCGCTTAAACGACATTAAGCCAGAACAGGTTAAGCCGCTGTCAGAAGTGCATGACGCGCTGGCGAAACAGGTTAAGCAGGAAAAAGCTGTTGATGCCTATTACGCGTTGCAGCAAAAAGTGAGTGAAGCAGCAACCAGCGATAACGAATCTCTGGCTTCAGCTGAAGAGGCCGCTGGCGCTAAAGCTAAGCACACAGATTGGTTTACCCGTGATTCAATACCTGCCGAAGTGAATTTCAAACCAGTGGCGCAGGCTATCTTTGACGGTGGCTTGATAGGTGAGAATGGCGCACCGGGTAGTAACTCAGATGTCATCACTGTTGATGGTGACCGTGCTTTCGTTATCCGTATCGATGGCCATAAACCTGAAGGCATTGAACCATTCGAGCAAGTTCGTGATCAGGTCGCTGAACTAGTGAAACGTCAGAAAGCAGAACAGCTGGCACGTGTTGATGGTGAGAAGATCCTCACTGCGCTGAAACAAGGCAAAGGCGAAGAGGCCATGAAAGCCGCTGGTATCAGCTTTGGCGAGAAGAAAACCTTGTCACGAGCGCCAGATGATGACCAATTAGTGCAGACGATCTTTACATTGCCTCATCCGCAAAAAGATCAGCCAGTCTATGGCTTGTCTCAGGATCGTCAGGACAATATCGTACTGATTGAACTGTTGTCGGTGACTGCGGGTAAATTACCGGAAGGCGAAATGAAAACCTTCATTGCTAAAATGCAGGAAGGGTCTAGCGGTGTGACCTTTGATGCATTGATGGCGAACCTGCACAAACAGGCCACCATCAAGATGGGGCCTGCGGAGCAACAGCAGCCGCAGTAATAACTGCAATAGTTCTCGCATTCATTTGCAACTCGATGTAACAACGAAAGGTCGCTTTGGCGACCTTTCGCATATCTGAAATCTGCCCTTTGCGATTAACAAGCTGTTGCGGCAAGGTAGCCATGCTGTCAAACACAAGGAGGATACAGCATGAAATTTATAGGAAAATTGTTCGTTATAGCGGCATTGTTGGTCGGTATTAATATCCCACAGATAGCTTACGCCGCACCGGCTAGCTCCACCAGCGCCCCTCAGGATAAGGCGCTCAATCAGTCTGGTGATGCCGCGAAGCATAGTCCGGTAAAAGCGAACAATACGCTGACCAAAGCGGCTGAGAAGAGGAGCGGGCAGGCTAGTACCACAGTATCTGCGGGCAATCCATCGGATAACCTACCAGGCCAGGTCAATATTAATAGTGCAAATGCGGAGCAACTGGCACAGCAGCTAAGCGGAATTGGTAAGAAGAAGGCGGAAGCCATTATTGCTTATCGTGAGCAGTTTGGTCCTTTCACTGATGCGGAGCAACTGCTTGAAGTTCCCGGTATTGGCCCCTCGTTCTTGGAGCGCAACAGCCGCAAACTTAAAATGTAGACTTGGCTTGTCGCGAGTAAACGAAGTTGTAGCGAATAACTGAGTTTGTAGCGAGCAGACTCAGGGGGCGGGTAAGTGCTGGTGAGTATTTGCCTGACCCTTTCGCTGCACAAATAGCTGCTAACTTCTCATAATGTAAGCCGCAGCTGTCAGGGAAAACTGTGATGTTGGTCCGGATTATATTGTAAGCACGCTATAAGTTTATTTTCCTCTGCTAATCTTGCATTGAGGTCATACCAGTTGTGTTGGTTACCCTATAACTTTTATCACTGTTTGGAGAAGTTCGCCGTCATGCATACACATATTAAAGTCAGGGGTTTCCATATTGATGTTTTTCAACACGTTAATAATGCCCGCTATTTAGAGTTTCTCGAAGAAGCGCGCTGGGAATGGCTGGATGGAGAGCCGGCAGCTCAATGGATGGCAGAGCACCAAATTGCTTTTATCGTGGTTAATATCAATATCAGCTACCGTCGGCCAGCAGTATTGGGTGATCTGTTGCGGATTGATAGCCAACTGTTAAGACTAAACGGTAAAAGCGGTGTGATGAAACAGGTGGTTTCGCTGGAGCCAGACTCTATTCCTGTCGCGGATGCTGAATTGACCTTTGTCTGTATTGACCTGCGTAGCCAGAAGGCGTTGCCGATTGAGGGTGAATTGCATAAAAAGTTGCAAGAATTTGTCAACCGAGGTCTATGAGTGGGAGATTGAACTACTGCTGATAGAGATAGACTCCTCGCTCCCATAGAGCGAGGCTATAACTTAGGGCGCGGTAGTGATCAGTGCAAGTAGTTGCAGGACGATGAGATAGTCAAACCAGCCCGGTTTTTTGTTTCAGGCTCAATAACACATTGGGCTTATTGGCTAGATAGAACGCCAGTCCTTTAGCGCGCAAGTGGCAGGCGGCACACTCGCCGCAGCCATCGCCCTGAATTCCGTTATAACAGGTGAGGGTATCGTTACGGACACGATCGAGTTGCTGATAATAATCCGCCAATGCCCATGTTTCGGCTTTATCCAGCCACATCAGCGGGGTGATGAAAGCGATATCTCGGCCAATACCTAAATCGATAGCGTGATTAAGTGCCTTAACGAACTCATCACGACAATCAGGGTAGCCGGAGAAGTCGGTCTCGCAGACACCGGTGATCACCGCCTGTGCTTGCACTTGATAAGCATAGATAGCGGCCAGTGTTAGGAAGAGAATATTACGGCCAGGAACAAAGGTGCTGGGAACTGCATCAGTATCTTCTTCATTATAAGTCGGCACAGGGATGCTGTCTCGGGTCAGGCTGCTGACGGCTAATTCGTTGAGCATACCAACATCCAATACCTTATGTGCCTTAGCACCGAGTTGCGTGGCAAGCTCGCGAGCAACATCTATCTCTGCGCGGTGGCGTTGCCCATAATCGAACGTAATACAGTGGACTTCATCATATTGCTGTAATGCTTGAATTAAGCAGGTCGTGGAGTCTTGTCCACCACTAAAAACAACTACGGCACGTCTCATACTCTGACCTCGTACGGCTGTGGTTTTGAAAGAGCAAACCCACAGCAAGAATTAAGAACTGGCCGTATGGTACTCAGTTCGCGCACTAAAAGGTAGCAACCCGTGTTTGGTGGTCAGTCTATAGTTGGCGCTATAGATTGTAGTTGGTGATCTGATTGTAATTAGTGATCAGATTGTAGTTAGTGACCAGATTGTAGTTAGTGATCAATTTGTCGCAGGGGGCAACCATGCCTGGCTGAAGTCGAACCAGCCATAAGCAGTCAATGTCACACCATTAATTCGTGGTGGGGCATTGACCTGATATTGGTAGTTGAATAACGGCAGAATCAGTCCGGACAGCATCAGATCATTGTAATATGCCTGTAATTGGCGAAAGCGTTCTGGTGCTAGTTCAATTTGCTGAATATCTGTCAGTGTTTCTTGCTGCTGAATTAATTGCTCAGGAGAGAGAATACCGCGCCACAGTGGATCAAGTCTGAGCCAGCTCTCCATTGTGGCTTCGGGAGATTCACCAACCAGATGATCAGCTAATAATAGATCTGCGCTTTCAATTTGGTGAGTGCCTTGCCACCGCTTATCGTGGCTGGCTCGGATCTCTAATGTGCAACCCTGTGCCGCCAATACTGTTTTTAACTGTTCGGCGACACTCTTAAGTTCCATCGGTGGTTGGTAAGTCAGTATCAGATGTGTGGGTAGTGGTGGATTATCATCAGACGTAAACTGCGGAATCGGCCAACCTGGCAGCATTTCATGGCTGGGGGTTATCACTCCGCGACGCACTGACAGCTCTTCTAAAATACCGGAAGTTTGCACGAGCATCAGTAATTTGGCTGTTTGCTGCGGTGTTATGTTACTGAGGTGTCGGTTGATCGCCAGATAACAAAAACCGAGACTCATGCTGCGCTGGACTGGGCGGGCCAACGGAAAATCCTCTTCCTGACCGATGGTGATACGTACTGGATGCTGGCAACCACCTTCAGTCGATTGCCCCACCAGACTTGGCGTTATCCAGTATTCGATGATCTCCAGATAAGGGTGTTGCAAATGATAAAACTCATGTTGCTCCAGCCGCACCAGATGCTGGTCGAAAGTCGCCAACTTAAATGGGCCAGCCCCCAGCAATGGGTCGTCTGGATGAAACAGTCGGCAGGGTAAATCTGCTAACCGATGTGCCAGCCAATAATCAGGTTTGGAAAGGGTGAATTTCAAGCATAAAGCATGGGGGAGGGTGATCGCTGAAATATTGGTAAAACTGGGTTGGCTGCGTCGATTGTTCCGCAGCAGCGCCAGTGTTTGCAATAATTGTTCTCCGCGAATGTGCTCGCCATTATGCCAACGCAATTGGCTGCGTAAGAAAAATTGCCAGGTTAAGCCGTCATCACTGACTTGCCAGTGATGGGCCAGATCCGGTTTTGGCTGCGGGTCACCAGTGTTAAAGCGGGTCAGTCCTGCGTGTAAAGTATAAACCAGATGTTGCTCTGCCCGACCAGTGACTATCATCGGATTTAGGGGTTCAAGCTCACGGTAATAAGGAATACGCAGGATTGGGCTATCTGCTTGCCACTGCCCCCCATATGAGGGTTTAGTAAAGTTTGTAGACGTTCCGGTTCAAGCTGGGCCAAGGCAAGGGCGGCCTGATGATCACCTTGCTCAAGGAACATTTTCAGGTAGGTTGCCCGCAGTGTATCGGGGCTTTTCAGACATTGCAGCTGCGCACGTTTTCCTCGGCCAACCTGTGAATGCCAACTGAGCCACTCATTCGACTGTAGCTGCTGGATCAGAGTGCGGGCATGTCGTTCGCTGCAAAATAGCAAGCCTGCCAGTTCACCAACTGTAGTGGCAGCGGCTTGATCGCCAAATTTTTGATACAACCGTTGATATTGGGTGAGCCGGTGAATTATGCGCACAATTAAATCCGGAATAGTTTAAATTATTTGTTCACTATTAGTTCAGTAAATAATACGCCATAATTTTATCCATACCACCAGTTTTATTCTCAGTGAGGTTTTGAATGTACCGTTTAGCCGCTTTTGATATGGATGGAACCTTACTGATGCGCGACCATAATATTGGTGGTGCGACATTGAATGCCTTGCATCAGTTAGTCGAGAGTGGGGTGATTCTGACCTTCGCTACCGGGCGACACTATATTGATATGAAAGGGATTCTTTCTCATTCAGGAATTAACGGTTACTTGATTACCGGTAATGGTACGCGGGTAGCGGATCTGGATGGAGCCACGTTATATGGCATGGATTTACCTGCTGAACTGGTGGAGTTTGTGCTGCGCACTCCTTGGCAGACAAATGCCAGTATCCACTTATTCCGCGATGAGGGTTGGTTTACCGATTGCAATGACGCCGCGCTATTAACCGCCCATAAAACCAGTGGATTCCAGTTCCAACTCACGACGTTGGATGCATTGCCGCTGACCGGTAATCACAAGATCTGTTTTATTGCCTCACACCAAGAGTTAACCGAGCTTAAAACTCAGCTAGAACAACAGATGGGCGGCAAAGCTGACTTCTGTTTCTCCGCCGCCGAATGTCTTGAAGTGCTCCCTCGTGGCTGTAATAAAGGGGCGGCATTGGAACGATTAAGCCATCATCTTGATTTGACCCTGGCAGATTGTATGGCATTTGGTGATGCGATGAATGATAAAGAGATGCTGTCACGGGTGGGGCGCGGCTTGGTGATGGGAAATGCACTACCGCAATTGAAGCAAGAATTACCCCATTTACAGATTATTGGTCGCTGCGAGCAGCAAGGCGTCGCGCACTATTTGCACCATTGGCTAAGTTCACCACACCTCACCTATTCCCCCGAATTCTGAGGTTTATACCCCGAGTTCTGATGCTACAACATCAATGACTTTGGGTATGGCTATTAGCCAGCCGGATAACCATCCGGTTTTTTTCTTCTCAAAGGGGGCTGTTGCAAGCCCCCTTGATCGGCAAACTACAGATTATTTAGCTCATTGCGAAATGGGGTTAAATCGCCAATGTTAGTGCTCACCCACTGGGCGTCGTAGTAGGTATCAAGATAGCGCTCACCGCTGTCACAGAGTAACGTCACAATCGCGCCCGTTTTTCCCTGCTCGCGCATCTGTTTGGCTAATTGTAATGCTCCCCAGACGTTAGTCCCCGTTGATGCCCCCACTTTGCGCCCCAGAATGCCCTCCAGCCAATGGATGGTTGCCACACTGGCGGCATCCGGTACACGCAACATGCTGTCAATTACCTCTGGAATAAATGAAGGTTCAGCCCGTGGGCGGCCTATCCCTTCAATGCGGCTACCACAACTGCCGGTGACTGTGCGATCACGGTTGCAGAAGCAGTCATAAAATACCGAGTTTTCCGGATCGACAACCATTAGTTGGGTATCATGCCCTTGATAGCGGATATAGCGGCCTAACGTGGCGGAAGTGCCGCCGGTGCCGGCGCTCATCACAATGTAGTCCGGGACAGGGAAGGGTTCGCGGGCCATCTGGCGGAAGATACTGTCGGCAATGTTATTATTGCCGCGCCAGTCGGTTGCTCGCTCCGCAAAAGTGAACTGATCCATATAGTGGCCATTCAACTCACGGGCCAACTGCTCCGATGCAGCATAGATTTGCCCTGCGTGGTCGACAAAATGACAGCGACCACCGTAGAAGGCAATTTGCTCAACTTTTCGTCGAGCGGTGCAACTTGGCATGACGGCAATAAATGGCAAGCCAATCAGGCGAGCAAAATAGGCTTCAGATACCGCCGTGCTGCCGGAAGAGGCCTCAATTATCGTGGTGCCTTCGGTGATCCAGCCATTACATAGGCCATAGAGGAACAATGAGCGGGCCAGGCGGTGCTTTAAGCTACCGGTAGGATGGGTGCTCTCATCTTTCAAATAGAGATAAATGCCGGGAAAAGCAGGTAGATTTAGGCGGATCAGGTGAGTATCAGCGGAGCGTTGAAAATCAGCTTCTATTTCACTGATAGCATTTTTTACCCAAGTGTTGGTCATTTGGCGGCCTACGATATCAATAGCAATTTAATGATTGTTATATTATCGGTTATCAAAGAAAAAAACGTTGCCATTTTTCCTTCTTTATCGCCAAATGATAGAAAACTATTCCATGGATAATGGCTATGCTAGATAAAACAGACCGCAAGCTGCTCTGTATGTTGCAAAAAGATTGCACTCAATCACTGCAAGTCTTGGCTGAGGCCGTCAATTTGACCTCCACGCCATGTTGGAAACGCCTAAAGCGCCTCGAGGATGAGGGTTTTATCCGTGGGCGAGTGGCGTTGCTGGACAGTGAAAAGTTGGGCTTAGGGCTGACGGCATTTGTGCTGATTAAGACGCAGCAGCATAATAGCGATTGGTATCAGGCATTCGTCGAGTTCATCCAGAAAATGCCTGAGGTGCTGGCGTTCTATCGGATGGCGGGTGAATATGACTATCTGATGCAGGTAGAGGTTGCCGATATGAAAAGTTACGACAATTTTTACAAACGCATGGTGAATGGCGTGCCGGGACTGATTGATGTGACATCGAGTTTTGCGATGGAAAAGATCAAATACACCACTATGTTGCCGATCCCTGAGTAAAAAATTTTTTGAATAAAAAGTCATTTTAACGATGGTATCCTACTCCCTCATTGATTGCGTATAGCAAGAAGAATACCGATGCTATTCGGTGTCAGACCATGGAATAAGACTGCGTGAGATTGTTTGCACAATTAGGCTGGTATTTCCGCCGAGAGTGGCGTCGCTATGTAGGCGCGGTGTTGCTGCTGATCATTATTGCTATCTTGCAATTGTTGCCACCAAAGCTGGTTGGGGTAATTGTGGATGGCATCAGTACCAAACAGATGTCGACCGACAGGCTACTGATGTGGATCGGGGTGATGCTGGTGACGGCAATCGTGGTCTATCTACTGCGCTATGTCTGGCGCGTGCTCCTCTTTGGCGCATCCTACCAATTGGCGGTGGAGTTACGATCGAACTTCTATCGCCAACTCAGCCGCCAGGCCCCCGGCTTCTATTTACGTCACCGCACCGGCGACTTAATGGCACGCGCCACGAATGATGTCGATCGCGTGGTTTTTGCCGCCGGTGAGGGGGTGTTGACGCTGGTGGATTCGCTGGTGATGGGCTGTGTGGTATTGATTGTGATGAGCACCCAAATCAGCTGGCAATTGACATTGTTGTCGCTGCTACCCATGCCGGTGATGGCGATAGTGATCAAATATTATGGCGACCAACTGCACCAGCGCTTTAAATCGGCGCAGGGCGCATTTTCTAGCCTCAATAATCAGGCGCAAGAGAGTTTGACCAGCATCCGCATGATTAAAGCTTTTGGTCTGGAAGATAATCAATCACAGCAATTTGCGCAGGTTGCCGCCGAAGCGGGCGCGAAGAACATGTATGTTGCGCGCATTGATGCCCGTTTTGATCCGACCATTTATATTGCTATCGGCATCGCTAATTTATTAGCCATCGGCGGTGGTAGCTGGATGGTGGTTAACCACAGCATTACCTTAGGGCAGTTGACCAGTTTTGTGATGTATCTGGGGTTAATGATCTGGCCGATGTTGGCGTTGGCGTGGATGTTCAATATTGTCGAACGCGGCAGCGCGGCCTATAGCCGTATCCGTAGTTTGTTGGAAGAGGCGCCGGTGGTAAAAGATGGTGAGATCGAATTATCTAACGGGCGTGGCACATTAGCGGTAAACATTCGGCATTTCTATTATCCGGGGGCTGAACAGCCCGCATTACATGATGTCGCGCTGAAGTTGGCTCCGGGGCAGATGTTGGGGCTATGTGGGCCGACGGGGTCCGGTAAAAGCACCTTGCTGGCATTAATTCAGCGGCAATTTGATATTGATGATGGCGCTATTAGTTATCAGGGACATGCGCTGTCGGATCTTCGTTTGCATGACTGGCGCGGGCGCTTATCCGTAGTCAGTCAGACGCCATTCCTCTTCTCTGACACCGTGGCGGGCAATATTGCGTTAGGTAAACCTGATGCCACTCAAGAACAAATTGAGCGGGCCGCGCGTTTAGCCAGTGTCCATGAGGATATTTTGCGCCTTCCTCAAGGGTATGACACTGAAGTGGGCGAGCGCGGCGTGATGTTATCAGGCGGGCAGAAACAGCGCATTTCCATTGCCCGAGCGCTGCTTCTGGAGACTGAAATTCTGATTCTTGATGATGCACTCTCTGCGGTTGATGGTCAGACCGAACATGAAATCTTAAAAAATCTGCGCCTTTGGGGCGAACATCGCACCGTGATTATTAGCGCCCATCGGCTCTCCGCTTTGACGGAGGCCAGTGAAATTCTGGTGATGCAACATGGCGGTGTGATGCAGCGTGGTACACATAATTTATTGGTCAATCAATCGGGTTGGTATCGCGAGATGTACCGCTATCAACAACTGGAAGCGGCATTAGATGATGGTGAGCCGGAGGCCAAAACCGATGAGTAAACCTCAGCAACTTTGGCCAACACTAAAACGGCTGCTCTCCTATGGTTCGCCGTATCGAAAACCATTAGGGCTGGCGGTCTTGATGCTCTGGGTTGCCGCTGCCGCTGAAGTCAGTGGCCCACTGTTGATCAGCTATTTTATTGACCACGTGGTGGCGAAAGGCACCTTGCCGCTCGGTTTGGTGAGTGGGCTGGCATTGGCATATCTGCTGCTGCAACTGCTGGCTGCGACCTTGCACTATTTTCAGGCGCTGCTGTTTAATCGTGCTGCAGTCGGCGTGGTTCAGCGGTTGCGCATTGAAGTGATGGATGCGGCTTTGCGCCAACCGCTCAGTGCTTTTGATACCCAGCCGGTGGGGCAATTGATTTCCCGCGTAACTAATGACACTGAAGTTATCAAAGATTTATATGTGATGGTGGTCTCTACAGTGCTAAAAAGTGCCGCGTTAATCGGCGCAATGCTGGTGGCGATGTTCAGTCTGGATTGGCGCATGGCGCTGATTTCAATCTGCATTTTCCCTGCGGTATTGGTAGTGATGGCGATTTATCAGCGCTATAGCACCCCCGTGGTGCGGCGGGTTCGGGCCTATCTGGCTGACATCAACGACGGCTTTAATGAAGTGATTAATGGCATGGGTGTTATTCAGCAGTTTCGCCAGCAAGCGCGCTTCGGCGAGCGGATGGAGTCAGCCAGTCGCGCGCATTATATGGCGCGGATGCAAACTTTGCGCCTGGAGGGGTTTCTTTTACGCCCGCTGCTGAGTCTGTTCTCTGCCATGGTGCTATGCGGTTTGTTGTTGCTGTTCGGTTTCAGCCCAGAAGGTTCCGTCGGGGTGGGGGTGCTGTATGCATTTATTAACTATCTGGGGCGCTTAAATGAGCCGTTGATTGAGCTGACATCTCAGCAATCTATCCTGCAACAAGCGGTGGTGGCTGGGGAGCGTATTTTCGATCTGATGGATCGCGTTCAGCAGGGCTATGGCACCGATGACCGTCCGCTGACCAGTGGCCATATTCAGGTGAGGAATGTCAGCTTTGCTTATCGTCACGATAAAATGGTACTGCAAAATATCTCTCTTGATGTGCCGTCGCGTGGATTTATTGCTTTGGTCGGGCATACCGGCAGTGGCAAGAGTACGCTGGCTAATCTGTTGATGGGTTACTACCCGGTGCAGCAGGGGGAGATTCTGCTTGATGGCCGACCACTCTCTGGGTTATCTCACCAGACCTTGCGCCAGGGGGTTGCCATGGTGCAACAAGATCCGGTGGTGTTGGCCGACTCTTTCTTCGCCAATGTGACCTTAGGCCGTGATATTAGTGAGCAGCAAGTTTGGCAAGCGCTGGAGACGGTGCAACTTGCGCCATTAGTCCATGGGCTGCCTGATGGGCTGCACAGTATGCTCGGGGAGCAGGGCAATACCTTGTCAGTCGGGCAGAAACAGCTGCTGGCGATGGCGCGGGTATTGGTACAAGCGCCGCAAATTCTGATTTTGGATGAAGCGACCGCCAATATTGACTCTGGCACTGAGCAGTCGATTCAGCGGGCATTGCAGCTTATCCGCAAAAATACCACTTTGGTCGTGATTGCTCACCGCCTCTCAACCATTGTCGATGCTGATACCATTTTGGTGCTGCACCGTGGTGTGGCAGTTGAACAAGGTAAGCATCAAGAGCTGCTTGCGGCCCATGGGCGCTATTATCAAATGTACCAGTTGCAACTGGTCAGCGAAGATTTAGCGGCTATTGACCAGGTAGAAACTGCGGTTAATTAAGGGATAATCTGCGGGGCCTGGCGGCCTCGCATCACGCCCTGTGCCGCTTCCTGGCCCCATCACCCACCAAATATACCCCCTCAGTACCGCGACAGTTTGCAAGAGAGCGGACATCCCGCACCATAATCTTGCAACGCAATAGCCCATCAATGCGATGGTGCACTTTTGTGACGCGCATCGCACTAATTTGGTGCACAAAAAATACTCAATACTCGCGGTGTAGCCCTGTCAGCAGGGGCTTGACTCTCTCAACGACCCTCTGTTGGTCATTTTCACACTAATTTTCAGCTATCTTTATTTATGGCATAGCCTTTGCTTTGTTTCTTTTGTGGCAGACAGGTGTCTCGTGGAGACTTAAATTCGACTTAGTTCGAGAAGGGGCAAATATGAAGCTGGTTACCGTGGTGATCAAACCATTTAAGCTGGAGGATGTGCGTGAAGCCTTGTCCTCTGTGGGTATTCAGGGGCTGACCGTAACCGAAGTAAAAGGATTTGGTCGCCAGAAAGGACACGCCGAACTCTATCGTGGAGCTGAATATAGCGTCAATTTCTTACCTAAAGTGAAAATTGATATCGCGATTGCCGATGATCAATTAGATGAAGTGATTGATGTGATCAGTAAGGCCGCCTATACCGGCAAAATTGGTGATGGCAAAATTTTCGTTGCTGAATTGCAACGTGTTATTCGCATCCGTACCGGCGAAACCGACGAAGCAGCACTGTAATTTGCAGGCTCAAATTTAGTGAATAGGGATGGGTTGATGATGAAAAAACTTTTATCCGTGTTGGGCCTAAGTTCGGTAGCGATGCTGCCCTCTTTGGCAATGGCTGCTGTACCGGCTGTAGCTGACAAAGCTGATAATGCTTTTATGATGATTTGCACCGCCTTGGTGCTGTTTATGACTGTGCCCGGTATTGCCCTGTTCTACGGCGGCCTGCTGCGTTCCAAAAACGTATTATCAATGATGACCCAGGTCACCGTGACCTTCGCGCTGATCTGCGTACTCTGGATCCTCTACGGTTATAGCCTGGCTTTCAGTACCGGCAATGCCTTCTTCGGCAGCTTCGATATGGCGATGCTGAAAGGTATCGGCCTGACCAGCTTGAGCGGCACCTTCTACCAATACATCCATGTGGTGTTCCAGGCTTCATTCGCCTGTATCACGGTCGCACTGGTGGTGGGTTCATTCGCCGAACGTATTCGTTTCTCTGCGGTATTAATCTTCGCTGTGCTGTGGTTCACCTTCTCCTACCTGCCAATGGCACATATGGTATGGGGCGGCGGCTTCCTGGCAATGGACGGTGCGCTGGACTTTGCCGGTGGTACAGTGGTGCACATTAACGCCGCTATCGCCGGCTTAGTAGGTGCTTACTTACTGGGTAAACGTGCTGGCTTTGGCAAAGAAGCTTTCAAACCACACAACTTACCGATGGTGTTTACCGGTACTGCAATTCTCTATATCGGCTGGTTTGGTTTCAACGCGGGTTCAGCCAGTGCCGCTAACGAAATTGCCGCACTTGCCTTCTTGAACACCGTCGTCGCAACAGCAGGTGCCATTCTCTCTTGGGTCTTTGCTGAGTGGATTTTACGCGGCAAACCCTCCTTACTGGGTGCATGCTCCGGTTGTATCGCCGGTCTGGTTGCGATCACACCAGCGGCAGGTACTGTAGGGGTGGGGGGCGCATTGATTATCGGTCTGGTGGGCGGCGTTGCTGGTCTGTGGGGTGTGGTGCTGCTGAAGAAATGGCTGCGAGTGGATGATACTTGCGACGTGTTCGGCGTTCACGGTGTGTGCGGGATTATCGGTTGTATCCTGACGGGCGTCTTCACCTCTGCTTCACTGGGGGGCACCGGTTACGCGGCTGGCGTCACCATGGGCCATCAGGTTGGCGTACAGCTGTTTAGTGTCGGTGTGTGTTTGGTCTGGTCTGGTGTTGTTGCCTTCGTTGCCTTCAAAATTGCTGACCTGGTTGTCGGTCTGCGGGTACCAGAAGAGCAAGAACGCGAAGGTCTGGATGTTAACAGTCACGGCGAAAATGCTTACAACCAATAAGTTAGCTTAGCAAGAAGTTCAGTGGCTCAAAATAGGCTGAGATGTTAGAAAACTAATAATAATGATGATAAGCAGCAGGGGCGATTTCACTATCGCCCCTGTTTTATTTTGGGTATCGAAGTCGCTTTGCGGCGGTATCAGCGATGCAAACGGATCACACCTTCCTGCACGGTAGAGGCAACCAGCACGCCCTGTTGGTTGTAGATCTGCCCGCGAACAAAACCCCGCGCTCCGGAAGCTGAGGTGCTTTCTACGGCATACAGCAACCAGTCATCCAGACGGAATGGCCGGTGGAACCACATTGAATGGTCTATTGTGGCAATCTGCACTCCCGGCTCAAGGAAGCCAATTCCGTGCGGCTGCAAGGCGGTTGGCAGGAAATTGAAGTCAGAAGCATAACCCAGCAAATATTGGTGAACCCGCAAGTCATCCGGCATTTCGCCATTGGCGCGGAACCAGACATAACGATTTGGCTCTTCGACCGAACCTTGCAGCGGGTTGTGGAATTTCACCGGGCGCATCTCAATTGGCTGGTTGCCAATAAACTTTTCCCGCACTTTTTTGGGGATCAAATGTGCAAACTGACGGGCAATGTCACTCTCTGACATCAAACCATCCGGCGAGGGGACCTCCGGCATGCTGTTTTGGTGCTCAAACCCCTCCTCCTGACTCTGAAACGACGCCGTCATGTAGAAGATAGGTTTACCATTCTGAATAGCACTGATCCGGCGGGCACTGAAACTGGTGCCATCACGTAGTGTTTCGACATCATAGATAATCGGCTTACTGCTATCCCCCGGGCGCAAAAAATAGCTGTGGAATGAGTGGACAATCCGATCCATGGGGACGGTTTGTTTTGCAGCATAGATAGCCTGACCGACGACCTGCCCGCCAAACACCTGGCGCAAGCCCAGATCTTCACTTTGGCCACGAAAGATCCCTTCTTCAATTTTTTCCAGATGGAGTAGATCGAGCAGTTTTGCTAATGGCTGGCTCATGTTGTGGCCCTTGATGGTTGAGTTCAGTTACAGTGTGCTGAATCTGTTGGGGGGGCGTCAATATATTGCTGTGATCCCGGTTGTGCTAATGATCATCTTTTAAGGAATAGTCTGATAAATGGCTGAATCTTAGGGCAAACGGAAAGGCTCAGCAGATTGTGCTATAATTAGCGTGCTAGGTGGTTGAAGCCACTTATTAAACACGTGCCTATTCTATGAATAGTCAGCATCTTAATAATAAGAAGGAGTGCGACCTATGAAACCTTGGCAATCAATGAAATTTTGGCGGGTAGCGGGTGGGGCAGCGTTAGTGGTCAGTCTGGCTGGGTGTGCTCACCAAGGCGCTGATGTGCCAGTTCCTGCCCCTGCAGGGGTGACAACCGCAGCAGCACCTATTGCGCAGCCTGCGGTACAAGGGACAGTTAACATCCGCGAGCGCATTGCATTACCACCCGATTCCGTGGTTACGGTAACGCTGTCGGATGCCTCACTGGCTGATGCACCATCACGAGTCATTGCTCAGAAAGCGGTTCGCACTGAGGGCAAACAGGCACCATTTACCTTTACCCTGCCGTTTAACCCATCAGATATCCAGCCAAACGCGCGCATCATTGTGAGTGCGGCGATCACCCATAATGGTCAGTTAATGTTTATCACTGATACCATTCAGGAGGTGATAAACCGTGGAGCCGGGACTCAGGCTAATTTGCTGCTAGTACCTGTGACCTCCGTTGCCATAGAAACTGCACCGGCGACAACCTCAGGCGCTGCAACAATATCAGGCGCTGCAACAATATCAGGCGCTACGACCACACCGTAGCCATCGAAGTGCCGCAGTATAACCACTATGCTGTGGCGCTGAGATTAACGGTACTGCCAACGATATTGCTGTAAATCAATTTTGCCCGTGATATCAATTTGAATGCCCTCGGCCAATAATGCCTTTTTCTGCCTCAGATAATTATCACCAATTAATGATATTTCACCGTGGCGATTAATAACCCGATGCCAAGGCAATGCAGACCCCTGCGGTAAACGCTTTAGAACACCACCAACTTGCCGTGCCGCCCGTGGGGAACCAATTAACCGCGCAATATCACCATAAGTGGTGACCTGCCCGTAGGGGATGGCGGCCACAACCTGGAATACCCGCTGACGAAAACTGTCCATTATCGGTGGGCTATCATGCTCATCCTGATATTCCGTCGTCGTAGATTCATCCTGATTTTTGGGGGAGGTTTCTGATGATGTCACTACATCCTCTTGCGGCTCTATTATTTGGATAGAGGATAGCGTCGCACGATATAAATAATATCGTCGACTATTTTTTTGCTTGAAGAGAATAGATTAAGCACTTACCTGAGTGTGAGTGCGCAATAAACCACCGGTTAGCTGGTGTTACCTTGCTATTTGGCTGGGCATGGTCGATAATGCCCACCGCTCCAGAGTACAAGGGGCCGTTAACGTCAATGGAGGTCCTGTTGGTTCTCCCGCAACACTAACTTGTGAACTCGGTCAGATCCGGAAGGAAGCAGCCGTAGCAGGCGAGGTGTGTGCCGGGATGTAGCTGGCAGGGCCTCCACCACTTCTGATGTATAGATGTTTTATCTTGTTGAGTTTGTCTGCTTATCTGAAGTCTCTTCCCCCCTGATAGCTATCTACTTTAAATCTTCCCATCCTATTCGTCAGACATTGCAGAACAGGCTGAGTATTGAACAGAAGAATAAGATTCTTCTCATTCCCCATTGGTTTGAACTTTCTATTTATGCATTCAATATGACATATGATTAATAATGACTTGAAACTATTAGCGGTCAGACAAAATTTTAATAAATAGAGCGCTGAATCATTTTTACTTAAATATTTTTACAGCATCCTGATAAGTCACAGGATTTCACCTAAGTGCGGGTACGCAATAGCGCGGGATTAAAGTTAACCTTCAATACCGTCGTTTTATCTAAGAAATTTATCTCAAATTAACAAACGTAAAAATCACCTAGCCCATTGAAGCCGATAGTGTTTATCGGCTCAACGTTGTTGTGTCTTAACCAGCGTTAAGCGGACTATTTCACATGCTGCCAAACTGTAGGTGGAATTTTATCATAAAGCTTATTCATTGTGAGTTCCGCCAGACGATGATCAGCCGCTGAGTAAAATAATTCCAACTCATCGTCGGAAAGTTCGTACTTATTCTTTTCAATTACACGTTCTAGCGTATCAATAGTCGTACACTTTCTTAAACGCATCAGGTAGTCAGTTTTTGTCATGGTGATTTTTCTTCTCGATATACAAATTAATATAGGGAAACTATCCCTTAAGTTTTCATCAGGGTACAGATGTATTCTCCTGAGAAAAGTCTGAATAACCGCTCTTTGGTTTTTTGCCAGCGACGCAATTCAGGATCATTGATCCCGTAACTACTAAACAGAGTATATGTATCGTCTAAATATTCTTCCACTAACTCTGACAGGTCGCCGTCATCCGGGTATTTTATTTTAAAACTCATCACAAATGAAGCTATATGCTCGATCAAATCATTAAGTTGTAGATTTACAGCTGCTGTGGGGTCATTGACCCACCCATGGTGGCTATCACCAAGCGTAGCAATGCCTTCATCATACAAACTCTCACAGAGAAACTTCAACTGGGCAATATCATGCCGCTTAGGCGAGTACTCATCCATATCATCCCCTCCGTAAAGTCTTAATTCGGTGTTGATAACACAATGTGAGTAGATTGATAATCATATAAGCGCAGACGCTTATCGTTAACCTAAATAAGCTTGCCTTGCTATGAATATAAATCATTTCTTCGTTCACCGCGCAACTTTATTACTTAATCTTACAATTCGTCAGCGGTGGACGGCCGATCATTGTTAATGATATCAAAAATGATTTTTTCCGGATGTACAATAAATGTTACAGCATTTGTTAGGGACTCTTCAGTATGGATGTCCAAACAAGGGTTAAAAATATGCCACTGGTAGCAGTAACTCATTGAATAATGGTTGTCTTGCAAATGAGAAATATCAAGAATTTCTAATGAACCAGCTGTGTATCTGGCATTTTCCGAATAATACATTAAGCCGGAAACTAAACTTCCTTCAATTTCACGAATATTATTGTTGATAACCCGCTTCAGCAATGAAATCGGGTAACAGCCTGAAGTGAAGTCGCCAGCTATTTCATTGTTCATTAATTGTCCGCTTATGGTGGTAACATTAATTCATTATTGTATGATCATTGTCGCAAAAAATGCGATGTACTGTATTTCTGCAACTATTTCCATGATTTGAATGAAAAAATTCGCATCTAATGCGATTTTTCAACCAATAGGGTTAGTTAACACCTCGTGAGGTTATTTAGGCCATAAAGTTTCAATAACGCAATTTTGCAATAAAATAACCACCCTGACGAGGATTTCTCATATTTAGGCTTATTAAGCACGATTAAGTTAGCAACACTCTATTAATCTAGAGTGTTCTACGGGTTTGATCAAGAGGAGGGTCGCTACATTACTTTTGTTCTATTGTGTTATTTATCGTGTTGAGAGTGCTAACGACCTATTCTGCTACCAGAGTACCAAATCCCAGCCCACGTTCACCAGTCAGGTATCAGTAAGGAAAGTTTAATTTACTGTAACTAATGATGCAGATACCGCCTGTTTTTCTATCAGTAGAGGGCCAATTCCGTCGGCTGGCCTATGCTATTTGGATCATGGGGTTAACAGTTGTTACTTTTGATACTGATAAGCCAGCGATGTTTTCTTGAATTCACCGATGATATGTGATGTTATAATATAACATAAAATAATCTGTCTTTCTCTGATATGAATAAACACTCTTTCCTTGCCCGGCTGAATCCTTTTCCCGCTTGGTCACTGTTCTCACTCTCCTCATTACAGCGCATCGGCGCCGTCGTCTTACTCTGCCTATTGTTGTGGTGCGCGATTTATTGGGCGAATGTACTGCCATGATAAATTTGAGAAAAATTGAAATCGGATATGACCGAAATCCACTGACACCGCCCATTGACGGCTGTTTTTCCGCCGGCTCCCTCACTGCCATTATTGGCGCAAATGGGGCAGGAAAATCCACGTTGCTTAAAACACTGGCGGGTTTGCAGCCGGTTGTTACTGGGCAATTAACCTTCGTCGGTGGGCGAGCGCCGCAAATGGCCTATCTTCCCCAACAAGCCGAGTTAGATAAACAGTTTCCGATCGCGGTTCAGGATGTGGTCGCGATGGGATGCTGGCCGCAAAGTGGGTTACTTGGTGGGATGAATAATCAATCACGCCAACGAATAAAACAGGCACTTAATATGGTTGGTATGCAGGGTATGGCGCGCCAGCCGGTGGGGGCGCTTTCCGGTGGTCAGTTACAAAGAGTATTGTTTGCTCGCCTTTGGGTGCAGCAAGCACCGCTGATTTTGCTTGATGAGCCTTTTACCGGCATCGACAACCAAACAGTGCAGTTGCTCCTCGATGTTCTCCATCAGTTACATCATCAGGGCCGAACCATTATTGCGGTTTTGCACGATATGTCGATGGTGGCTGAGCACTTCCCCGATGCATTGTGGTTAACCTCCCAAGGGTATTGCTGGCAGCATTCGGAGCAGGTTTTAGCCGAATTGCATCGCTCACACAGTGCTTCTTGCGCACTCTCCTGCGCGCCGCAACAGCCCGAACTGCTGAGGATGATCAACCTATGACCTTGATCCATTTACTGATTGATCCTTTTGTCGATTTTGGCTTTATGCGGCGTGCACTGGTGGCTTGTCTGGCGCTCTCGCTCAGTTCAGCCCCTTTAGGCGTTTTTTTATTATTACGGCGAATGAGTTTAGTGGGTGATGCACTGTCTCACGCGGTATTGCCGGGGGCGGCGATAGGCTATTTGATTTCGGGGATGTCACTGGTTGCGATGGGGGTGGGGGGTTTTATTGCCGGATTGGCCGTTGCTGTGATGTCGGGCTGGGTCAGCCGTCGAACACTGTTAAAAGAGGATGCCAGTTTTGCCGGTTTCTATCTAGGTTCGCTGGCGCTAGGGGTGACATTAGTCTCACTACGAGGTTCTAGTATGGACCTGCTCCATGTGTTATTCGGCTCTATTTTGGCAGTTGATACCAACGCCATGACCATGGTGGGTGTTATCACCACATGCTCGATGTTGGCGTTAGCGGCTATTTACCGCGCACTAGTGGTTGAGTCTTTCGATCCTCTCTTTCTGCGGGTCAGCATGGGCCGCTGGTTGATGGTGGTTCACGCGCTATTTTTGTCGTTAGTGGTGCTCAATCTGGTGGCGGGTTTTCAGATCCTCGGCACACTGATGTCGGTCGGACTGATGATGTTACCAGCCGCCAGTGCCCGTTTTTGGGCCAAAAACTTACCCCATACCCTGGGTATCGCCATGGTGATCGGCATGGTTGCCAGCCTCGTTGGCTTGCTGTGGTCCTATTACGCCTCGTTACCTGCCGGCCCGGCAATTGTACTTAGCGCCAGCCTGATTTTCTTTTTATCTATCTTATTTGGAACGCGCGGTGGGGTTTTGGTTACCGTGCGCCGTTAAGCAGTAACTGTTAATAAAGGAGAGTTATATGAAGCGTTTATCGATTAGTTTGGCGGTGGCTGCCCTACTGTCAAGCCCATTAGCAATGGCAAAAACTATTGAAGCTGTTGCCAGTTTTTCTATTTTAGGTGACATCGTTCAGCAGGTGGGCGGTGAGCATGTCAATGTGATTACCTTAGTTGGGCCGAATGGTGATCCCCATGGTTTCGAACCCACGCCGAAAAATAGCAAACAGTTGTCCAAGGCGGATGTGGTGTTTGTCAGTGGATTAGGGCTGGAAGGGTGGTTGGAGCGGCTAATTAGCGCCTCTGGTTATAAAGGGCAGGTGGTCATTGCCTCTACCGGAGTTGATAGCCGTAAAATGGATGACGAGGGTAAGAGGGTGACTGATCCCCATGCATGGAACAGTATGGCGAATGGCATTAAATATGCTAATAACGTAATGAATGCATTGATTGTCGCAGACCCGGAAGATGCAGATTATTTCCGCAAGCGCGGCGGGGAGTATATCCAGCAATTGGAAAAACTGGATGCCGATGCAAAAGCGCAGTTTGCCGCGATCCCCGCAAACCAGCGCAAAGTCCTGACCAGTCATGATGCTTTCGGCTATTTTAGCCAGGAGTATGGGGTTAACTTCTTGTCGCCAGTGGGTTTTTCAACCGAGTCTGAAGCCAGTGCCAGCGGTGTGGCGGCGTTGATTAATCAAATCAAGCAAGAGAAAATAAAAACCTATTTTATTGAGAATCAGACGGACCCGCGTTTGGTCAAACAGATTGCCGCAGCCAGTGGTGCTAAAGCGGGGGGAGAGCTCTACCCTGAAGCATTGTCTCCCGCTGACGGCCCGGCCGCGACCTATGCTGAAGCTTTCAAACACAATGTTGATACCCTGGTGGGCAGTATGAAATAGGTGCCGTAAAAAGCGCTCAACCTCCGATTGTTAGCGGGGGTTGAGCCAGTAATCCCTTTATGACAGGTTGATCGTCAGCAAAAAAAAAAGCCCCGTTGGGCAGCAACAGGGCTTTTACTACAGGTGACGCCGAACTCTCATCCTTAGCGCTTCTTATGGGTTCCACCTTGAACCGCTTTAAAACGCGGATTACTTTTACAAATCACATATACCCGACCACGGCGCCGGACGATTTTGCAATCCGGATGACGATTTTTCGCTGAACGTAATGAACTCAATACTTGCATGATTAACTCTCAGAATTAGCTGGCTTTTTTGGTCAAGAAACTGCCAAAGCGCTGTTGGAAACGGGCGGTGCTCCCCTCTTTGGAGAACTCTTTTTGTTTACCGGTGTAGTACGGATGTGAAGCTGAAGAGATATCCAACGTGACATAAGGGTAGGTCTGACCATCACGTTCAATTGTGCGTGCGGTGGCAATGGTTGAACCTACAGTAAAATAGGTATCTGCACTGGTATCGTGGAAAACCACGGTCCGATAGTTGGGATGAATGGCAGGTTTCATAGAAGCTCCAATTGTTATGTTATACTATAACAATAATTATGCGCTTTTCATTTTCCTGTTTCAAGATCCGAATGAAAAAAACCTGCCAATCGCTATTTTAAGCAATCTCTGTTTTTCCATTTTTAATGTTTTTGCATGGCCAGAATATATTCCATTATTTACTGGCATTGATGAGTTGCTGCCAGAAGGAGTGGCCGTTTTGTGGTGCAGGGGCAGCAAAGAATTCACAAACCGTAGCGCCGACATCAGACATCGTTTCGCGGATACCAAGATGGACGGCTTGCGGCTGCGTATCTGTCATCCCTGCGTGGTAAACCAGCAGGGGCACCTGTTCCCGCGTGTGTTTACTGTGGCCGATCGTCGGATCATTACCGTGGTCAGCCATGATGACCAGGCAATCACCTGTTGCCATGGCCGCCATAATTTTGCCTAACATGTTATCGACCAATTCCAGGCGTTCAGCATAGCGTTCTACATCTTGCCCGTGGCCCGCGAGGTCAGTTTCCTGAATATTGGTGCAGATAAAAGCACTGCCTGCGCGTTGTACTTCTGCCAGTGTGATATCCAAAATGGTTTGAGAATCAACTAATTGCTGATAGTTTCGCCCTGTGGGGTTAGCCACGATATCGGCGACTTTGCCGACTAATACTGTTGGGACATTAACTTGCTCAAGCTGGTGAGGAACCTGCACTGCTGCATCGACACCATAGCCCAGATGAATAACCTGGAAACCACTGTCGTAAACGCCTGATTTTGGGCTATTAATCCCAATGTATTGCTGTTGCTTGACTTCAGCCGCGCTGATGATTTTATGGCTATCCACTAATTGCCCGCCATAAGCAATCACGCGGTTCACGGCGACACAACTGCGAACTATCCGGCCAATTTTCTCAACCAACTCAAAATCGACGGCACTTAAATTAGCACAAATATTAAAGACTTGGCCTAAGTCTGCTTCAAGATTATCACCAATGGCCACCGCGTTATTGACCCAGAGGAGTTGCAGGTGGCTGCTCTCTTCAGGCGCACTGCGCTGTTCAACCTGATAGCCCTGTTGGCGCAATGCATCAGCTACACGCGATTTTACGGTGGAAAAAGGCATGGATAATGGCGAGCGGGGCAGGGTGCCCATGATCTCCTGATGGCCCATAAATGTGTCGCCGCCTTCATGCTGTAATAGGGCGACGCCAAAACTGGCCTGCGCGCGCTCTTGCATTATGCTCTCGTTGAAATCCGGCGAGCCGATATGCAGCGCATTAATCAATCCCAACTTCTCCAGATGTGGCAAACGCATATCTGGGTAGGTTTGCAAAATATGGGCGCAGGTATTAGCGGCGATATCCTGTGGGCGAACCTCAGCAACATCAGGCATAGCACCGACGCCAAAGCTATCGATGACCAGTACGATAAACTTACTCATAACCCCTCCTGTCCGGTGGACCTTGGAATGGTACTACCCTGACTATCATAAATTCCGAGCAATCTAGGTTGGCCTGAATGAATCCCGGCGACCAGCGCCACATCACTGCGGGTGACGAAAATTTGAGTACGAAAACACATCACCACCGGACAGCCGACGGCGAAGGGTTCAGTGAGACTGAGGGTGTAGTCGATGCTGTCAGCTGCTGGGTTCAGAACCTTGCTCAAATGCCACTGCTGATCATGCACTAGCGCGTGACTCAAATGGCCGCGCCGATAGTATCCGCCACCGTAGCAATAGCTTCTGCCTTGATGGTTATGGGAGATCTCAGTCAGATAGAGCATGGCGACATGCTCAGGTTGCTCACCCTGTTGATTGGATGGCATAGTGCCGGTCAATGCGTGCCCCGGTTCTGCATGGGTTACGCCATAGCGAGCCAGTAGCGGGATGCTTTCAACACAGGTTGCGGAAGGGCCATTGATCTGCTCCACGTGAATGCCTTCTCGCTCAAGGATGCCCTTTGCTTCAATCAACGTTTTCAGGTTCGGGCTAGGCAGTGTCTCTCCTTTCTCACTATCAAAAAGCATGCAAGGGAAGTGTGTCACGCCCACTAAACGGACACCGCCCAAGGTTTTTATCTCATTGATCACTGCGGGCAGTTCATTCAGTGCGAATCCGGCTTCTTGCCCTGGGTAGATAAGATCATTGGGGTGCCAAACCTTCAGCAGCAATGCCTGTTCTGTGCCCTGACGCACGGCGGCTTTGGCAATTTCGCGGGCCTTGGCGATGCTGTAAACCGTGATGACCTCTGGTCGGTGAGAGACCACCTCTTCCACCATCCCACTGGGGATTTGCACCAGATGACCCACATGGGCGACCGGTAGATTATGCTGATAGAGCTGGCGCGCTTCTTTGAAATCCACCGCCACGATACCTTGATAGCCGCACTCTAGCAGCAACTTGCATAGCATCGGGTTGCGACCAAACTGTTTGCTCATGAGATAAAGTGTCATGCCATGGCGAGCGGCAGTTTCCAGTAATAAACCTGCATTTTTTCTGACCTGATCAACATCAATAACGTAGCTGTCAGGCCTTATCGCCCCTTGCTGCCACAGTAAAAGAGCGGCTTCCATCAATGCTGGATTCTGTTTTTGTAACGCTTTTAGTAGCATTTTAGATCCTTAAATCACTACATAATTTTCATTTTTTTGAATATTTAACTTATATAAATGCGATCAATATTCCGTTTGTTGAGCAAGATACAGACCATATAGGTTCGCTAATAAATAGCCTATTTCGTGATCAGGGACCTCGAAAGCAAACAGAGAAAGTAAATCGTTGTTAATTATCCTAATATCGGCAAAAACAGCAGTTGCTTCAACTTCTTTTAATATTTCATCGGCGATAGCCGGGATCACTTCTCCCTGACTCGCCCGCATCAAGGCATTTGCCATGTGAGTGATTAGCATCTCTCCCTGAGGGTGACGTAGAGATAATTTCCAATGTTGCTCCAGACGTTCTATAACCTTGATCATCCCAATATAAACCGATGAATCAATAACCTGTGCGTCATAAAGAATTTTTAATCTCGTTTCCATTTATCATTATCCGATTTTTTTACTTATCTTCATTTTTATGAACATTTATATAATAGTAACTTATTGTTGCGCTGCAAATGCGCAGTAGGCTATTTGGTATATTGATCACAATATAATCATATTGGCCGAATCGATGGCTTTACCTTGGTAATAAAGCGCTGTTTTCTGCTGGCTCTCTAAGAGAAGGGGCGGGCGGGCGACAAAGAAAAAGGCCGCTGAGTGCGGCCTTTAAATATCACATCATCTGCTGCTATAAGGTTTACTTCGCCTTATGCTCAACGGCATGTGCGTGCTCTATATCTTCACTTTTCCGGCTAAAGCGGCGGCGCACCACCACGAAGAATACCGGAACGAAGAAGATAGCCAGTACGGTGGCGGTGATCATCCCACCCATAACACCCGTACCTACCGCATTCTGTGCACCAGAACCGGCACCACTACTGATAACCAGTGGCAGAACCCCAAGGATAAAGGCCAGCGAGGTCATCAAAATTGGGCGCAGACGCATACGCACGGCTTCCAACGTTGACTCCACCAAGCCTTTGCCCTCTTTGTCCATCAAGTCCTTGGCGAACTCAACAATCAAGATGGCGTTCTTGGCCGATAGCCCAATGGTGGTCAACAAGCCGACCTGGAAGTAAACGTCGTTATTCAGGCCGCGCAGTGAGGCTGCCAGTAACGCACCAACCACACCCAGTGGCACCACCAACATTACTGAGAATGGAATTGACCAGCTTTCATACAACGCCGCCAGACACAAGAAGACCACAATCAGTGAGATGGCGTACAGTGCTGGAGCTTGGTTACCCGACAAACGTTCCTGATAGGACATCCCCGTCCAGTCATAACCAATGCCGCTGGGTAATTTACCCGCCAGTTCCTGCATCAGGTCCATCGCTTCACCGGTACTCTTACCCGGAGCTGCCTGACCCAAAATTTCCATAGAGGGTAAGCCGTTGTAACGTTCAAGCCGTGGTGAGCCATATTCCCATTTCGCGCTAGAGAAGGTGGCAAATGAGACCATTTGACCGGCGCTGTTGCGGACATACCACTTATCAATATCACCCGGTAACATACGGAATGGTGCGTCAGCCTGTACGTAAACTTTCTTCACGCGACCACGGTCGATAAAGTCGTTTACATAGCTGCCGCCCATAGCGGAGCCAAGGGTGGTATTGATATCAGAAATCGCTACGCCAAGGGCCTGTGCTTTTTCCTGATCAACTTCCACTTTGAACTGAGGTGTATCTTCCAGGCCGTTAGGGCGCATACCGACCAGCATATCCGGATGTTGCGCCGCCATGCCGAGCAGTTCGTTACGGGCTTCAGTTAATTTCTGATGCCCCACGTTACCCTGGTCAATCAACTGGAAGTCGAAGCCGGTTGCTGTACCCAGCTCCACAATCGCTGGCAAGTTAAAGGCGAATACCAAACCGTCTTTAATTTGCGAGAAAGCGGCAGATGCGCGGGCCACAATTGCTGGCACTTTATTTTGCTCGCCCGGGCGCTCATCCCAGTTTTTCAGACTAACGAATGCCAAACCGGTGTTCTGACCCTGACCACTGAAACCGAAGCCGTTAACGGTAAATACTGAGTTAACGACGTCTTTTTCTTTGTCCAGGTAGTAGTCAGTGACCTGATTTAACACTTTCTGAGTACGTTCTTGCGTCGCACCGGCAGGCATCTGCACCATGGTCAGGAACACGCCCTGATCCTCTTCTGGCAAGAATGATGTAGGTAAGCGCAGGAACAGCACGCCCATCCCAATCACAATCACCAGATAGATCACCAGATAACGGCCAGTGCTGCGTAAGATATTGGCAACGCTGTCGGTATAGTGGTGGGTGCTTTTCTCGAACATGCGGTTAAACCAACCGAAGAAACCGGTTTTTGGCCCATGCTCGCCTTTGGCGATAGGTTTTAGCATCGTTGCGCACAATGCTGGCGTCAGAATCAATGCCACCAACACCGAGAGCACCATTGCTGAAACGATAGTGATGGAGAACTGACGATAGATTGCACCCGTTGCCCCGCCGAAGAAGGCCATCGGGATAAATACCGCCGACAGAACCATCGCGATCCCCACCAATGCACCCTGGATTTGCTCCATGGATTTTTTGGTGGCCTCTTTCGGCGGTAGCCCCTCCTCTTGCATCACTCGTTCGACGTTCTCGACGACCACGATGGCGTCATCCACCAATAGCCCTATCGCCAACACCATCCCGAACATCGTTAGGGTGTTTATCGAATAGCCAAAGGCGGAGAGAATGGCAAATGTACCCAGCAATACCACCGGTACTGCAATCGTTGGGATCAACGTTGCACGGAAGTTTTGCAGGAACAGATACATAACCAGGAACACCAGAATAATGGCTTCTACCAGTGTTTTAACCACTTCGTTAATAGAGATTTTAACAAACGGGGTGGTGTCATACGGATAAACGACTTTCAATCCGGCCGGGAAGAACGGCTGCAATTTTGCCAGCTCAGCTTTTACCGCAGCAGAAGTATCCAGGGCGTTAGCCCCTGTCGCCAGCTTGATACCGATACCCGCCGCTGGTTTGCCGTTATAACGGGCAATGATGTTATAGCTTTCAGCGCCGAGTTGGACGATAGCCACATCTTTTAAGCGCACCTGCGAACCATCGGTATTCACTTTCAGCAAGATCTGGCTGAACTCTTCAGCATTGGTCAAACGAGTCTGCGCAATGATTGATGAGTTCAGTTCTTGACCAGGTACGGGAGGAGTCCCACCCAACTGGCCGGCTGCAACCTGATTGTTTTGTACTTTGATCGCGTTGATAACATCAACCGGTGTCAGGTTATAGTTATTCAGTTTGTGCGGGTCCATCCAGATACGCATCGCGTATTGGGAACCAAATAGCTGAACATCACCCACACCGGCGGTACGGCTGATTGGATCTTTAACGTTAGAACCCACATAGTCAGCGATATCTTCCTGTTGCATGGTGCCGTCTTCAGAAATAAAGCCGGCAACCATCAGGAAGCTACTACTGGACTTTTCAACGCTCACACCTTGCTGCTGCACTTCTTGCGGCAGTAATGGCATGGCTAATTGCAGTTTGTTCTGGACCTGAACCTGAGCGATATCCGGGTCAGTGCCTGAGTTAAAGGTCAACGTCAACTGAACGTTACCGGAGGAGTCACTGCTGGAAGACATATATAGCAGGTTGTCGATACCGTTCATGTTCTGTTCGATAACCTGCGTCACTGTATTCTGAACAGTAGTCGCATCGGCGCCAGGATAGTTGGCGGAGATTGTAATTGCCGGAGGCGCAATGGTCGGATATTGCGCAACAGGTAATTTCATTATCGCAAGTGCACCGGCCAACATCAGAATGATGGCGATAACCCAGGCGAAAATAGGGCGATCTATAAAGAACTTAGCCATGAATTACCGGCTCCTTTTAAGACTTCTTCGCTGTATCAGCTGGGGCTGCTTTTGGTGCTGGAGTGGTGACTTCCTGCACTTTTACCTGTACGCCCGGTCTGATTTTCTGCAAGCCGGAAACAATAAGACGATCACCTGCTTTCAACCCTTCAGTAACCAACCACTTATCACCAATGGCCTGGTTAGCAACCAGTGTACGCAATTCAACTTTGTCATCAGCACCGACGACCATCGCTGTTGCTTCGCCACGCGGATTACGTGTCACACCCTGTTGAGGCACTAACAGTGCATCAGGTCTAACACCTTCATCCAAACGGGCGCGGACAAACATCCCCGGCAGCAAGGCTTCATTCGGGTTCGGGAAGATGGCACGAATTGTAATCGAACCTGTGGTCTCATCCACGGTGACACCGGAGAACTCCAGCGTACCGGTTTCAGCGTACTCACTACCGTTTTCCAGTAACAAACGAACCTTGGCTTTACCATCTTCCTGCTTGAGCGTGCCATCAGCCAGCTCTTTTTTCAGACGCAAAAACTCATCGCTTGATTGGGTTACATCGACATACATAGGATCAAGCTGCTGAACCGTGGTCAGTGCTGTTGCCTGACCACTAGTCACTAGCGCACCTTCAGTCACTGAAGATTTACCGGTACGACCACTGATTGGCGAGGTCACTTGAGTATATGCCAGATTAATACGCGCAGTTTCTACCGCGGCTTTTGCGGCAAGAACCGTCGCATTAGCTTGCATAGCGCTAGATACCGCCTGGTCATACTCTTGCTTACTGATGTAGTTAGTACCCAGTAATGGTTTGTAACGATTCACCGTCAGGCGTGCAATTTCAGCGGCAGCTTGTGCTTTGGCTAAATCACCTTTTGCGCTGTCATACGCGGCCTGATAAGTGGCTGGGTCAATTTGATAAAGTGATGTTCCGGCGGTGACGTCACTGCCTTCAACATAGTTACGTTTTAGAATAATCCCGCTAACTTGCGGGCGAACTTCTGCAACACGGAATGCGGACGTGCGGCCCGGTAGTTCGGTTGTGATATTCAGTGGTGCCGCTTTCAATGTCACAATGCCGACTTCAGGTGCCTGCTGAGCATGGGCTTGCGCCGCATCTTTATCATTACATCCTATAAGTACTAAGCTGCCTGAAAGAACCAGAATTGCAGCCAGAGGCATTACCCCTCTGTTTTTGCTCATAGATAAACCTCAAGTGTCCGATTTTTAATTTAATTCAATGGATCACAAGCTTTAAAACCCATTGCTGCGTAAATTATATGTGCGTGCTATGGTACATACATTCGTGAATGTATGTAAATCGCACCCCCTCGAAAAAACAACGCTATGGCACGAAAAACCAAACAGCAAGCCGAAGAGACCCGGCAACAAATTCTAGATGCCGCAGTGCGGGAGTTTTCTGCGCATGGCGTTTCCGGCACCTCGCTTACAGATATTGCTGCCGCCGCAGGTGTCACCCGTGGCGCAATTTACTGGCACTTCAAGAATAAGGTAGACCTGTTTAACGAAATTTGGGAGTTATCAGAGTCTAAAATTGATCAGCTCGAATCAGAGTATCAGATAAAATATCCTGATAATCCACTCCGAATCTTACGAGAAATACTTATCTATGTTCTTGTTTCCACTCGTGAGGATTGTCGACGCCGCGCATTGATGGAAATTGTCTTCCATAAATGTGAGTTTGTCGGTGAGATGTCCTCACTCCATGATGCACGTAAAGTTCTTGATTTAGCTAGTTATGAGCGAATTGAGGCCGTTTTGCAAGGTTGTATTGATGCGCATCAATTGCCCGCCAATCTAGATACTTGTCGCGCTGCGATTATCATGAGAGCTTATATTACAGGTTTGATGGAAAACTGGCTCTTTATGCCAGAAAGTTTTGATATAAAACAAGAGGCGCCGATATTAATCGATGCCTATTTAGATATGCTAGCCCACAGCCTTTCATTGCGTAAAGAGACTAATAGCAAGGTATAGGATTATCTGGAGCGGCTTATATGAGGAGTGCGTTATGAGTTCACTGGTTGTGATTGCCAATGGTGCCGCTTATGGCCATGAGTCATTATTTAATGCACTGCGCTTATCCATCACGTTGAAAGAGCAACAAACCGATCTCGATTTACGCCTATTCTTGATGTCGGATGCAGTTATTGTCGGTATTCACGGGCAACAGCCTCGTGAAGGTTATAATTTGCAGCAGATGCTGGAAATTCTCACGGCACAAAATGTCCCGGTTAAATTATGCAAAACCTGCGCAGATGCCCGTGGTGTCAGTGGATTAACACTGGTCGATGGTGTGGAAATTGGTACCTTGATAGAGCTGGCGCAGTGGACTTTGGCTGCCGAGAAAGTGCTGACATTCTAAATGACAGGAGGATTACGTCCTGCTCATCAATGTACATTGCTGGCGGTTACATCCTAATCAATAACAAATGCGTAACTGCCCGCATAATTGCAGCTATTCACGGGCTGAAAGACTTTTCTTATTATGACCCGAGACTGAACGTGATAGGATTTCAGCCTCTCTGTTGAATGAAGTTCAAATATGAACAGCAGATTTCGCAAGCAATATTCCATACCACTCTCGTTACCCATGATGGCATCAGCTGTATTTCTCTTGCGCCTCCAGACAATGATTATTCTGCTTATAATTTCATTGCTGTTATCGCCACTCACTCTGGCATCAAGTATCAACATTGATGTACCAACCCGCAGTGAGGTGATGAGCCAGCTAGATGCCTTATCAAAACAAAAAATATTGTCACCTGCGGAAAAACTCGCACAGCAAGACCTGACTAAAACATTGGAATACCTTGATACGATTGAGCGTACCAAGCAGGAAGCTAATCAGCTTAAGCAGCAATTGGCGCAGGCGCCGACGAAGCTACGCCAGGCAACTGAAGCACTGGATTCGCTGAAAGATAGCTCAGCAGATACCTTGACCCGTGAGTCACTGGCTAACTACTCATTGCGCCAGTTAGAGTCGCGCCTGAATGAAACCTTGGATGATCTGCAAACCGCGCAGGAAGACCTCTCGGCCTATAACAGCCAACTTATCTCTCTGCAAACACAGCCGGAACGGGTGCAGAGTGCGATGTATAACGCGTCGATGCGTTTAATGCAAATTCGCAATCAACTCAATGGATTATCGCCAAATCAAGACATTCTGCGCCCAAGCCAACAGCAAGAGTTATTGACCGAGCAGGTGATGCTAAATGCACAACTGGATTTGCAGCGTAAAAGTCTGGAAGCCAATACCACTTTGCAAGATTTGCTGCAAAAACAGCGGGATTATACCACTGCGCACATTAACCAACTGGAGCGTTATGTCCAGATATTGCAAGAGGTGGTCAGCGGTAAGCGGTTAATTCTCTCAGAGAAAACAGCCAAAGAGGCGCAAGCACCCAATGATGCAGCGGACATCCAAAATGACCCGTTAGTCAGCCGTGAACTGGCGATTAATAAAGAGCTGAGTCAGCGGCTGATTAATGCTACGAAAGAGGGCAACACGCTGGTACAACAGAATATCAGGGTTAAAAATTGGCTAGACCGCGCCCTGCAATCTGAGCGTAATTTAAAAGAGCAAATCACCGTATTACGTGGCAGCCTGCTGCTTTCGCGTATTCTCTACCAGCAGCAACTCAATTTACCGGCGTCCGGCTTAATTACCAATATGACGTCACGTATTGCTGACTTGCGGCTCGAGCAATTTGAAATTAATCAGCAGCGTGACCAGCTATTCCAGGGGGATGACTATATCCAAACCCTGATGAGCGATAGCAAAGAGAAGATTAGCCCTGATGTGGAAGATGCTCTCGGGCAAATTGTTGATATTCGCCGTGAACTGTTAGACCAATTGAATAAGCAGTTGGGTAACCAACTGACACTGGCCATTAATCTGCAAATCAACCAACAGCAGCTACTCAGCGTCAATGAGTCATTACAACATACCCTGACACAGCAGATTTTTTGGGTTAGTAGCAACAAACCGATGGATTGGTCTTGGCTGAAAGCCTTACCGGGAGCGCTTAAAGCTGAACTGAGCAATTTCCACTTTACCCTGTCTCTGGGGGATGTGGTGGCTGGTCTGATCAAATCACTGGTATTTCTGATACCTATTCTGATTGTGGCGGGGGTGATCCGATCACGCTATAAAATCATTAATAAACATCTGGATAGGCTTGCCGCCGATGTCGGGCAATTAAAGCACGATAGCCAAATGCACACACCCAATGCCATCATGCTTACCTTGCTGAAAGTGTTACCGGGTAGCTTAATTATCTTAGGTATCGGCTACTGGTGCCTGCGTTCAGAGTTTAATCTCAGTGAGTTATTTTGGAGCTTCTTCCAACATCTGGCACTGTTCTGGCTGATATTCGACCTGACTTATCGCATGTTATCTCCGGGGGGGATCACTGAGCGGCACTTTATGATCTCGGCCGATAGATGTGCACATTATCGCCGGCAAATGGTGCGCTTGGGGGCGGCTTTATTACCGGTCATCTTCTGGTCTGCATTGGGGCAGAAAAGCCCACTTCGGCTGGTCGATGATGTCATTGGGCAGGTTGTTATAGTGATAGCGTTGGCCCTGCTGGCGCTATTTGTCTTTCCATTCTGCCGGGATAGCTGGCGGGAGAAAGACTCCCATGCGGTACGATTAGTGATTGTTACCGCAGTGGCTGTAACCCCTATCATATTGATTGGATTAATGGTTGCTGGCTATTTCTATACGACGCTACAACTGGCGGGGCGCTGGATTGACAGCCTGTACTTACTATTCCTGTGGAACATTGTTTATCTGACGGCGATTCGTGGCTTAGGGGTCGCGGCGCGGCGTCTGGCTTATCGTCGGGCGATTGCACGGCGGCAAAGTTTGGTGAAAGAGGGGGCTGAAGGCGGGGAGCCAGTCGAGGAGCCACCGCTGGCACTGGATCAAATTAACCAACAGTCATTGCGTTTGACCACCATGGCACTGTTCCTGATTTTCGCCACCTGCTTCTACTGGATCTGGGCTGACCTGATCACGGTTATCTCCTATCTGGACAGTATCTCTTTGTGGCATTACAGCACAACAGTCGCGGGTGCGAGCGTGACGCAGGCGGTGACATTGGGGAATATGCTGGTGGCCTTAATGGCACTGGTCGTCTCCTATATTCTGACGCGCAACCTCCCCGGTTTGCTTGAAGTGGTGGTGCTGTCGCGGCTACAACTACGCCAAGGCACCTCTTACGCCATCACCACCATCCTGACCTACCTGATTACCGCCATTGGTGGGATAACCGCCCTAAGTTCACTTGGGGTTTCGTGGGATAAATTGCAATGGCTGGTGGCGGCGCTCTCGGTTGGTCTGGGGTTTGGTTTGCAGGAGATCTTTGCCAACTTCGTCTCCGGCTTGATTATTCTGTTCGAACGCCCCGTACGTATCGGCGATACCATCACTATTGGCACCTTCTCGGGTAATGTCAGCAAAATACGGATTCGTGCAACAACAATTACCGATTTTGACCGCAAGGAAGTGATTATTCCGAACAAGGCGTTCGTCACTGAGCGGCTGATCAACTGGTCACTGTCAGATACGATCACCCGCATTATTATTAAAGTTGGCGTCGCGTACGGCTCTGATTTAGCAAAAGTGAAAGAGGTGCTGTTACAAGCTGCTCATGAGAACCCACGGGTAATGAGTGATCCTGAACCACAGGTATTCTTCCTGGATTTTGGTGCCAGTACCCTTGATCACGAGTTGCGTTTGTATGTCCGTGAACTGCGGGACCGTAGCTATACAGTGGATGAATTGAATAGGGCGATTGATAAATTATGTCGCGAGAATGACATTAATATCGCCTTTAACCAGTTGGAAGTGTACTTGCATAAACCGGATGGTACTCAACTTCAGGAGGTGAACCGCCCGCTTGAAACCAAAGGCTTACCTGCTGCGCAATCTGATCTGGGAGATACGAAGCCTGACTTACCGGATATCAATAAGCCGCTCGCTTGAGGCCATTTAGCAAATTGGGGATAGGTAATAACTCAGGATTATCTATAGGGTAAATTATTTATACCCTATAGATTTCAATCTGAGGTTTGGCGGCGGAGCTTACGCTGGTAATCCAGCTGTACTATCTCTAGCGCCTTCAGTGCTGTTTCTGGCGCGATTTCATTGCACTCTAGCAGATAGATAAGATCTACTGCCAGTTGCAGTTCTGGTGAGGCTTTTTCAACTGACATAATGTGACCAACACTTGGTTTTCAGTTTAATGAGGAAAGCCGGGTAATAGGTTGCTTCACTGCAAACTTCCACCTGACTTGATTCAATCCATTCGCCAAAAGGTTCCAAGATGCAGAAAGGCGGCAACCGGGGGATCCCAATGAGCTTACATCAGTAAGTTGTTCGGGGGATTGAGCAGAGCCAACACACCTGCACCTGGAGCGGCGATGGTATAAAAACATTATAGAAAACTATTGGCTGTCGGAACCCTGACGATTCAAAAAATGTGACAAATATTCAAAAACCGTTCTCTTTTTTCTCAATACTGCGCTCTATTTTGATCAGCGCTTGTCGGCAACGCATTAAACGACCCTCCAGTGCTGCCAGCTCCTTTTGTATCTTTTGCTGCTCAGAGAGCAGACTTTGTCGGCCCAGTTGACTCTCTCTATCCTGAATCATGGCCAGTATACGCCGCTCATAATCTTGATGCTCAGCCAACTTATGATAAGGGTCCAATTTACTATCCCGCGGTTCAGGATTAGATCTCCTTAGTTTTTGAGTGGCCAACTCTCTTTGTAGCGCTGAGATCTGTGCGACCAATTTCTCAGCCAGAAAGGCGACTTGCTGGGGACGATTCTCGGCAACCACTTGTTTCAACTGCGCCATGTTTTTGCGCACTTCCTGTAGATAGTCGCGAAAACGGTTACCATGGTTAGCAAATAGATTCAGATCAAAGCGGGCCTGTTGGGAGGGAGTATTAGCTTGAGGGCCAACCTGAGTCGACAATGCTTCAATTTGGCTTTCAAGCACCTGCAATAATTTTTCTGTACTCATGGCGCAGCTCCTGGACATTTTCCCGCCAGCTTGCCTTCGAATGGTTGTAGTTACAAGCAAGAGGGCGGTTAAATAAGTGGGGTATACAGATACTGGGCTAATAATGGTAAGAATATCTGTTGATGATAGCCAGTGCATGGGTTAATGATAAGCCATTTGATGAGCACTATAGTGTAAGTAAAGGGAGTGTATGTCTCGTTGGCTATTAATAATATTAGGGTGGCTGGCGGTGGTATTGGCAACCCTGGGTGTGGTGCTTCCTCTGCTACCCACTACACCATTTCTGCTACTGGCTGCGTGGTGTTTTGCGCGATCCTCCCCCCGTTTTCATCACTGGTTACTCTATCGCTCATGGTTTGGTAGTTACATCCGTACCTGGCAGCAGCATGGTGCATTGCCGCAAGGTGTTAAGTGGAAAGCTATTTTGGTCACCGTGCTCACTTTTGCCCTCTCACTTTGGTGGGTGAAAATTTGGTGGGTTAGGGGCTTATTGCTCATCATATTAACGGTATTGCTGACCTTTATGTTACGAATGCCAGTTATTGACCTATCGCAACAAAATAAGCGCTGAGTAGTTCACACTAGTTGCAATTTAGTATCAGTTTGCATAGATTTGAGCGTTTTCGTGCGCGGGGTGAGTCCTCGTTACGTCCTTAGGGTTAAGGATGCGGTAACTTGCACTATCGGGGCATCATCGCTAGATAGAATAAGTTACTCCGCTGATGCGACATTCGCATTGGTTGGCCGCGCTTTAGTATGTACAGCAGTTTTATCAGGCACAAATTATGACCGCTACTGCACCGAATACAGCACAACAGCTTAAATATATTAAAGACAGTATTAAAACCATCCCCGATTATCCAAAAGCGGGAATACTGTTCCGTGATGTGACCAGCTTGCTGGAAGATCCATTAGCCTATGCCTCTAGCATTGAAATGCTGGTTGAGCGCTATCTGGATAAAGGCGTGACCAAAGTAGTGGGTACTGAGGCCCGCGGCTTTTTGTTTGGTGCGCCAGTGGCTTTGGCTCTGGGTGTTGGCTTCGTCCCTGTGCGCAAGCCGGGCAAGTTACCACGTGAAACCATCAGCGAAAGTTATGAGTTGGAATATGGCACCGATAAACTCGAGATCCACACCGACAGTATTCAGCCAGACGATAAGGTCTTGGTAATTGATGATTTGCTGGCTACCGGCGGAACGATTGAAGCGACGGTTAAATTGATTCGTCGTCTGGGTGGTGAAGTGACTGACGCGGCGTTTGTCATTGATTTGCCTGAACTGGGTGGCGAAGCTCGTCTCACTCAGCAAGGGATTACTTGCTACAGTCTGGTCTCCTTCAGTGGCCATTGATTGTACTGAAAATATCAGCCTCGCCGTGAGTGGCGAGGCTGTGTTAGCATGGCCCTCTAGATTATCCAACTTCTCCGGTATTAATGAGCTATCAGGCCCTTGCCCGTAAGTGGCGCCCCCAAACCTTTGCAGACGTCGTTGGTCAGCAGCATGTTCTGACGGCGCTAGCCAATAGCCTTTCGTTAGGGCGCATTCATCACGCCTATCTGTTCTCCGGCACCCGTGGTGTTGGCAAGACCTCTATCGCTCGGCTATTAGCCAAGGGCCTTAATTGCGAAACGGGTATTACCGCCACGCCGTGCGGCATTTGCGCTAACTGCCTCGAGATCGAACAGGGCCGTTTTGTTGATCTGATTGAGATAGATGCCGCCTCGCGGACGAAAGTAGAAGATACCCGAGAGCTGCTGGATAATGTGCAATATGCCCCAGCCCGTGGCCGCTTCAAGGTCTACTTGATCGATGAAGTGCACATGTTGTCGCGCCACAGTTTTAATGCGCTGCTAAAAACCCTTGAGGAGCCGCCAGCACATGTGAAATTCCTGCTGGCGACCACGGATCCGCAGAAGTTGCCGGTGACTATCCTCTCCCGCTGTCTGCAATTCCACCTCAAAGTGATCGATGTTGAAGTTATCCGTGCACTGCTCGAAAAGATCTTGCAGGTCGAGCAAATCAGCAGTGATGCACGCGCACTACAATTACTGGCGCGGGCTGCCGATGGCAGTATGCGTGATGCCCTTAGTCTGACGGATCAAGCCATTGCGATGGGTGATGGGAGCATTACGACAGCTACTGTCAGTCAAATGCTTGGCACGCTGGATGATGAGCAACCACTGGCGATAATTGAAGCTTTGGTCAGTGCCGATGGTGCGCGGGTGATGGCGCAGGTAGAGCAAGGAGCATCACGTGGTGTCGATTGGGAAAACTTACTGGTTGAAACCTTAAGTTTACTGCACCGCATTGCGATGGTGCAGTTGCTACCCTCTATGCTGGATAATCATTACGCGACGATCGAACCACGTTTACGCGAACTGGCCCGCACATTACCGCCTGCGGATATTCAGCTCTATTATCAAACCCTGCTGGTGGGCCGCAAAGAGCTGGCCTACGCACCGGATCGCCGCATGGGGGTTGAAATGACCCTATTGCGGGCGCTGGCTTTTCACCCTAAAGCAGTCATCGCTGAACCCCAGATCATGCCCGCCACGACGCCGATGGCCGCCATGGATAACAGTACGCCAGCCCTTCAGCGCGATCAACATAGGCAAACTGTTCAAGCTGAACCGCAGCAAGATGCCCCGCCACTCGGGGCTGCCGCGCCAGTGAGTGCTCAGTTACCCGACTCTACCGCGCAACTTCTTCAAGCGCGAACGCAGTTACTGCGACAGTCGGGGACGACCACCGCAAAAAAGAGTGAACCGGCAGCGCCAGGAAAAGCGCGGCCGGCAAACTCAGCACTTGAGCGCTTAGCTTCAGTGACTGAGCGCAGCCAGCAGCGCCTGGCCGCCAAATCAACGGAAGAGAAGAGACCGGCGAAGAAAGAAGCTTACCGCTGGACTGCACAGAATCAGCCTGAAGTCTCAGTTGAGCCTATAGCCACACCGAAAGCGATGCGTTCGGCGCTGGAACATGAAAAAACGCCAGAGCTTTCGGCGAAATTAGCCGAAGAGGCGATGGCGCGAGACCTCTGGGCGGCTGAGATAGATAAGCTACAAATTCCTAAATTGGTGCAGCAGCTTGCGCTGAATGCATTTAAAGAAGAAATAGAACCAGGTAATATTTGCCTTCACCTGCGTTCTGCTCAGCGCCACTTAAATTCGCCATCGGCGCAAAAGGCGTTGGCGGAGGCACTGAGTGAATTACAAGGTAACGCTGTTACACTTAGCGTTGTCGAAGATGATAATCCAGCGGAGCTTACCCCGTTGGAGTGGCGGCAGGCCATTTATGAAGAGAAACTGGCGCAAGCGCGTCAGTCAATTATTGCGGATAATAATATTCAGACACTGCGTCGTTTCTTCGACGCCGAACTGGATGAAGAGAGTATCCGGCCAGTTTAACCGCTGCGATAAGTGCATGGTGCACTGACGCGGCCCCTTGCGATGAGAGATGACTATGTTTGGTAAAGGCGGTATTGGCAATTTAATGAAACAAGCCCAGCAGATGCAGGAAAAAATGCAGCAGATGCAGGAAGAAGTCGCCAAATTAGAAGTTACCGGTGAATCTGGCGCGGGCTTGGTAAAAGTGACCATTAATGGGGCGCATAACTGCCGCCGGGTTGAAATCGACCCAAGCCTGTTGGTTGAAGATGATAAAGAGATGCTGGAAGACTTGATTGCTGCCGCATTGAACGATGCTGCTCGCCGTATCGATGAAACGCAAAAAGAGAAAATGGCCTCTGTATCCAGTGGTATGCAGCTGCCACCAGGCTTTAAGATGCCGTTCTGATGCAAACCAGTCCACTCCTTGAATCATTAATGGAGGCGTTGCGCTGCTTGCCGGGTGTTGGCCCGAAATCAGCGCAACGGATGGCATTCCAACTGCTACAACGTGATCGTAGCGGTGGGATGCGCCTGGCACAATCATTGACCCGAGCGATGTCCGAAATCGGCCACTGTGCTGATTGCCGTACATTTACCGAGCAAGAGCGTTGCACCATTTGCGCCAATCCCCGCCGTCAGCAAAATGGCCAAATCTGTGTGGTCGAAAGCCCTGCGGATATCCATGCAATTGAGCAAACCGGCCAGTTTGGCGGGCGCTATTTTGTACTGATGGGGCATTTATCCCCGATGGATGGTATTGGCCCTGGTGATATTGGTTTAGATTTGCTCGAAAAACGGCTTGAATCTGAAACCATTACTGAGGTTATTCTGGCAACCAACCCGACAGTTGAGGGGGATGCCACTGCCAACTATATTGGTCAGATGTGTGGTCAATATGGGGTATTAGCCAGCCGTATTGCACATGGCGTACCTGTGGGGGGGGAGCTGGAAATGGTTGATGGTACGACCCTATCTCATTCGTTAGCCGGGCGTCATCCCATTAAGTATTAAACCCATATCATCATGTGGGCGATGGGTTTGCTATTGATTAACATCTGAATAATTTTATTCGTGATCATTAACTTATCGCCCCTCATCCTCTGTTTTTTCTGCGTTGAGACTTGAATCCTTCTCCTGTCGGCCCCATCTAATTCTCATTGTTCAATTTTGTACCTATCGGTAATTTGGATTGAGGTAATTAATGAGTATGAAAGGTCAAGAAACCCGTGGATTCCAGTCTGAAGTAAAGCAACTTCTTCATTTGATGATTCACTCGCTCTATTCTAATAAAGAAATTTTCTTGCGCGAGCTGATCTCCAATGCCTCTGATGCGGCAGATAAATTGCGTTTTCGCGCGCTGTCTAATCCTGAATTGTTTGAAGGCGACGGCGAGCTGCGTGTACGTCTATCTTTTGATAAAGAAAAACGTACTTTGACCCTAAGTGATAACGGCATCGGTATGGGCCGTGAAGAAGTGATCGATAATCTTGGTACTATCGCGAAGTCAGGGACCAAAGCATTTCTTGAATCTATTGGTTCAGATCAAGCCAAAGATAGCCAACTGATTGGTCAGTTTGGTGTCGGCTTCTATTCCGCCTTCATCGTGGCCGATAAAGTCACGGTACGCACCCGTGCTGCCGGTGCCCCAGCGGATGCTGGCGTGTTCTGGGAATCAGCAGGCGAGGGTGATTACACCATTGCTGATATCACCAAAGAAGATCGTGGTACTGAAATTACCCTGCACCTGCGCGAAGGTGAAGACGAATATCTTGATGATTGGCGTCTGCGCTCGGTTATCAGTAAATACTCAGATCACATTGCGTTGCCGGTTGAAGTGCAAAGTAAAAATGAAGAAGACGGCACTATTACCTGGGAGAAAATCAATAAAGCTCAGGCATTGTGGACCTGCAATAAAGCAGATATCACCGACGACGAATACAAAGCATTTTACAAACATATCGCCCATGATTTTACCGATCCATTAATCTGGAGCCACAACCGCGTTGAAGGTAAGCAGGAGTACACTAGCCTGCTGTATATCCCGGCGCAGGCACCTTGGGATATGTGGAATCGTGACCACAAGCATGGCTTGAAACTTTACGTTCAGCGCGTATTTATCATGGATGACGCAGAACAGTTCATGCCGAACTACCTGCGATTTGTTCGCGGCTTAATAGACTCTAATGACCTGCCGCTCAACGTCTCTCGCGAGATTCTGCAAGACAGCCGTGTGACTCAAAATCTGCGCAGTGCGTTGACCAAACGTGTGCTGCAAATGCTGGAAAAGCTGGCCAAAGACGATGCTGAGAAATATCAGCAGTTCTGGCAGCAGTTTGGCATGGCGCTGAAAGAGGGGCCGGCTGAAGACGGCAGCAATAAAGAGACCATCGCTAAATTACTGCGCTTTGCTTCAACACACAGTGACAGCTCAGCACAGACCGTCTCATTGGAGGAGTATGTCAGCCGCATGACCGAAGGGCAGGAGAAGATCTATTACATCACTGCTGACAGCTACGCGGCGGCGAAGAATAGCCCACATTTGGAACTGTTCCGCAAAAAAGGCATTGAAGTTTTACTGTTATCCGATCGTATTGATGAGTGGATGATGAGCTACTTGACTGAGTTTGAAGGTAAAATCTTCCAGTCGGTCAGTAAAGCGGATGATTCGCTAGATAAACTGGCAGATGAAGAGCGCCCAGAGCAGCAAGAAGCTGACAAAGCACTGGCGCCATTTATCGAACGCGTTAAAACCCTGCTAGGTGAGCGAGTGAAAGATGTCCGCCTGACACATCGTCTGACGGATACACCGGCGATTGTCACGACAGATGCCGATGAGATGAGCACGCAGATGGCGAAGTTATTTGCAGCTGCGGGCCAGCAGGCACCTGAAGTGAAGTACATCTTCGAACTGAACCCAGAGCATGGTTTGGTAAAACGAGCTGCTGATGTGACGGACGACGCCCAATTTGCTGAATGGGTAGAGTTATTACTGGATCAAGCGCTATTAGCTGAGCGGGGAACACTAGATGACCCTAACCAGTTTATTCGCAGAATGAATCAGTTATTAACGGCTTAATTAAGTAATAGAACGCCTCTGGTATATAATGTATCAGAGGCGTTTTTTTATTCAATTTCAGTAAGTTAAACTTAAATTTTGCTGTAGCCCCGCTAATACAATCTCGCTAACCAACCTCGCACGCCTTGAGCCAACCCCCCTGAAAATGGTATGGTTGTTCGTTTTCCGCATTTTCGCTTTATTTAAGTAAAAACACATAGAAAAACTACATAGCAAGGGGATTTACGCAATGCGTATCATTCTGCTGGGCGCTCCGGGCGCTGGTAAGGGTACTCAGGCTCAATTCATCATGGAGAAATACGGTATTCCGCAAATCTCTACAGGTGACATGTTGCGCGCCGCTGTAAAAGCAGGTTCTGAGTTAGGTCTGAAAGCGAAAGAAATTATGGATGCGGGCAAGCTGGTCACCGATGAGCTGGTTATCGCATTGGTAAAAGAGCGCATCACACAGGACGATTGTCGTGACGGTTTCCTGTTAGACGGGTTTCCGCGTACCATTCCTCAAGCTGATGCTATGAAAGAAGCGGGCATCAAGGTTGATTATGTACTGGAATTTGATGTTCCAGATGAGCTGATTGTCGAACGCATCGTTGGCCGTCGGGTACATGCTGCTTCAGGTCGTGTTTACCACGTTAAATTCAACCCACCTAAAGTTGAAGACAAAGATGATGTGACTGGTGATGAACTGACCATTCGGAAAGATGATCAGGAAGCCACCGTACGTAAACGTCTGATTGAGTATCATCAACAAACTGCACCATTGGTCTCTTACTACCGCAAAGAGGCTGATGCGGGTAATACGCAATACTATAAACTGGACGGAACCCGTAAAGTAACAGAAGTCAGTGCTGAACTGGCGACTATTCTCGGTTAGTTCTGAATGGTAAGATAGCGAAGGCGACCTGAGGTCGCCTTTCGTATTTTACGGATTTCGTTGGAAGCTTAATAATTAGCTCGAATAATACACGTAAAAGCCAAACAAAGGACTTGTGGATGATGCAAAGTAAGCTCGGTGTACTGATGGTTAATCTGGGGACTCCAGATGCGCCTACGTCGCAAGCGGTCAAACGCTATCTGGCTGAGTTCCTGAGTGACCGCAGGGTGGTTGATACATCACCACTGCTTTGGTGGCCTTTATTACGCGGTGTTATTTTGCCGATTCGTTCGCCTCGAGTGGCTAAACTCTATCAATCAGTGTGGATGGAAGATGGCTCGCCTTTGTTGGTCTACAGCCGGCGGCAACAGCAAGCGCTGGCGGCGCGTATGCCAGATATTCCCGTCGAGTTAGGGATGAGCTACGGCTCACCAAATCTGCCAGATGCTATTGATAAACTATTAGCACAAGGGGTAACAAAGTTGGTGGTATTGCCGCTTTATCCGCAATACTCCTGCTCGACCAGTGCCGCGGTTTGGGATGCTGTTGCCCGGATTTTAAAAGGGTATCGCCGCTTACCATCAATCTCTTTTATCCGTGATTATGCCGAGCATCCTGCTTATATCTCTGCGCTAAAACAGAGCGTCGAGCATGCTTTTGCACAACATGGTAAACCTGACCGATTAGTGCTTTCTTTTCATGGTATTCCTAAGCGCTATAACCAATTAGGTGATGATTATCCGATCCGCTGTGAAGATACCAGCCGCGCGTTACGGGCAGAACTAACACTACCGCCAGAACAGGTCATGTTGACATATCAATCCCGATTTGGTCGTGAACCTTGGCTCACTCCTTATACTGACGAGACATTAAAAAGCCTACCTGCTCAGGGGGTTGAACATATTCAAGTCATTTGCCCTGGCTTCTCTGCCGATTGTCTGGAAACCTTAGAGGAGATTAAAGAGCAAAACCGAGAAATTTTCTTACATGCGGGTGGCAAGAAGTTCGAATATATCCCAGCGCTAAATGACGATGTAGGGCATATAGACCTGTTAGAACAGTTAGTTAGAGAGTGTTTGTAGTGTCATTGGGCAATAGCCACAGAATGGCTCTATTCATATTAGGTAAATAATTATGGCTAAATTAGCATTGTTCTCATTGAATAATATGAGGTGAATGCTTTTTATTCTTCCAAACAGATAATACTGAAACGACATTTCTATGTTTTTATAATGGTAATTATCTATGCATTGTGAAACATCTAAAAATGATATGCTTAACGTTTCTCTTGTAATGATGAGTTATATGTAAGAAAATTAGCCCATATATAATAGTCATAAGTTATATTTTCAGCTTAGCTGAAAGTGTGGTAGTGCATTTACCCCCCTTTTGGTCAAGCCAGTAGGTCACATCAATGCAGGTTATGTGCAGTGTTACAAGTCTGTGTTATACATCAGTGCATTGGCTACTGTAAGCCAAGGGCGGTAGCATGGTTTTTAGCGTGAATAATCATCATAACCTATTGATATTTAACAATTGCTAATTTGCAGTCCTTTAGTTCGAATTGATTCGCTTATAACATATTATTACTTTTCCATGAAATCTAATTTAGCTAGGCTTAAAATATGTCTTTCAATATAAAACTACAGCCATCAGGGATCATTTTTGATGCTGACGAAGCTACAACGATCTTAGATTCAGCTTTAGGGAATAATGTTAATATTGAATATAGCTGTAAAGATGGCAGCTGTGGTTCTTGTAAGGCAACATTAATTTCAGGTGAAATAGAGCAGGGTGAAAATACTTCACTAACAAGTGAAGATATGGCTAATAGAGTAATTCTGACCTGCTGCTCAAAGCCTAAAAGCGATATAGAAATCAATGTGAAATATTATCCAGAGTTAAGTCATATAACGAAAAAAACCTATCCATGCAAACTCGATAATATTGAACTTATTGGCAGTGATATTGCTATTTTAACGCTGCGTTTACCACCAACAGGCTTTGTTGAATAAATCAGATTTTGGGCAAGCATCTTCGTAGCCGGTTGCAGTTGTCAGATAATACGCACGCTTTCTGGCATGCCTGCCTTCGTCATTTTGTTCAGCGCACGCACCATGGCCAAAGCCTCTGCAACCTGACCATCGTAGTCACGCAACGTCAGCGAACCACCGAACAACTGCTTTATACTGTACATCGCCGTTTCCGCTATCGACCGACGGTTGTAATCTGTTGTCCATTTCCACCGTGCATTGCTCCCGCTCAGCCGTTGATTCGCAACAGCACGATTACGGTCTGCATACTCACCTGACCAGTAGCCAGCTCCCTTCCGGGGAGGAATGAGCGCGCTGATTTTCTTGCGACGTAGTTCGTCATGACATCGCCGTGTATCGTAAGCTCCGTCCGCCGCCGCTGACCTGATTTTTCGGTGGGTCTGCCGGATAAGTCCCGGGAAAGCTTCAGCGTCCGTGACGTTGTTCAGCGACAGGTCCGCGCAGATGACTTCATGCGTACTCGCATCAACAGCCAGATGCAGTTTTCGCCAGATACGACGGCGCTCTTTGCCGTGCTTTTTGACTTTCCACTCCCCCTCACCGAAGACTTTTAAGCCGGTGGTGTCGATAACCAGATGCGCAATTTCACCCCGGGTGGGCGTTTTAAAACTGACATTAACCGACTTTGCCCGCTTGCTGACACTGGTGTAATCCGGACAGCGAAGAGGAACATCCATCATGGCAAAAATGGAATCAATAAAGCCCTGTGCGGCTCGCAGGGTCAGGCGGAATACACGTTTAACGACCAGGACAGTGGTGATGGCGAGATCAGAATAGTGCTGAGGCCGTCCCCGCGATGTGTGTGTGGCGGGCTCATACCAGGCCTGAATAGCCTCGTCATCAAGCCAGAAAGTGACGGAGCCGCGGTTGATGAGGGCCTTGTTGTAGTTGCGCCAGTTAGTGACTTTAAACTTCTGCTTTGTCATGGGACGACCAGTGTTGCCGGATGATGCGTGATCTGATCCTTTAACTCAGTAAAAGTTCGATTTATTCAACAAAGCCGATGGTTGTTCTAATATCTATCTAATGTGCGCAATTGTTATCCTTAAATGAATTTATAAAAGTGATTTTATTTTAAATAATATGAAAAATAGTCAAACCCTAGCATCTAAAATATCAGAAAAAACTTCAATTGATTACCATGTTGGAGTTACTTTATTACTTAGATTATGGACTATTGCTGCCGGTGGTATATTAATAGTATTAATTCCACTTTATCTGACGGCGCCTGAACAAGGCTATTTTTTTACCTTTGCAAGCTTAATTGCGATGCAGGTGTTTTTTGAACTCGGATTTAATTATGTAGTTGTCCAGTTTATCGGTCATGAAATGGCTCATGTCACTATTAATAATAGTGGAAGCCTTGAAGGAAATAGTAATAGCATCAGTCGCATTTACTCACTTATCTCATTATTAAAGAGATGGTATACAGTTATTTCATTGGCTTTCTTTGTGGCCGTTTTTTTTGCAGGATTTTATTTCTTTAAACATAATGGGAGCTTGGCTGTTCATGATTGGTTACCTGGCTGGGCACTGCTAGTTTTCTTTTCCTCGATAAATCTCTTTATTAGTCCATTTTTAGCTGTATTGGAAGGAATGGGCTTTGTTGGTCAAGTAGCTACGATAAGGTTAATACAATCGATAGTTGGCTATTCCGTTCTTTCAATATTACTTATATGTAAGTTAGGACTTATAGCTATACCCGCTATTACGGGAGCCGCGGCGCTATTCTCGACAATTCTAATATTAAAGAAATATGGCAGGTTATTATTTAGACCCGGTTCTGGCAATTTTATTTTTAATGAAAAGATATCTTGGTATAAAGAAATTTTTCCCTTCCAATGGAGAATCGCTTTAAGCTGGTTAAGTGGCTATTTCATTTTTCAATTATTTAATCCAATGCTATTTGCACATCAAGGTGCAATTGAGGCAGGAAGAATAGGTTTAACATTGGCAATATTTAGTGCAATGTTATCTCTATCAATGAGTTGGGTTACAGCCAAAAGTCCAACAATGGCTAGATTGATCGCAGAAAATAAAAAGATAGAATTGAATAAATTATTTATATCCTTAATAATGAAATCAGGAATATTGAATTTTTTGATTTCTATTTCATTCTTGATTTTCGTTCTTTTACTGAAAACATATAGTATCGATATAGTGAGCAGAGTTGCCAGCATTGAAGTTATAGTATTGCTATTTACTATTTCTCTGGCTAATCATGCAATATTTTCAATGGCGGCTTATATGAGGTGTCATAAGGAAGAACCTATGATATGGAATTCATTATCAACTGGTTTTATAGCGCTTCCACTTATTTATATATTTTCGCAAATTAGTTCATTTGCTACTATTGCAAGCTATGGTTCTATAATGATTTTCGTATCATTACCATGGTGCTATTTATTATTCCGTAAGTATTACAATCATGGTGTGATTAAAGGTAATTAGATAGGTATAGTATCTTCTTTTGCCTTTATATGTGTTAGAGATTAGGTGTGCCGTATACTGATGAGTATATTTCAGAAATGTGTATTGCGGCATTTATATATAGATAGAATTAATGACATGATAGACAATAATAAATAAATAAAGAAATAATTTCTCAGGATGTAAATGATATCATTAGCTCATGCCAAGATTTGATGACATTAAAAAAACAAAGTTATATTAATTACAGGAGCAAGCGGCTTTATTCCTGCTTATATGGTTGAAACTATTGCCGTATTAAATAAAAACCATGATCTAAACATTAAAGTGTATGCATTAGCCAGAAATTAAATAAAAGCTAAAAAGAGGTTTAGTCATCTTTTAAATACTGGTTGGTTAAACTTCATCTGCCAAGATGTTACATAAGAAATTAAAATAGATACTACAGTTAACTACATTATGCATGCGGCTAGCCAAGCCAGCTAAAAATACTATAAGACAGACCCTGTAGGAACTCTTTTAGCAAATACAAAAGGAACTTATAATATACTTGAGTTTGCTCGACGTAATATCCAAAGCATTGAGGGAGTATTTTTTTTAGTAGCGCTGAAGTTTATGGAAATCTAAGTAAAGATATTCAATATGTCTTAGAAAATGATTTTGGCTCACTAGATTGCAGTGAGTTACGTGCTTGTTATGCTGAAAGCAAGAGAATGGGCGAGACAATGTGTATTTCATGGGGGGAGCAATATTCGGTTCCATGCAAAATTGTAAGAATATTTCATACATATGGGCCGGGAATGGATCTAAATGATGGTCGAGTCTTTGCTGATTTTGTAAGCTGTGCTGTTCAGGGGAAAAATATAGATATGAAAAGTGATGGTTCAGCCATACGTACTTTTTGTTATCTATCTGATGCAGTTCATGCTATTTTCAAAGTTTTGCTTTGTGGTCATATAGGACAAGCATATAATGTTGGAAACGAAAGATGTGAAATGAATATTCGTGATTTGGCTTTTTTGGTGAACAAATTATCAAGTAATAATAATTCAAGAGTTATAATCTCAAATAATGACAACAACTATATTTTAAGCAAAATAAATCGTATTGTTCCAGATACAACTAAATTACGATCTCTTGGATGGAGGCCGAAATATGACGTAATTTCTGGATTTAAAAGGACAATAAAATTTTACTTGAAGTAGTTTACGATTGTAAATGACAATATATTAACCTACCTAAAATAATAATTTTAAATTTACTAGTCAGTGTAGATAGGCATTATGAAATGAATTCTAAATCAGACATTAGTATAACAATTGTTATCCCTACCTATAATAGGATAGAAAAACTAAAAAGTCGTATCTTTGAGTTATTACCACAAATGAGTAAAATAGACACATTATTTATTTCTGATAATGCTACTGAAAACTTTGATGTTGAAATTATCAACTTTTTCAAAAATGAGCCAAGAATATACTTCCATCAGAATAAAGAAAATATTGGTGCAAACGCTAATATAGCAAAGTGCTTTGAGTTGGTAGAGAATGATTGGATGTGGCTACTGAGCGATGATGATTGTGTAAAACCAAATGCGCTAAGTATAATAAAAAAATATATTGGTGAGGGGGATGTTGATTTTATAAATTTCTCATCTGAGCTTTTAAAAACTAAGCGAGTTGATTCTGTATGTAGGTCTTTTGATGAATACTTAAATTCAATTGGAAAAAATTTTAGTAACCATTTGCTTATTTCAAATAATGTATTCAACATGAAAGCTTTTCGACCTTTTCTAAAATTCACATATTGGGGATGTTTTGTTAATGCACCACATTTAGCTCCCGTCTATTGCGCTTTAGAAAATAATTGTCATATTTTATTATCAGGCGAAAGTATTGTTGAATGGCAAAAACCTGATCGCATGGATTGCTGGTTGCAATCATCTTCTTTTAATTTGCTTTTTTTGCCTGATGTATTATCAAATGCTAGATTAAGAAAACGGTCCATTCATACAGTTATGGAAGGGTTATCTATTCCTGAATTTTTAATTGCTCAATTGGCATTCAACAAAATAATAGATCCGGAGTGTGCTGATAAAGTGGATGCTTATGCAGGAAGAGTTATGAGTATCTATATTAGATATGGTAATACCTTGCAAAAGACAAGAGCTTTTCTTTTGAAAATAATGATAAAATCTCCACGATCATACTTATTTATGGTTAATGTTATATGTAAAAAAATATATGGTAAACCTATATATGATTTTCTTCAAAAAAGAAAATTTGAGTTTTATTTATAACTTCAATCCTTTTTATAATCAAGGCGATTGATACGAAATCATAATTATCAATATATAATTGCAATGAACTGTATATGAGTATTATTTTTGATGATTTAAGTCAGTGTACGCTGAGAGTAATATGATATATAAAAAAGAACTTATTTCAATAATTATAGTAAAGATTCTTTTTACACTATTTGCAGTTTTTGTCTATAATCATTTTTCGCATTTAGCTGACTCTGAAAGATATTTAAATGCAACAATGGATTTAAATAATTTTTTAGATAGAACTCAACTTGTAGATAATATTTTTTCACTTTTACGATGCTTAATTTCAAGTAAGCTCCTAGTAAATATTTTTATATCTATAATATTTGGGTTTTCATTTTATTTTGTATTCAAAGATCTTCTTAATTTTATAGATAAAAAGCTATTATATATATGTTTTCTTCTTCCAAGTTTTCAAATTTGGACCAGTGTGGCAGGTAAGGAAATTATAGCTATAGCTGGGTTGCTTTTTTTTGTAAAATGGATTGTGAACATACAGTTTGGTAGAAAAAATAGAATAATCTATCTTTTGGTGGGTGTCTTTTTTGGCATTCTACTCCGACCTCATTATGGTATTGCATATGCTTACCTCGCGAGCAGTATTATTATATTAAGTAATGTTAAGTTTGCGAATTTTTCAAAATGGTTTTATATTTTATTATTAGCAATAATGTCTATCATATTGGCATTGATACTGGCAGTAACTGCTGATTTGTGGAGCGAAAAATTTTTAGCAGTGTTGGTTATAATTAAGAATTACTTCTTATCGTCTGATACAGCATATGCTAATCGATATTATATACAATGGGGGGGAGTTGCAGATTATTTTTATAATATAGCGTGGGGTTTTTGGGTCTCTATTATTGGACCGACACTTTATGAAACATTAAATAGAATTGTTTATGCTCCTTTCTTTATTGAAGGGATTATTAGCTTGACGCTAATGATCTATATATTTTATAGGTTTTATAAGGTTACGGAAATAAATGTATTGTATAGAAAGTATTTCTATATAGCATTTATCCCTGCTGTGATAATTGTATTAATGATTCATTATCCATTTGGTGTTTTTAATCCCGGCGCAGCAATAAGGTATAAGCAAAATATAACTCCATTAATATATTTCTATCCTCTATTGGTGCTTGCTTGTATCAATGAGTCGAAAGCTAAATGTTATATGAGATGAGTATCTCTAATTTATTATGTACTTCTTCTTTGTAATAAGTAACTAAATCCCATATTTTGATAGATTAATAACATGTGAGTATTTTATGAATATTGCAATAGTTGGCGGGTCAGGTTTTATTGGCACAAATTTGGCTGAATTACTCAATAATAAAAATGTCGAATTCACAATTCTCGATAAGGTTAAGAGTGATAAGTATCCAGATAAGTGGCAATATTGTGATGTTACAGAATATGATACTCTAATTAAGGTATTAGATGGACATGATTTGATCATCAACTTAGCCGCTGAACATAAAGATAATGTTAGACCCATTGACCTTTATTATAAAGTCAATGTTGATGGGGCTGAAAATATTTGTAAGGCAGCGGAATTTCTTGGTATAAAAAATATTGTTTTTACATCTTCCGTTGCTGTATATGGCTTTGTGGAAAAAGAGACCGATGAAAGTGGAGAATATGCTCCTTTTAATCATTATGGAAAATCCAAGTTAGAAGCTGAAAAGATCTATGATGCATGGTTTAATTCCTACTCAGATAAAAAATTAGTTACTATTCGCCCTACCGTTGTTTTTGGGGTTGGTAATAGAGGTAATGTTTACAACTTATTTAAGCAGATCGCATCAGGAAAATTTTTGATGATCGGTAGTGGCGAAAATGAAAAGTCCATGGCTTACGTCGAAAATATAGCTGCTTTTTTAGAACTTACTCTTTCATTTTCTGCAGGGTATCATTTAATAAATTATGTAGATAAGCCAGACTTTACAATGAATGAATTATCTACTGTCATTTATAGCTGTCTTCAGAAAAAGAGTAAAATAATTAGACTGCCATATTTTATTGGGGTATGCGCAGGTTATGCTTTTGATATTTTGGCTAAAGTTAGTGGCAAAGAGTTACCAATAAGTAGCATTCGAATTAAAAAGTTTTGCGCAAAAACCCAATTTAGTTCTAACAATATTAATAATTATAATTTCTCAGCTCCTTATTCTCTGAAAGATGCAGTTGTGAAAACAATTTCACAAGAGTTTATGAATAAAAAATAATTTATTTTTTTCTGGACTTAATCATTAAATTTGTATTCTGTTTGAGAGGTGGAAATGCACAATGTTGCATTTGTAATAACTAAGTCTGAAATTGGTGGAGCCCAAAGTTGGGTTGCGGAACAAGTGAGACTGTTTCGGAATGATTGTAAGGTAATATTAATAACATCTGAACATGGCTGGTTAACTGAATCTATTTCGTGTGATAAAATTGTAATCATCCCTCAATTAAGAAGTATGACTAGTATTAAAGCTATATATCTAATGTATAAAGTACTAAAAGAAAACAATATCAATATTGTTGTTGCTAGTTCCGCTAATGCAGGATTATATAGTCGGCTTACTCGTATTTTCATGAAATTTAGATGTATTTATGTTTCTCATGGTTGGTCTTGTTTATATAATGGCAAGTTTTTAAAATCTATATTTTGTTATGTTGAACGTATATTATCACATTTATCCGATGTAATATGGTGTGTGTCAAAAAGTGATGAAATAAAAGCCATTAATGATATTGGAATAAAGAAATGTAAGATAGTGACATCACTAAATTCTATTACACCCTTATCACCTCGTGATGATCGGGGATGCGAAAATAAAATATTATTTTTAGGTAGATTAACTCACCCTAAAAGACCTGAATTGATTTGTAAGGTTGTTGCTGATAACCCGGAATATAAATTGGATGTTGTTGGAGCTGGAGAGTATACTGACTCCTTACTCAATAAGTATGCTGATTACAATAATATAAGTTTTTTAGGTGAGATAGAGAATTTTAACGCGTTTAATCAATATGATGTTTTTGTCCTAACATCTGACAGTGAAGGTTTGCCCATGTCTGCATTAGAGGCAGCAACAGCTGGAGTGCCTCTTATATTAAGTGATGTTGGTGGCTGTAACGAAGTTATTGATGGGAATGGCTTGCTTATTGCTAATTCGGAAACGAATCTATCTGCAGCATTAGAAAGTATCTTTACTAATTATGAACAATTTTATTCGATTGCAAAAAATAGAAAAAACAAATTCGATATTAATAATAAAAAAGAAGAATACAACAAGATTGTTTTTGGTAATTAATAGGACTAAAGCAATCTGCACTAAGCTATTTATAATGAACTTAATGTGCTAATTTATTAATCGAGGGTGAGAAATGACTATTTTAGTCACTGGTGGTTCAGGCTATATAGGTTCCCATACAGTACTCACATTGTTAGAACAAGGAAGAGATGTTGTTATTCTTGATAATCTAGCTAACTCTTCACCAGAGTCCTTAGTTAGAGTATCAAAAATTTGTGGTAAAGAACCTAAGTTTTATCAAGGTGATGTACTTGATAAATCTTGCCTTAAGTATATTTTTTTAAATCATAAAATTGACTCAGTGATCCATTTTGCGGGTTTGAAATCGGTAGGCGAGTCTGTTGAGAAACCTATTGAGTATTATCAAAACAATGTTACAGGCTCTATTATCTTACTTAAAGAAATGCTTGCTGCTAATGTTAAGAAATTAATATTTAGCTCTTCAGCGACAGTATATGGCGAACCTGAGTTCGTTCCATTGACTGAAAATGCTCGAATTGGTGGAACGACTAATCCATATGGCACTTCAAAAGTGATGGTAGAGCAAATACTAAAAGATTTCTCTTTAGCTCATCCTACGTTTTCGATAACAGCGCTGCGGTATTTTAATCCAGTAGGTGCTCATTCTTCAGGTTTGATTGGTGAAGACCCGAATGGAAAACCAAATAACCTATTGCCATTTATTACCCAAGTCGCTATTGGTAAATTATCAAAATTACTCGTGTATGGTAATGACTACGATACACCAGATGGTTCTGGTGTAAGGGATTATATTCATGTTATGGATTTAGCTGAAGGGCATCTTAGCACTTTAAATAGCTTGGCTTCTGGATTCCATGTATATAATCTGGGTACTGGTATAGGTTATTCTGTTTTGCAGATTATTAGAGAATTCGAGCGTGTTACAGGGGTGACGATTCCATTTGAAATTGTCTCTCGTAGACCTGGTGATATAGCTGAGTGCTGGGCAAGTGCCGAACTTGCGAATGTAGAATTGAGCTGGAAAGCAAAAAGGAATTTATCTGACATGCTTATGGATGCCTGGAGATGGCAAGAGATGAATCCAAATGGTTATAATTAATGGTTTTTCCTTAGTAATTAATGAGTTATTACTTTAATAGAAATGGATAAAAATTGATGATTGGCAGATCTCTAGATAATAAGAAATTATCTTCCTTTGAGCAATGTAACTTATCTTCGACTAAAGATGAGATAGATCTAATAGAACTAGTATCTATTATTGTAAAATCATATAAGTTAGTTGCTTTCGTTATCTTTATATTTGTTTGTTTTGGCATTGGCATCATATTACTCACCCCCAAAAATTGGGTAAGCTCTGCCACAGTTACTCTTATGTCTGATCGCCAATTTCAATCTATCGACTCTATAAATGCTTCACTGTCGCTACTAAATGTTGATGCCAATATACATCAAGATGATTTTTTTGAAGAGTTCAGGAGATACTATTCCTCTCGGGATCTATTTAATAATTACTTTGATAGTTTAAAGATTAAGCCTACAGGAAGTGTCGCGGTTGTAAGATTAGTTACTGATAAAAATGCTAATGGTTATTTTGAGAACAGGAATAACTATGTCCTCAATTACAGCTCTAACATTGATTCAGGCATGAAAGATACGTTATCTGGCTACATTACTTATGTTAACGAGCAAGTTAATAATGATGTTAATCGTCAAATTAAGTTAGTGATAGAAACAACGAAGAAGATAGCTGCCGAGGAGTATGAATTAGCTTTGCAAAAAGCAAAAAACGAGCAGAAAGTCAGAGTTCAGCGACTAGAATATGCTGTTTCAATAGCTAAGGCCGCAGGTTTGCAGAGACCGGCTAGTAATGCATTTGGTACTTCTGCAGATAATGATAACTACCCAATATCATTGGGCTATGATGCCTTGAATCGTCAGTTAGAAATTGAAAAATCTATAACCGACCTTACTACTGTTAATGCTGATTTATTAAATAAAAAACTTTATCTTGATAAAATTAATGCATTGCAACCAGCCGTTATTGATATCCAGTCATTTAGTTATATACAGCAGCCATCAGATCCTGTGCAGCAAGATGCTAAGAAACGACTTCTGATTATTATTCTATTTGGGTTTGTTGGTTTGGTCGGTTCTATTGGTTTTGTCTTGGTTCGCCATTATGTGCGTGAACGTCAAAATACATTAGTTAACTTACCGAAAGAGTAACTTTTATTAGATTAATGATAAAAGGCAGTAGAACAATAAGTCTGCTGCCTTTTTTAATAACCATAATTTATCTAGTCATTTGCTATTTTGAGCTGGCAGCCTGATAGCTCGGTTTATCCCTCCCTGTTCCTCCTCCCTAAATGTGCTAAAATTCTGTATCTTCCCATTTCTATATTTGTAACCTAAGACCATGAAATTTCCTGGTAAGCGCAAATCTAAGCACTATTTTCCTGTTAATGCCCGTGATCCATTATTGCAACCGGCGCAGGCTGAAAATGAGGTGAGTACCTCTTATATCGTTGGCATTGATCAGACGCTGGTCGATATTGAAGCGAAGGTCGATGAGGATTTTATCACCCGTTATGGTCTTAGCCAGGGGCACTCATTGGTCATTGAGGATGATGTTGCTGAGCGCCTTTATCAGGAGCTAACACTTAATGGGTTAATTACTCATGAGTTTGCGGGCGGAACTATCGGTAATACATTACACAACTATTCAGTGTTAGCTGATGACCGCTCCATTCTATTGGGCACCATGTGCAGTAATATCAAGATTGGTAGCTATGCCTATCGCTATCTGTGTAATACCTCCAGTCGGACTGATCTTAACTATTTGCAGGCGGTTGATGGTGCTATTGGTCGCTGTTTTACTTTGATTACTGATAATGGTGAGCGGACATTTGCGATTAGCCCCGGCCAAATGAATCAACTACGCCCAGCGAGTATTCCTGAAGAGGTGATTGCTGGGGCATCGGCTTTGGTACTCACCGCTTATCTGGTGCGTTGTAAATCGGGTGAGCCGATGCCAGATGCCACTATGCAGGCCATCAGTTATGCGAAGAGACATAATGTTCCGGTGGTGATGACGCTAGGCACTAAATATGTCATTGCAGATAATCCGCAGTGGTGGCGTGATTTTCTTAGCGATCATGTTTCTATTTTAGCAATGAATGAAGATGAGGCTTATGAGCTGACAGGGCTAAATGATCCCTTGATGGCCTCTGATATGGCACTGAACTGGGTTGATTTAGTGCTGTGTACCGCAGGCCCTAATGGGCTTTATATGGCGGGCTATACCGAAGAGGCGAATAAGCGCCAGACTCAACATCCGTTATTACCTGGTGCGATTGCAGAGTTTAATCTGTACGAATTCAGTCGGGCGATGCGCAAAGAGTATTGTGATAATCCATTGCGTATTTATTCTCATATCGCGCCTTATATGGGCGGGCCTGAGAAAATAATGAATACTAATGGGGCAGGGGACGGCGCACTATCTGCTGTGCTACATGATATTGCCGCCAATGGCTATCACCGTAATAATGTTCCTAACTCCAGTAAACATGTCCGTAGCTATCTCAGTTATTCTTCATTGGCACAAGTGTGTAAATACGCAAACCGGGTCAGTTATCAGGTACTGAATCAGCATTCACCGCGTTTAACTCGCGGTTTACCTGAGCGGGAAGATAGTTTGGAAGAGTCCTACTGGGAGCGCTAATTAGCCGTAGAAGTAATAGAGATAAAAGCAGGGCCGGCAAATTTGCTGGCCCTGCTTATTTTTATCGCGCACTGAATGATCGAAATAGATTTAGATGGGGCAAACTGGACGCTTATCTTCTTCTGTAAGCCGGTCTATTTTCAGCATATTCAGCATACTGTTAGCCACTTCGCGTTCCCCCATAACAACCTGATTCGCACCACGGTCTGAGATATAAACCACTTCATCATCATAATGGGCGCGCGCAATTATCTCGAGGTCGGGCCGCTTAATTCTGGCTGATGCAACAATTTCACCGGCTTCGTAGCCATTTGGGATAGTGAGTAATAACCAACGCGCGCAATCCAGACGCGCCAACGACATAATATCGGCGCTTGCAGCATTACCTAATACGGCATTAATACCTTGTTCACGCAGCGCTTCCACTCTTGGCCGAGAATTTTCGATGACGACCAATGGGACTCCTTCGGCATGAAGTTTTGCCCCTAATAAGCTCCCGACCCGGCCATAACCCACCAATAATGCATGGTTGCACAAGTCGACAGGGATCTGTTTCTCCTCTTCGACCGCCTCTTCCAGAATCAGATCTTCCATAGTTTCGTTTTTGGCTAAATAGCGATCCAACAGGGTGAACAGTAGCGGGTTGAGCATAATGGAGAGAATCGCCCCCGCCAGTACCAAATTACGACCATGGTCAGACATTAAACCAAGTGAGATCCCCAGTCCTGCCAGAATAAAGGCGAACTCCCCGATTTGTGCCAGACTGACGGAAATGGTAAGTGCGGTGCGTTTTGAGTGACCAAACATCCGTACTAATGCAAAAGCTATCAATGACTTACCGAAGATGATAATAGCTAATGACGCCAGCACGGCTAGCGGCTCATGTAGCAAGATCATTGGGTCGAATAGCATACCCACTGACACGAAAAACAGCACCGCGAAGGCGTCACGCAGCGGTAAGGTATCTTGTGCCGCGCGATGGCTTAGCTCAGATTCATTCAATACCATTCCGGCGAAGAATGCACCGAGGGCGAAGGATACATCAAACAGCCCAACAGCCCCGTAAGCAATACCGAGCGCTAACACCAGTACTGCCAGTGTAAATAGTTCACGCGAGCCAGTACTGGCGGTTTTAGCCAGTATCCATGGTACTAATCGACGACCGACGACAATCATCAATGTGATGAATGCGATCACTTTACCGATGGTAATAGCTAACTCAGTGAATAATTGGCTCAAACTGGTGGTTTCGTTACCCATAACGCCAGCAAAGGCGGGCAGTAGCACCAATGTCAGCACCATCGCCAAATCTTCAACAATTAGCCAGCCAATGGCAATTTGTCCTCGTTGGCTATCAATCAGTTGCCGCTCTTCCAATGCCCGCAGTAATACCACGGTACTGGCGGTTGACAGACAAAGACCGAAGACAAATCCTGTCATCAAATCCCAGCCTAATAAGTGAGATAGCCCCATCCCTAATAAGGTCGCGACGGCAATTTGCGCAATGGCTCCCGGTATGGCGATCGATTTTACCGCGAGGAGGTCTTTAAGCGAGAAGTGAAGTCCGACACCAAACATCAACAAAATAACACCAATCTCAGCCAGTTCGGGTGCTAATGATGTATCAGCAACAAAACCTGGCGTGAATGGCCCGGCAAGCACCCCTGCGGCAAGGTATCCCACTAGTGGTGAGATGCGCAGGCGGTGAGCCAGTGTGCCCAAGAGGAAGGCGAGAACAAGGCCTCCGACGATCGTGGTGATTAAGGGTGTTGAGTGGTGCATCCAGACTCCTTCTAGTGATACCCGCTATCTTTCAAGTTGCGGGTATGTTGGCTGTGTTCGTGACCCGGCCCCTGTTTGCCGCCTTCTTGCATTTTGCAATCTATTGGGCAGATCCAGGGCAGTAAGCATTTCACAGCAATAGCATCAGTTTATTTCATTTATGCGATCAATGCGCGATAAAAATTCATTTTTTATCGATAAAAGGCAGCTTTGGCATGGAAATTGTTTGAAGTGGTTATTTGTGGTGGATTTGCTGATTTTGCTATGATGGCATATGCAACTCTCCCGGCTGAAACAGATATCTCAGTCGGGATTATAGGGTTATTACTATTACTTATCTTCTATATTAGGCAGTAAGGCAGTGAATATCCCGAGTAATGGTAAGAATGCACATATTTGATAAACCAATTCAATACTGGTCAAATCAGCAACATACCCTAGTACTGCCGCACCTAAACCCCCCATACCAAAAGCAAAACCGAAGAATAACCCAGATACCATCCCCACTTTCCCCGGAATCAGCTCTTGTGCATAGACCAGGATCGCCGAGAAGGCTGAGGCGAGGATGACACCGATGATCACGGTTAAAATGCCCATCCAGTACAAAGAAGCGTAGGGTAAAATAAGGGTAAAGGGTGCTACACCCAATATAGAGCCCCAAATAACATATTTTCGCCCTATTCGATCTCCTAGAGGGCCGCCAATAATGGTGCCAGCGGCGACTGCGAACAGGAATACAAATAAGTGTATTTGCGCATTTTGTACCGAAACACCGAACTTATGCATCAAATAGAAGGTGTAATAGCTGCTGATGCTGGTCAAGTAGAAGTATTTAGAAAATATCAGCACCATCAAGATAGCTAACGTCTTAATAACTGTCTTTTTTGGCAGCATTTTTGCCGATGAGATTTTTATGGCTTTCCCATGTGTGGATCTTTGTTGCTGCTGATACCACTTACTGACCTGCAATAGCACGACAATCGCCAGCAGTGCCGCGAGTGAAAACCAGCCGACATTGCCCTTGCCATAAGGTGCAATCAAGATTGCTGCCAGTAAAGGGCCGAGTGCGCTGCCAAAGTTACCACCGACCTGAAATACCGACTGAGCCATGCCATGACGGCCACCGGATGCCATGCGGGCGACCCGTGATGACTCCGGATGGAACACCGATGAACCTGTGCCAACCAGCGCGGCGGCCAGTAAAACCACCGGGAAGGTGGTGGCCACTGCGAGCAACAATATGCCCGACAATGTGAACCCCATGCCAATTGGCAGGGAGTAAGGTTGCGGATGCTTATCGGTATACAGGCCAATCAGTGGTTGCAATAATGAAGCCGTAAGCTGGTAAGTCAGTGTGATTAGCCCTATCTGAGCAAAACTCAGTGAAAACTCGGCTTGCAATAGAGGATAGATCGCCAGAATCAACGACTGGATCATATCGTTGAGTAAGTGAGATACGCTAATCGCCCCCAGAATTGAGAAGGATGTACGTTTTACAGATGCATTAACGGCTGGGGGAAGCACGGTCTCAGAACGATCGGTCATAGTGAGTATTCGCCTAATAATTTCACTGTTAATAGTGTATTGGTAATGAAGACATATTATGCAGATCGAATGATTTTTACTACATATGACACAATTTGATATATATTCCAAAGTTCTGAAATGTATCAGTGCGTTACCACATGACAATACGAGGCGTATCACAGTATGACCTTGATTTATCGTGCTATTGCTATGCATTACACCATTTTCACTGATTAAGCTGGCATTTATCGAGCTGGCTTTAACGATAATATGGAGATTTGCCATGGGTTTTTCATTACCGACCACAGCATGTGCCTTGGCTGTGTCGCTGGCGTTTGCACCGGGATGGGCTGCTGCCTGGGAAAAAGATAAAACTTACGATATCACCATACTGCACACCAATGACCACCATGGACACTTCTGGCAAAACGATCACGGCGAGTATGGTCTGGCGGCACAAAAAACAGTGGTAGATAGCATCCGCAAACAAGTTGCCGCAGCAGGAGGGAGCCTGTTATTGCTCTCCGGCGGAGATATTAATACCGGTGTTCCAGAGTCTGATTTACAAGATGCAGAACCTGATTTCCGCGGCATGACATTGGTCGGTTATGATGCGATGGCTATCGGTAACCATGAATTTGATAACCCGCTGAGTGTGCTGCGTCAGCAGGAGAAGTGGGCTGCTTTCCCTCTCTTGTCTGCCAATATCTACCAGAAAAGCACTCAACAGCGGCTATTTAAGCCCTACGCCCTGTTTGATAAACAAGGGGTAAAAATTGCGGTGATGGGTTTAACCACCGACGATACTGCTAAGATCGGTAATCCCGAGTATTTCACTGATATTGAGTTCCGGCAGCCAGCGGCAGAAGCGAAGCAAGTGGTCGAGCAACTGCGGAAAACGGAAAAGCCTGACATCATTATCGCCGCGACCCACATGGGGCATTATGATGACGGCAAGCATGGATCTAATGCGCCGGGTGATGTCGAGATGGCCCGCAGCTTACCGGCAGGCTATTTGGATATGATAGTGGGTGGTCACTCACAGGACCCCGTCTGTATGGCGAGCGAGAACCATAAGCAAGCTGATTATGTTCCCGGCACCCCTTGTGCGCCGGATCGGCAGAATGGAACCTGGATTGTTCAGGCCCATGAGTGGGGTAAATACGTTGGTCGGGCTGATTTCAAATTCCGTAACGGCGAACTGAAGCTGGTGAGCTATCAGCTAATCCCGATCAATTTAAAGAAAAAAGTTGAGAAGGCGGATGGCACCAGCGAGCGGGTCTTTTATACGCAAGAGATTGCCGAAGACCCATCAATGTTGAAACTGCTGACGCCATTTGAAGAGCAGGGTAAGGCGCAACTGGATGTCAAAGTGGGCAGCGTGAATGGCAAGCTTGAGGGCGACCGCAGTAAAGTGCGCTTCGAGCAGACCAATTTGGCGCGTGTTTTATTGGCTGCGCAAATGGAAAGAGCGGGCGCTGACTTTGCTGTAATGAGTGGCGGCGGTATCCGTGACTCAATTGACGCCGGTGATATCACCTATAAAGATGTGCTCAAGGTTCAGCCATTTGGCAATACGCTGGTTTACGCAGATATGAAAGGTAGTGAGGTTGAGAAATATCTGGCGGTGGTCGCTAATAAGAAAGTCGATTCAGGTGCTTATGCGCAATTCGCTAATGTGAGTCTGGTTGCCGATGGCAATGGTGTCAGCGATGTAAAAATAAAAGGTCAGCCGCTAGATCCGAATAAAACTTATCGCCTGGCGACCTTGAATTTCAATGCGTTAGGTGGTGATGGCTATCCGAAAATTGATACGCTGCCGGGTTACGTCAATACCGGTTTTATCGATGCAGAAGTGCTGAAACAGTATATTGAAAAGCACTCTCCACTGGATGCCAGTCAGTATCAGCCGAAAGGTGAGATTGTTTATAAGTAGCTGTAATAGTATTGAGAATGGCTGATTACCGTTTTTTCTTATGATGCTTCTTGCCGTGGTGATTGGTCGGTTTAACCTTATCCTTTACCTTCGCTGCGGCATTTTTCTCTTCAATGTATTGTGAGTTTTCAGGGTTGATAACCGGGCCAGGGCCGCGTGCGATAGGTGGCGTAATTGCTGTCGATGTATCTGCGCTGGCTTGCGTCGTTACTCCACCCAATCCCAGCAACATACCTAGTAAAGTGCTTATGGCTAACTTGTTCATTTTTTAGTCTCACTTGTAAGGAAGAGAGGTAGCGGCGACAGGGGCTAATAATATCCCCTGCGCCGGTGGGTATAAGGTTACTTACGTAATGAACGTAGCACTGACTTCTCGGCATTCTGAATAGCTCTCTTTTTGGCTTTATTCTTGCCTGTTTTTTTCACTTTTTGTTCCAGGGTATTTTTTTCTGCCGGAATATCTGCTTTTTTTGCTTTAACCGTGGGTGCAATGACAGACGATGATGACAAAATTTCTGTTGTTGGTGCCGCCATTACGTTCATGGCCCCAAAGCTCAGCATCGACACCAGCAGTACACCGATTGATAATTGACGCATCAGATCTTACCTCTGTCGTGAAATGAGTCTACAACGTGTAACCGGGAGGTACTGGGCGTCAAGAGTGCTGCTAATCGGTATTAATGGCTCGGGCCGTTTTGTTATATTCGTCCATAAGAGTGCCAATGCGTTGGTCATATAATTGCGACAGGCAAGTAGAGTTTGTGCCGCACTGCTGCCGCTTTTTGAGCCACTTGCCCTGATCATCCTGCAAGGCACCGCGAGCGCCCATTAATAACAGCCCTTTGAGCAAATTATATGTTGTGGTCATTTGAACATCCTTTTCGCTCAGCGTACGATCTGCACAAATAGTTTTTTCATCTACAGAAGCAGCCTGCTTACAGTCAAAACTCGCCGCTGAGGCGTATAATGACGGGGTAAGTGCAATCATAAAGAGGGAAGCTATGGCGATGGGTTTAAAGGGGGTCTCTCTAGCCATGGGAAGTATTATCCTGTGTGATAGATATAGCTTCAAGGTATTGCCGAGAGTGTGCTGAAGTCAATATGGCCTGTGGGCGCTGCTACCTCAGATATTGGCCGGGTTAATTGCCCGGTCTATTTTAATCATATAACCCGCGCCCTGCCTTGGCTGATTCAATAACTGAATCAATTAGTCCCGCTTTGCGATATCGGCAAATGTGCCTTGCAATAATCGGCATAAATCCGCAGCCGCTAATTCAATATCCAGACCACGTTTACCGCCAGAGACAAATATCGTCGGGAACTGTTGTGCCAGTGTATCAATCACCGTGGGTAAGCGCTTTTTCTGCCCGAGTGGACTGATGCCGCCGACTAAATATCCGGTGGTTCGCTGCGCCAATTGTGGGTCGGCCATCTCCGCTTTTTTGGCCCCCAATGCCCGCGCAACCCTCTTCAGATCAAGTTGAGTTGCCACTGGTGTGACGGCCACCGCCAGATTTTTGGCATCACCATTTAGCGCGACCAGCAGTGTTTTATAAACCTGATCAGCATTAAGCCCCAGCTTTTTAACCGCTTCATCGCCAAAATTGGTTTCAGCCGCGTCGTGATGATAAGGGTGTAATGTGAAAGGAACTTTTTGTTTTTCCAGCAAAATGACCGCAGGTGTCATAATAAACGTCCAGTTAAAAATGAAAATTTATTCAGGTGAATTATCCTACACCCAATTAGTGCGAATGGGGTTAAATTTAACCTAATGAAATCAGCATCATGATGATTAGTTTCGCGAGGGCGATGAATGTCAGTTGCTAATCTAATCGTCAGGTTGCTACCCTGTACCTGCTGCTCATATTATCCGCAAGGAGTGTGGGCGCTAACTAACTAAAATAATGAAAATTCCTCTTTGACTGGCCGATAGTGATATCGGCCATTTTTTTATGATTGTTATTGATTACAGCTATTGTTGATGACTGATAGCCGGTTTCAATAATTCCGGTAAATTCCCTTCGCCATATAAATGCAACGCGCCGACGGCTACCACATAGCGCCCGGGGGGTAACTGTTCTAGCTGTTGTTGCCAATGCTTGTTGCGCTGAATCATCAGTACCTCATAGAGGTTTTGGCTAAAGGTGGGGGCTAGCGTTGTCAGATCCGTGGTCGGATGATGTTCCAGCCACCAGCCAATCATGGTTTGCAGTAGGCGGGCATTGGTGTGCCAATGAGTTAGGGTATCAAGCAGTAAAGAGAGGCCGTTGTCAGGTAGTGTCGCCAACAGATCGAGCTGCATCTGCGCGCCTTCCAGCTCAATAATCTTTTTCTCCTGCGCGGCGGCCGCTCTCAACAATTGATAATCGATGCCATATTCGCCCCGCAACCCTAGTCGTTGGGCCTGGCGAGCTTGCAGCATCAAGGCCACTTGCCATGCGGGCAGAAAAGCCATCGACAGCGGGTCATTGTCCAGCTCTTCGCAGCGCTGCAACAGCTGTTGATAGTGCTCCTCAGACAATCTATCGACTAGGGGTTCAGTTAGAGGGGCCTGAGCAAAAGAGGGGGCAGCTTCGGTGATATCCGCTTCGACAATGAGTGCATCGGCCTGATTCAACTTATTCAGCAATTCATGGGGGAGGGGGAACATGCCATCGGTTCCCATATGGATACTACCGACCATATGGAAGTGGCGCTCACCGGGTAAGGTGATATCCAGCGCGGGGTAGGTGTAAGTCGTCGGCGCGTTAATCCCGAGGAGTGTTGCTATGCGGCGTAATAATTGGCCCATGTTATTCCCTTATCAGCATTTCCTAACATGCTAAACGCTAAATGGCGCACAAGAAAGTGTTGTGCGCCATAGGTTCTCGGGCAAGATTACTGTTTGGGTTTGTAGCGCAGTAATCGGTTGGCGTTACTGACCACGGTGATAGATGATAATGCCATCGCCGCGCCTGCTACCACTGGGCTGAGCAAGGTTCCGGTGAACGGGAACAAGATACCCGCGGCAATCGGAATTCCCAGCGCGTTGTAGAAAAATGCCCCCAGTAGATTTTGTTTCATATTGCGCAATGTGGCTTTGGAAAGCTCCACCGCATCGGCAACCCCATGCAGACTGTGGCGCATCAGGGTGATAGCGGCGGTTTCAATCGCAATATCACTGCCGCCCCCCATGGCAATGCCGACATCGGCTTGCGCCAGTGCGGGTGCATCATTGATGCCGTCACCTATCATCGCCACTTTATGGCCAGCCGCTTGTAACTGCTTGATAGCTTGCGCTTTACCATCGGGCAGGACACCGGCGATGACCTGATCAATACCGGCTTCTTTGGCGATAGCATTGGCAGTAATTGGGTTGTCACCGGTTAACATCACCAGGTTGTATCCCAGTTTATGCAGTCGTTGCAGGGCGCTGACACTGTCACTGCGCAGTGGATCGCGAATAGAGAGCAGTGCCGCCGGTTTGCCATTAGCGGTCAGGATGACCGGAGTCGCGCCACTTTCAGCTTGTTGCTGCATCAGTGATTGCAACTCATGGGTATCAATGTGCTGCTCTTCCAGCAGGCGGTTGTTCCCCAGTAACAGCGGAGTACCGTCAACTTCACCACTGACCCCCAAACCGCGCAAGGTGCGGAACTGGTTAACCGTCGCCAGTGTCACCCCTTCTGCACGCTGCAAAATGGCCCGGGCCAGCGGGTGATTGGAGCCAGTCTCCAGTGCTGCCGCCCACGCCAGCGCTTGCTGTTCGCTCACGCCGTTGAAGGTGTGGATAGCTACCACTTGCGGATGCCCTTCCGTCAAGGTGCCGGTTTTATCAAACACCAAGGTATCGAGGTTGCTGGCCTGCTGTAATGCATCAGCATCACGCACCAGGACACCAAATTCGGCAGCGCGACCGACGCCAGAGATAATCGACATCGGTGTTGCCAGCCCCAGTGCGCAAGGACAGGCGATAATCAGCACGGTAGTGGCGACCACCAAGGTGTAGACCAACTGCGGCTGCGGGCCGAAGAAGTACCAGATCAGCCCCGCAAACAGGGCAATCGCGACCACGGTCGGCACAAACACCGCCGAGATCCTATCCGCCAACTTACCGATTTCTGGTTTGCTGCTTTGCGCCTGACGGACCAGTTTGATGATGCGCGCCAGGGTGGTTTGGCTGCCAATGGCATTGGCGCGGAACAGCACCGAACCATCCTGTACTTGAGTCCCGGCGTGCACCTCATCACCGGCTGATTTTTGTTGCGGGATAGGTTCACCGGTCAGCATGGCCTCATCCATCCACACCTCCCCCTGCACTATCTCGCCATCAACTGGCACGCGGTCACCGGTGGTCAGGCGTAAGGTCATCCCCAGTTGGACATCCGCGAGTGGGATCACTCTCTCACCCTGATCCGTCACAACCCGCGCGGTCGGTGGCGTCAGATCTAATAGCCGCTCTAGCGCATTGGATGAGCGCTGTCTGGCCCGCTGTTCCATGGCATGGCCGAGGTTAATCAAGCCGATGATCATGGCACTGGCTTCATAATAGAGGTGGCGAGCTTCCATCGGGAAAACATCTGGCCAGATATTGACCGTGATGGAGTAGAGCCACGCCGCCCCCGTCCCTAACGCCACCAGGGTATCCATAGTGGCGCTGCCGTTTTTCAGGCTAACCCATGCATTACGATAAAAATGGCCGCCCGCCAATATCATCACCAACAAGGTAATGACCCCGACAATCAGCCATGGCGTCTGGGTTTCTGGTGTCAGCGTCATGCTGCCGCCAAATAACCCCCATCCCATCAATGGGATACCCAATAGCAGGCCAAGTGCTGCTTGCCACTGGAAGCGCTTCATACTGGCGTGCGACATCTGCTGCTGGCGCTCGCGTCGCTCCGTTTCATCCTCAATGATCTCGGCGTCATAACCGGCGCCCTTGACCGCAGCAATTAAGGCGTCATGACTCGGGGTTCCGGTCACCAATGCGCTGCGCTCGGCCAGATTGACCCGCGCCACCTCGACCCCATCAACATTTTCTAGCGCGTGTTGTACTTTGGATACACAGCTGGCGCAACTCATCCCGCTAAGCAATAACTGCACGCTATCGCTATCTGTCACTGGGGCGGCTGGGGTTATCTCTGTTTTGTTAGCATCATTTGTGGCCGGAGTGCTGCTTGCCGCTGGAGTAGCGGTGGTTGCCGGAATAGTTGTTACTGCTTGGATAGGTGAAGAGGCCGCTGCCTGATATTCCGGCTGAGATGGGGCTGAGTGAGTCAGCGGCTCAGTTTTTGGGGATTGCGCCCCAGGCAGTGTGGCGTGATAGCCCGCCTGTTCCACCGCGTCAATCAGCGTTTGTGCCTCAACCTTACCGTAGACTTTGGCGCTCTCGAGGGTGACATCCGCGGCAATCACACCGGGAACCGCTTCCAGTGCTTTGCGGGTGGTTTCGGTGCAGTGACCACAACTCAAACCAGAGAGCTGCAACTCAACATCAGGTGTTTGAGCAACTTGCGCTTGATAACCCGCTTGTTGAACCGCATCAATCAGCGCCTTAGTCTCGGCTTCACCGGTCACTTTGGCATAGTGAACATTCACTTCTGCATGATGAACATCCTCGCGGCTCTCTAACGCCGTTTTCACGCGTTTGGCACAACTCATACAGGAGAGCCCGTTTAAGGCCAGCACTGTGGTTTGCAACATAATTAACTCCTTATCGAGTAGCAACTTATCCGTTAATTTCGTCGGCATAAGTTTAGTCGGTATTCCTGGTCGTATATTGCAGCCTGCGCAATAATCAACTAATCGGTAACTCAGGGCTGTACAGCTTTTATTCCGCTTGACTGACAACGTCATTTTCACTAATTATGGAGGTTAAACCTTCCAGCAAGGGGAAGGTCAAGGGGGAGTATGAACATTAGTGATGTCGCAAAAAAAACGGGTTTAACCAGCAAAGCCATACGTTTTTACGAAGAAAAAAAACTGGTGACCGCACCCATCCGTACCGATAACGGTTACCGCAGCTACAGCGCCAAACATATTGAAGAGCTAACACTATTGCGTCAGGCGCGGCAGGTGGGCTTCACATTGGATGAGTGTCGCGAGTTGTTGGCACTGTTCCATAACCCGGCCAGACACAGCGCAGATGTAAAAGCCGCAACTTTGCTAAAAGTAGCGGAAATTGAGCAACATATTAATGATCTCAATCAGATGCGCTTGCGGTTGTTGGCCCTGGCGGATGAGTGTCCGGGGGATGATGGCGCTGATTGCCCGATTATCAATAATCTGGCGGGATGTTGCCACATGGCTGATCAGCAGAAAGTGGGTTGATGGGGGGAATATTATTAGGGGGGATACTGTTGGGATGGAAAATTGTGGATGTGGAATAAAACAGTGGGTATGGAATATAGCTAAAGGCGTATTGAGATAAATACGCCTTTATATCAATAATTAGTGATGAACAGCCCGCACATGCAAGGTATTGCCTTCCACTAATATCACTTCAACTTCAGTGCCAACACTCAGCTCATTAGCGCAATAAATACGCCAACTGCTGTCGCCGACTTTCATGCGGCCATAGCCATCAATCGTCGGTTCGGTCAGGGTGGCTCGCGTCCCCAGCAATTGATGATTACGTTGGTTGAGCATCGCCGGTTGCGGTTTGGTGCGTTTACTTAACCAATACCACCACAGGAAGGCGGCGACCACCGTCAGGATGGCAAACAGCACACCTTGCATCTCCCAGCTAAAGGGAAATAGCCAGACCAAAGCACCCACCACCACGGCGGCAACACCGCTCCACAGCATATAACCACTGGCACCTAGCATCTCAGCGGCGAGTAATAGCCCGCCGAGTGATAGCCAAAACCAGCTTGGATTCGCTGCAATTTCCTCCAGCATGGTTATTTACCCCGGCTGTTTTTACTCTCACCAATCAGTTCTGCAATACCACCGATAGCACCCATCAGGCTGCTGGCCTCCAGCGGCATCATGATCACTTTGCTGTTATTGGCAGAACCAATGTGTTGCAGTGCGTCGGTATATTTCTGCGCCACAAAGTAGTTGATGGCTTGAATATCACCGGCAGCGATGGCTTCAGAAACCATTCTGGTGGCTTGAGCTTCAGCTTCAGCGCCACGTTCACGGGCTTCCGCCTGCAAGAATGCAGATTGACGCTCACCTTCCGCTTTCAGGATCTGTGATTGCTTCTCACCTTCAGCACGCAGAATTGCGGCCTGACGAACCCCTTCGGCTTCCAGAATATCGGCACGTTTAGTACGTTCTGCTTTCATCTGCGCATTCATCGCAGAGATCAATTCAGCAGGTGGGCGCACGTCACGGACTTCAATACGGGTGACTTTGATGCCCCATGGGTTGGTAGCTTCATCAACGATATGCAACAGGCGGCCATTAATGTTGTCGCGTTGGGACAACATTTCATCCAGCTCCATGGAGCCTAAAACGGTACGGAAGTTGGTCATGGTCAGGTTGATGATGGCCGATTCCAAATTGCTGACTTCATAAGCGGCTTTCACCGGGTCAATAACCTGGATAAAGCAGACCGCATCGATCGCCACGTTGGCGTTATCGCGGGAGATGATCTCTTGGGATGGGATATCCAAGACTTGCTCCATCATATTGATTTTACGACCAACACGATCCATAAATGGCACAACGATATTCAGGCCCGGCATCAGCGTTTTGGTATAGCGACCAAAACGTTCGACAGTCCACTGGAAACCTTGCGGGACAATTTTGATTGAAGAGAACACCACAATCAGGGCGACAACGATAAGAACAGGGATGACCGTAAACATATTTAACTTCCTGTCAGCAATGATATTTGTATCTTAATATTACGTGACGGGTCGCTAAATGCCTAACTAAAGGCAGGTAAAAGCGTGTAAATGAGAGAAAACTCGACTGGAGCAGAGTAAAACAGCGCGGGATGACCCCGCGCAGGAGCAAATAAGGGGATCGCCAAAAAGATTGTGGCGATTAACTCTCGCGGTCAGTACAGCAATGAATAGAGTTGACGGCGATATTTGGCGGCCAGTGCATCACCGGTTCCTAATGCGGCCAAAATATCCATTAATGTCTTACGCGCCGTGCCGTTAGCAGCGGCCAAATCTTTTTTCAGATGACCGAGCAACAGCTCCAGTGCCTCTTCATTGCGGCCGACCTGATGCAGCTGCAATGCCAATTGAACCGCCAACTCCACATTATCCGGCTGCTCTGCCAGCTGTTGCTGTAGCTGCTGGATCTCTGGGGTGTCGGCCGCCTGTTTCAGCAACTCGATTTGAGCAATCAGCCCTTGATAGCGGGTATCACGGTCTTGCAGCGGAATGGTTGCCAACACCGCTTCGGCATCTTCACTGCGGTTCAACTGGATTTGTACTTCAGCCAGTTGCAGGCCAATTTCACTGTTTTGCCCACTTAATGCCCAGGCCTCTTTCAGTAACGGCAGGGCTTCCTGCACTTTGCCTTCGCTGATTAATTGCGTGGCTTCAGTGACTTTCAACTCTTCCGGTTTTGGCAGCACCCGCTGTAGCAGTTCGCGGATAACCTCCTCTGGCTGCGGCCCTTGGAAACCATCAACCGGTTGACCATCTTTAAACAGATACACTGCCGGAATGGAGCGCAGGCCAAACTGTGAGGCCACCATCTGCTGCGCGTCACAATCTACACGGGCCAGAATAAATTGCCCCGCATACTCTGCGGCCAGTTTGTCCAGTACCGGGGTCAATTGCAGGCAGTGCTGACTGCGTTCTGACCAAAAATAGAACAGCACGGGCACGGCCATGGATTGTTCTAAGGTCTGGTGTAGGTTTGTTTCAGTAATATCGATCGTAGTAGGTGCTAGCATAAAATATTTCTCTCATCCGTTTTATACCCGTCATACTGCAAGCTGCATGTGCGTTGGCTGCGCTTGTTACTCGGCCCATCCTTGGGCCTCGCCTCTACGAGGCCGCTGCGAGCAGCGTTCAAATCTATTTCCGACAGATTTGTCACCCGAATCATTAACTGGGGTCAACTCATCGGGACTCGCTCAGTTGCCGCCTTCCTGCAACTCGAATTATTTAGGGTATAGCAGTTAATTGGGGCAAGTTATGTTGCTTCAACCCTCATCACTTTTATCAATAATTACCACGTATCAAGAGTTACCACGCAGGACTTTATCTAACATCCGCCCTGGCAAGATGCGGCGCAGTATCGTCAGTGCATGGGCGACCAGGGTGACCGGATAGCGCAATTGCGGGCGCGGACTCTCCAGCGCGTGGCGCAATTTCGGCAATATAGCTTCTGGTGGCAGCGTAAACCGCTTCGCGATACCGGGATTATTGACTGGCTTATTGGCTTCGGCTTGATTCACATTTTGCGTGAAATGGGTGCTGATAGGGCCGGGTTCGATCAGGCTGACATAAATCCCGCTGTCGTGCAGCTCCATGCGCAGCGCGTCAGACCAGGCCTCTAGCGCATATTTGCTGGCCGCGTAAGCACCACGGCCAGCGGTCGAAACCAACCCCATCACCGAGCTGGTTTGAATAATGCGCCCTTCGCCATGGGGTAACATGGCCGGTAACAGTAATTGTGTTAGTTGGTGAGTGCCGAACAGATTGGTGGAGAATTGCTGCTCCAACTGCTGGCGGGAGATAGTTTGCAGCGGGCCATATAAACCAAAACCGCCGTTGTTAAACAGACCATACAAGCGCCCGCCTGTCAGTGCGATAACTTGCGCTGCCGCGCGCTCGACACTGGCACTGTCATCCAAATCCAGCTCAATACCTTCCAGCCCCAACTGTGTCATCTTTGCCACATCATCGGGTTTACGGCAGGCCGCCAGTACGCGGTAACCTCGGTTTTTCAACTCTTGCGCCGCCACCAGACCAATGCCACTGGAACAACCGGTAATTAATACTGCTTTTTGCATAACTTTACCTAGTGAGTGAATCTATTTGCTTGAACAAGTGGTTAACTAAAGCATTATTACTGTTTATTAGTCACTAACGGCTTGAGTTGCTGCGCCATCCAATCAGCGATGAACGGCTGAGCCTCGGCGTTAGGGTGTAAACCATCATCCTGCATCCACTCGGGCTTTACGGCAACTTGTTCCATAAAGAAAGGAACCAGCGGAATGCCAAATTGCTGTGCCAGTTGTGGATAGATAGCGGTGAAGGCATCAGTATAGCGGCGACCATAGTTAGGCGGAATGCGGATTTGCATCAATAAAGGTTCGGCTCTTGACTCCTTTACCAGATTGATAATTTGTGTCAGATCCCGTTGAATATCCTGCGTTGGAAAACCACGCAACCCATCATTGGCGCCCAGTTCAATCAGCACCCAGCGCGGCTGATGTTGCTTGAGCAGCGCAGGCAGGCGGGCCAAACCTTGGGCGGCAGTATCGCCACTAATACTGGCGTTTACTACCTTTGGCAATGAGGAGTTGTTCTGCCATGTTTTATCCAGCCGTGTAGGCCAGGCCTCGGCAATGGGCAAGCGGTAACCGGCGCTCAAACTGTCGCCGAGAATCAACAGTGTATCGGTTGCGGCGGCACGCAAACTGAATAATCCCAATAGCAATAGGAAGGGAAGATGCCAGCGGAAAACGTTCTTGAAGTTCATCATCTTAATAAGCACGTCGGTCAGGGTGAGCAACAGCTCTCCATCCTTACCGGAGTTGAGCTAGTTGTCAAACCCGCTCAGACAATTGCACTGATTGGCGAGTCAGGTTCAGGTAAATCCACGTTACTGGGCATACTGGCGGGTCTGGATGACGGTAGCAGTGGCGAGGTGAGCTTACTTGGTCACTCTTTGACGGCGATGGATGAAGAGGGGCGCGCGCAACTGCGGGCAGAGCATATCGGCTTTGTGTTTCAATCATTTATGTTAGTACCGACACTCAATACATTGGAAAATGTCCAACTCCCAGCCCTACTGCGGGGAGAGAGCGAGCGCGAAAGTAAAGCACATGCGATCGAGCTGTTAAAGCTGGTGGGGTTGGATCAGCGCCTTCATCATCTTCCGGCCCAGCTTTCTGGCGGCGAGCAGCAGCGGGTGGCGCTAGCCCGCGCTTTCAGTGGGCGGCCTAAAGTGCTATTTGCCGATGAGCCTACCGGTAACCTCGATCGCCATACCGGTGACCGCATCGCCGATTTGTTATTTTCCCTTAATCGCGACTACGGCACCACGTTAATTCTGGTCACCCACGATGTGCAACTGGCGGGTCGTTGCCAGCGCCGGCTGCGTTTACAGGACGGCAAATTGTGGGAGGAAGCATGATTTGGCGCTGGTTTTGGCGTGAGTGGCGCTCACCCTCACTGTTAATTGTCTGGCTGGCATTAACGCTGGCGGTGGCCTGTGTGCTGGCGTTAGGCACCATCAGTGACCGCATGGAGAAGGGGCTGAGTCAGCAGAGCCGCGATTTTCTGGCGGGTGATCGGGTGCTGAGTGCCGCGCACCCTGTGCCTGAGGGCTGGTTGCTGGAGGCGAAACAGCAGGGGCTGACTGTCAGTCGCCAGCTCTCCTTTATGACCATGACTTTTGCCGGTGATCGTCCGCAGTTGGCGGATGTCAAAGCCACCGATTTGGCTTATCCGCTGTATGGCAAGCTCGAGACTCAGCCGGCCGGCGCGCGACTTGAACCGGGCACGGTGCTGGTGGCGCCAAGGCTTTTATCGCTGCTCGGGGTGAAGGTCGGTGACAGATTAGAGGTGGGGGATACCTCGCTAAAAATTGTCGGCGAAGTGATTCAGGAGCCGGATTCTGGATTTAATCCGTTCCAAACCTCGCCGCGTATTTTGATCAATCTGATTGATGTGGAGAAAACAGGCGCGATACAGCCGGGCAGCCGCCTGACCTATCGCTACATGTTTGCTGGCTCACCGCAGGCGGTGGCGCAGTTCAGCGACTGGCTCACCCCGCAATTGAAGCCGGAGCAGCGCTGGTATGGCCTGCAAGAGTCCGGTGGCGCATTGGGGAAATCCCTGCAACGGGCGCAGCAATTCTTGCTGTTATCGGCGCTCTTGACGCTATTGCTCTCGATTGCCGCGGTGGCGGTGGCGATGGGGCACTACTGCCGCAGCCGCTATGACTTGGTTGCGGTGCTGAAAACCTTAGGGGCCGGACGCCGTGCGCTACGGCGGCTGATTATTGGTCAGTGGCTAGCAGTGCTGGTGCTGGCGGGCCTGTGTGGCAGCCTGATTGGCCTGCTGTTCGAGGGCATTCTCGTGCGCTTATTGTCACCGGTATTACCGGCGGCACTACCCGCTGCGGGTGCATGGCCATGGGTATGGTCAATGGGATCACTGGTATTGATTTCGTTGCTGGTGGGTATTCGCCCCTATCGACAACTGCTGGCGACCCAGCCATTGCGGGTCTTACGCCGCGATGTCTCCGCCAATGTCTGGCCGCTGCGCTACTTTATCCCGGTGATGATGGTTATCGTGGTAGGGCTGTTGGCGCTACTGATGGGGGGCAACTCCCTGCTGTGGGCTATTCTCGGTGGTATGGTGGTCTTGGCGTTACTGCTCGGGGTGATAGGTTGGGGCGGTTTGTTACTGTTGCGCCGCCTCACCGTCACCCGTTTGTCATTGCGGTTAGCCATCAACCGCTTGCTCCGCCAGCCATGGATGACGCTGACTCAATTGGCGGCATTTTCGTTATCCTTCATGCTGTTGGCGTTGCTGTTAGTGCTGCGCGGCGATCTGCTGGATCGCTGGCAGCAGCAACTGCCGCCAGATAGTCCAAACTACTTTTTGCTGAATATGACACCGCAACAGGTGCCGCAGGTGACCGAATTTCTGGCGCAGCATCAGATCACCCCTGCGACCTTTTATCCGATTGTTCGGGTGCGATTGAGTGAAATTAACCAGCAACTGGCCACTGAGCGGGTGCATGAAGATGATCCCGGCGGTGAAGCGGTTAACCGCGAATTGAATCTGACCTGGCAGCAAGATTTACCGGCGCACAATATTTTGACCGCCGGTCAGTGGCCACCAAAGGCAGATGAAGTGTCGATGGAGCAGGGGATCGCCGAACGACTGGGCATTAAAATCGGCGATAAGCTGACATTTAGTGGCGATACGCAATCATTTGAGGCCACTGTGAGCAGTATTCGCCAGGTGGACTGGGAGAGTTTGCGGCCTAATTTCTACTTTATTTTCCCGCCGGGTGCGCTGGATAAGCAGCCACAAACCTGGCTGACCAGCTTCCGCTATCAGGGGGATGGGGAAGCACTGACGCAACTGAATCGCCAGTTCCCGACACTTAGCTTGCTGGATATTGGCGCGATGCTAAAACAGGTCGGGCAGGTGTTACAGCAGGTCAGTCGCGCGCTGGAAGTGATGGTGGTGTTGGTCATTATTTGTGGCACTTTGCTGCTGCTGGCACAGGTACAGGTAGGGATGCGCCAGCGCCGTCAGGAGCTGGTGGTCTATCGCACACTGGGCGCAAGTAAACGCTTACTGCGCGGCACCTTGTGGTGGGAGTTCGCGCTATTGGGGCTGGTGGCTGGTCTGGCGGCAGCTATTGGTGCGGAAGCCGCGCTCTGGGCGTTACAGCGGTTAGTCTTTGACTTCCCGTGGCAGCCTAATTGGGTCATGTGGTGGCTATTGCCGCTGGCGGCAGCGCTGCTGTTATCACTCTGTGGCGGTTGGCTTGGTGCGCGGTTGTTACAGGGGCGGGCTCTATTTCGCAACTATGAGGGGTAGATTTTATTCGCGGGCAGCATGAGTTGCCCGCGAGTTATTAGTTTCCTGCGAATAATTTACAGCTTCGCCTGCGCCCAACGCAGGGCGTTTTGGTACTCTGCGGGCAGCAACGGGGCCAGCTCGGCCAGCGCGGCACTTAATGCTGCGCCATCGGGATCATTCAAATTCAAATGACCCACTTTGCGGCCTTCACGCACCTCTTTTTCGTACCAGTGCAGGTGCACCAATGGCAGCGACAGCCATTGGGTGTTTACCGCCGTGCCAATCAGATTGACCATCGCCGATGGGGTATTTACCACCGGCTTGGGCAGCGGCAAATCCAAAATGGCGCGCAGATGCAGCTCGAACTGGCTGATGGAGGCACCATTTTGGGTCCAGTGACCACTGTTATGCACCCGTGGTGCTAACTCATTGATCAGCAAACTGTCGCCGACCATAAAGCACTCCATCGCCATCACCCCAACATAATTCAGCTCATCCATAATGGCCGCGAGCATCTGTTCCGCTTGTTGCTGTAAGCGGCTATTCGGCTGAGGCAGTGCCACGCTGATGCGCAAGATGCCATCTTCATGCAAATTGTGGGTCAGCGGATAAAAAACTGATTTGCCGTGATGGCTGCGAGCGCCGACCAGCGAAACTTCGCCGGAGAAGTTAATGCCCTGCTCGACAATGCACTCGCCGTAAGCATCGGCGGGTAAGGTATCTTGCTCACCCGCGCGCAAACGCCACTGACCACGACCATCGTAGCCGCCGACCCGGCGTTTCACGATGGCAAGTTCGCCCAGTGAGGCGAAAACCTGCGGCCACTCGCTGGCACTAGCCAATAGTTGCCAAGGGGCAGTGGCCAGATTCAGGCTATCAAGCAGCTGTTTTTGTGTCAGGCGGTCAGCCAGACGCGGGAAAATATCGCGGTTAACAAAGGCGGTATGTGTTGCCAGTTCGCGAGTTAAGGCGGTTTCCGGCCAGCGCTCAATCTCAGCGGTGATCACACTGTGCTGATAAGGCACCGCTTCTGGTTCGGCATCTAACCCCACCGGATAAACGGCAATGCCTAACGGCTCACCCGCCTGGCGCAACATGCGCCCTAACTGACCATTACCTAATACGCAAACCGGCTTCATGCTTCATCCCTCGGATCGGGGTTTTCCAACACTTCGTCCGTTTGGCTTTGACGCCAATTAGCCAGACGGCCAGCTAATTCAGCGTCATGCAGCGCTAATATTTGAGCGGCGAGCAATGCAGCATTCGCCGCGCCCGCTTTACCAATAGCCAGTGTCCCCACCGGAATACCACGCGGCATCTGCACAATGGAATAGAGGCTATCGACGCCACTTAACGCCGCACTTTGTACCGGAACACCTAAAACCGGCACCAGTGTTTTGGCCGCGATCATCCCCGGTAGGTGAGCTGCCCCGCCGGCGCCCGCAATAATGACATGTAAGCCATTGGCATCCGCTTGTTCGGCAAAACTGAACAGTTTATCGGGGGTTCTGTGTGCAGAGACCACTTCGACATGAAACGGAACATTGAGCGTGGTGAGCACGTCGGCGGCGAACTGCATGGTGGCCCAGTCACTTTTGGACCCCATTACGATAGCGATTTTAACCCCGGCTGCATAAGCCGAATCGAGGTTGGCTCCCATGAGGGTAAGGCTCCTGTGATTGCGCAAGCGTCGGCCAGAACGAAGTTAGGTATCGTGGCTGGCGATGAGGGCGTAGAGCATATCATGAGCCAAAGGCGAGGAAAACGGTTGCGTCGCGGCTTTTAGTGGGATTTTGCGGTTTTTTAGTGGTGCGCTAATGATAAATAGCGCCGTGGTTATTGAGCATCAGGCGGTCAAAACGGGAATTTAATCAACTCAACACTTTCAGCCGTGACTTTTACCATCGAACCTTCAACATGCCAGGCACCCAAAACCACCCGATGCGCTGTTGCTGCGGGCAGTGCTACATTATGAACTGCGGGGCGATGAGTGTGGCCATGAATCATCCAACTGACCTGATTCCGCTGAAATGTATCAATGACAGCTTGTGGATTCACATCCATGATGAGTTGCGACTTTCCGCTATTGTTCTGTTGGCTTTGGTTGCGCATATAAGCGGCAATCCGTAAACGAAAGCGCAGTGGCAGCCATAGGAAGAGTTTTTGAATCAGGGGGTTGTGAACTCTGCGCCGAAAATGCTGATAGTCGGCATCATCGGTACATAAAGTATCACCATGCAAAATCACTATTCTGCGGCCATACAGTTCGACGACTTTCTCTTCCGCGAGTAACGTCATGCCGCTTTCAGCCGCAAAGCGTTTACCGAGTAGAAAATCGCGGTTGCCGTGAATAAAGTAGCAGGGTACGCCCTGTTGCTGGAGTGATTTTAATGCAGCGGCAACTTGCCGATACAGTGGCTCGGGGTCATCATCGCCAATCCAGGACTCGAATAAATCGCCTAGGATATATAAAGCATCAGCATGAATAGCATCACGCTGTATAAAATGCAGGAAACCGGCAGTGATTGCCGGCTCCTGAGCGCTAAGATGCAAATCTGCAATAAAAAGCGTGCTCATTAAGTCGCTATTACTCGCTTACAGTAACGCTTTTAATGATGACGTCTTCTTTTGGCACATCCTGATGCATACCGCTGCGACCTGTTGCGACGTTTTTGATCTTCTCAACCACGTCCAAACCCTCGGTAACTTCAGCAAATACACAGTAGCCCCAGCCATCTGGGCGCTCTGAACGGAAGTTCAGGAAGTCGTTGTCTGCAACGTTAATAAAGAACTGAGCAGTGGCAGAGTGTGGATCGTTAGTTCGCGCCATTGCCAGTGTGCCACGGGTGTTTTTCAGACCATTATTGGCTTCGTTCTTGATAGGTGCATCAGTCTCTTTTTGATTCATGCCCGGCTCGAAACCACCGCCCTGAATCATGAAACCATCAATAACACGGTGGAAAATAGTGTTATCATAGAAACCTTTACGGCAGTAGTTCAGGAAGTTCTCAACGGTAACCGGCGCTTTATCCGCGAAGGTGTTGACGACGATATCGCCGTGATTAGTATGAAACGTGACCATAATAATATTCCTGCTAGTGTAATAAGTGTGTTCACAAATGAGTCGTAACCCTTTAGACGGCTCTTATATCATATCTCTGAGATTGAGTCAGCAGTCGCAACACGGCCAATATGGGCGAAAAAGTGCTGAATCACGGGCTGATTTACCGCATAATCTGATGATATCCTGTTATACCCTTGGTCATTGAAGCTGAAGGAGCATTTGCTTGCAGCTTAGCTGCAACCTCAATGACTTTGAGTATCAACCCTGCATACCGCAAAAAAACAACACCACGGAATGTCCCGATGCTAAAGATTTTTAATACACTGAGTCGCCAAAAAGAGGAATTCAAGCCTATCCATGCCGGTAAAATTGGTATGTATGTATGCGGGATCACCATTTATGACCTGTGTCACATTGGGCATGGGCGTACTTTCGTTGCGTTCGACGTTGTTGCGCGTTATTTGCGTTATTTAGGTTACTCGCTGACGTATGTGCGTAATGTTACTGACGTTGACGATAAAATTATCAAACGTGCGATTGAAAATAGTGAAACCTGCGAGCAACTGACCACGCGGATGCTGGCAGAAATGCATAAAGATTTCGATGCATTGAACCTCGAACGCCCCGATTTAGAGCCGCGTGCGACTCACCATATCCCGGAAATAATTGAGCTGGTCGAGCGCCTGATCGCCCGCGATCACGCCTATGTGGCATCAAATGGTGATGTGATGTTTGCCGTGGACAGTGATCCAGATTATGGGCTGTTGTCGCGCCAAGACTTGGATCAGTTACAGGCGGGGGCGCGAGTTGAAGTGGCGGATGTTAAACGCAATCCGATGGATTTTGTGCTGTGGAAAATGTCTAAACCGGGCGAGCCAAGCTGGGAATCACCTTGGGGGGCGGGCCGTCCTGGCTGGCATATTGAGTGTTCAGCAATGAACAGCAAACAGCTAGGTGCGCACTTCGATATCCACGGTGGCGGTTCTGATTTGATGTTCCCGCACCACGAAAATGAGATTGCACAATCTACCTGCGCCCATGATGGCCCTTATGTGAACTACTGGATGCACTCCGGTATGGTGATGATCGACAAAGAAAAAATGTCGAAATCGCTGAATAACTTCTTCACTATCCGCGACGTGCTGGCGTATTACGATGCTGAAACCGTGCGCTACTTCCTGATGTCCGGGCACTATCGCAGCCAACTTAACTACAGCGAAGAGAACCTCAAACAGGCGCGCGCTTCGCTGGAGCGTTTATATACCGCGCTGCGTGGCACTGACGCGAATGCAGCCCCTGCTGGTGGTGCTGAGTTTGAAGCGCGTTTTCGCGCAGCAATGGATGATGATTTCAATACCCCAGAGGCTTACTCAGTGTTGTTTGATATCGCCCGTGAAGTGAATCGCTTAAAAACGGAAGATATCGCTGCGGCGAATGGGTTAGCGGCAGAGCTGCGTAAACTGGCTCATGTGCTGGGCTTACTGGAACAAGATCCTGAGCTGTTTTTGCAAAGTGGTGCACAGACTGACGGCGATGAGGTTGCGAAAATTGAAGCGCTAATTAAGCAACGCAACGATGCCCGCAGTAGCAAAGATTGGGCGCTGGCTGATTCTGCTCGTGATCAATTGAATGAGCTGGGGATTGTGTTGGAAGATGGCCCTCAAGGCACGACATGGCGTCGTAAATAACATACTGTTTTGTCGCGCCGGGCAGGGGGATTGCTTCGCGTGATAAAACTAAAAATATTGCGGTTCTGGCTCTGGTCAGCAACCGCATTTTTTTTGCCTGAATCTTTGGCGTTAGCGAGCTTGAGCTTGCCACTGCCGAGGTTGTTAGGCTTTAACCTGCACTTTCATACCTTGAAACTCAACAATCTGGTCAGCAAGGATTTTGCAGCGCTTGCGTGTTTCGACACTTCCGTCGACTTTTACCTGACCATCGGCAATCGCGGCTTTTGCTGAGGCGCCGCTATCGTTCCAGCCTTGTAATTTTAATAAATCACACAGCTCGACGTGCGGGTGTTTTTCCAAATGAAAAATGTCCATTACTGTCCTTTCAATCAATTTTCGTTGATGTCGTGATATTCCTCGCAGGCTTGCAAGGTATTTTGTATCAGTGTCGCAACGGTCATTGGCCCAACGCCACCGGGAACCGGTGTAATCCAACCCGCACGTTCAACGGCGACATCAAATTCTACATCACCGACTACTTTACCACTTTCCAGGCGGTTAATGCCGACATCAATCACGATAGCACCCGGTTTTATCCACTCACCGGGAATAAAACCGGGTTTACCCACGGCAACTACCAATAACTCAGCATTTTCGACATGCTGACGCAGATTCTTGGTGAAGCGATGCGTTACCGTGGTGGTGCAACCCGCCAGCAGCAGCTCCAGACTCATTGGACGGCCAACAATATTAGATGCGCCAACCACGACGGCGTTCAGGCCATAAGTCGGGATCTCATAGCGTTCCAGCAGTGTAACGATACCGCGCGGGGTGCAAGGGCGCAGTTTCGGCGCACGTTGGCACAGACGGCCGACGTTGTATGGATGGAAGCCATCGACATCTTTATCAGGATGGATGCGCTCCAGCACTTTGACATTATCAATGCCGGCAGGTAGTGGCAGTTGTACCAGTATTCCATCTATCTCATTGTCGTCATTCAATGAATCAATCAATGCCAACAGTTCAGCTTCAGTGGTGCTCTTCGGGAGGTCATAGGAGCGAGAGATAAAACCGACCTCTTCACATGCCTTACGTTTACTGGCGACGTAAATTTGTGACGCTGGATTCTCGCCGACCAATACCACGGCAAGACCCGGAGCGCGCTTACCCGCAGCCAGACGTTTCTGTACTAACGCCGCAACTTCGTTTCTTACCTGCTGCGCAATCGTTTTACCATCAATAATTTTTGCTGACATCAGTGGAGGGGTCCATCAATTAAAAAAGCGGGAATATGTCTATTTTGTCAGAAGCGGGCCGCGCTGTCAGGCGCATAATAACGATTAATTAACGATTAAATAGCCAGTTGATAAACGGTAAGGTGAAAACCCATTGACTCGAAAGCGACTGCCCGTATAATCCAACCCGCAACTGACTACCCACAGCGTTCTATGCTGCGGTGAATATCAAATGCGCCCTTAGCTCAGTTGGATAGAGCAACGGCCTTCTAAGCCGTAGGTCACAGGTTCGAGCCCTGTAGGGCGTACCATCTATACCTCTTCTAACGTCTATCTAAGTCTACTAATCCCTTATATAATCAGCCTCTCTGACAATTCCTAGCATCCCAACGTCTACCTACATCCACTGCAATCAACAACAAAGTGGGGGTACTATTGGGGGTATGTCTAGGTTCAATGAAGTGAGATACCCCCACATGAAACTGAACGCCCGACAGGTCGATACTGCAAAGCCAAAAGAGAAGCCCTATAAGCTATCTGATGGAGGTGGATTATTTTTGTTAGTAAAAACTACTGGTTCACGTTGTTGGCGGCTGAAGTATCGGATCGCCGGTAAAGAAAAATTGCTAGCATTTGGGGTCTTTCCTGATATCACTCTTGCTGAAGCCAGAGCAAAAAGAGATGAGGCAAAGCATATACTTGCAGTGGGCGGCGACCCAGGTGAAGAAAAAAAAGTAGAAAAACAAACCAGAAAAGTCAGCATTGATAACACGTTCGAAGCTCTAGCCAGAGAATGGCATGCCTACAAAAGGCCCAATTGGTCTAAAGGTTATGCTGATGATTTAATGGAGTCGTTCGAAAAAGACATATTCCCTTACGTTGGTAAACGTCCAATTGCCGAAATCAAGCCTCTAGAAATTCTCGAAACCCTACGTAAGTTAGAAAAGCGTGGCGTCCTCGATAAAATGCGTAAGATCCGTCAGGCATGCAGCCAAACTTTCCGTTATGCAATCGTAACTGGCAGAGCAGAGAACAATCCAGCAAGTGAACTAGCTGGCGCTCTGGCGGTTCAGAAGCACACACATTACCCCCACCTCTTAGCGAACGAGCTTCCCGCATACCTTAATGCTCTCAACGCCTATAGCGGCAGTACAGTCACTCGAATAGCAACACGGCTCCTTATGCTTACCGGTGTTCGTACAACTGAACTACGGGCTGCTGAGTGGCTAGAATTTGACTTGGACAAAGCCGTCTGGGAAGTTCCTACCGCCAGAATGAAAATGCGTCGTCCTCACTTGGTTCCCTTGTCAGTGCAAGTTTTGGCATTACTGCGTCAATTACATGAGATTACTGGGCGATTTAAACTGGTATTCCCCGGTCGTAATGACAGCTTAAAGCCAATGAGCGAAGCCAGTATTAATCAGGTCATAAAACGTATTGGTTATCATGGTAAAGCCACTGGTCACGGTTTCCGGCACACTATGAGTACCATTTTGCATGAGCAGGGGTTTAATACTGCGTGGATAGAAACACAGTTGGCACACGTGGATAAAAACAGCATTCGTGGTACCTACAATCACGCCCAGTATCTGGATGGTCGTCGAGAAATGCTTCAGTGGTATGCCGACTATATGGATAGCCTGGAACGTCAGTCAAAAGCTTAGTGATTAGGTAAAATTCTTCCGTGAGGAATAAAAAAGGGTCGGTTCAGTAGGTTCAGTCGGTTCAATATTTTAGTTTGTTGATTTATAAGTTAATTAATTCATTTTTTGAACCGACCCTGAACCGACTTTAGGCCATTTGAACCGACCCTAATCGCGTTATCTCCCGAAAACCTGGCTTTTTCTCAGCTAAATAACCCTAAATCAGTAATCGATAAGCTAAAATTGCTCACCCGAATTTGATGTGAAAATGTGAAGTAATGTCGTGAATTGGCAAGGGGGAATGCTGGACGAGTATACAGTGGTGATTTATAGTAGACCTCAAGAAAATAAGGCTATGCCTAGGCTGATCCCCGAAAACCAGTACACCTCTACTGGCTGGCATAGTCCCCAATATTTAGAGGATGCGAGGTGGCGTATGGAACTCAAAATTATACCATTTGAATATTGCTCTTTAGAAAGGGCTGCAAAGTTTTTTGGATGTGAAATGGAAGATTTTTTTCACTGGTATGAAACGAAAAAAATTTCCCTTTCCTTGAAGCTTTTGGAGCATCGAGCCACAGTTTTATCGATCGACAACAAAACTATAGAATATAAAACTGAATATTGGGGAGATGATCATATTGAATATGATGTAATGGCCTCTGCAAATAATGAGTTTTCATATATTGACAATATAAGTGCTTTTGTGGGCAATCGGCTTTCATATGATCATTTATGTCAGGTTTATAGGGTAAATGGTTATGCTCATGATTTCTGGCGGCCTTGCGATGCGTTTATTCAATCGCTTCGCCGTGGTGGAAGAATCATGGATAGCTTTTCCGCATCTCCTTATGATTTTGAAGGTGATTTCCGTATCATGATAGAGGTGCAGGAAGGAACACAAACCTCAGACCCAGAATCACCAGTTTTTTATTTTTATCCAGAATTCACTATTGGTGATTTAGTTTTGTATAAAACAGACTTGGATATAATCAATCATCTTATGTGTGGTGTTGAGTATTCCCCTGAAAAAAACAATGAATTAAATTCAGATTTATTAACTGTTGCTGATATTAGTACTGAGGAAATTCAAAGTGAAATATTGGAGTGGACTGAGTTTTCAAGTAAAGAAACTTCTTTGAAATTTATTGCTGGAATGGTTCTTGCTTTACACAAGTCATCCCCAAAATTTAGAAATGGAACTAAAATAAATCGAACTTCAATTGCGAAAGAAGCAATATTAAGAATAACAGAGCAAGGAATTGAATTCGATATAACTGAACGCCAACTCACAAATCTTATGAATAAAGCACTGACTGATTATGCACCAAAAATTTAGAGTTAGCATATTTACTAAGTCATTTCCAAATGGGCTTCCAAAGCCCATTTCAAATTGAAGTTCTATCAATTTTACGGCAATTTCCACAGTTGATTTTTTTTGATGATTTAATAAAACCTGTAATCTACCAACGTCCAATGACAACGTTAAATAGAAACAGGGGACAACATGCCACAAGCAGCACAATCACTTATCCGCCTATCAGAAGTCCAACGCCGCACTGGTTACAGTAAGGCTTGGCTTTACCGTCTCATCAGCCAGAATCGTTTTCCCCAATCGATTAAAATCGGTACCCGTTCTATTGCCTTCATTGAAAGCGAAATTGACGAATGGATCAATCAGCGCATTGCTGAATCCCGCAAGGAAGTCGCCTGATTATGCATATAGGGTGTTCATTTGTTGCGTGTGTTTGCGTTCGACTTAATCCAGCATTTGATTTCCATCGCTACAACTATCAAGCGATTTAACGAAGAGTAATTAAACATGAAAAAATTAAATGCCTTAATTGGCAGTACCCAAACTCAGCCTAAAATCGTACTCAGCGGTATTAACGTTAATGGTTTGCCTATCGAGTTTGTAGATCAATGGACAGAGTATTGGACTAAGCAAAGTTTCGCTATTTCTGTCCCTGCCAATATTCGTCGCCAGTATTATCCCGATGATTCAGCGTTCAGTGTAGCCATGCACAAAGCTGGCTATGTGCCGGTTCGTACTCGGAAGCTGACAGGGAAAGACGGACGATTCTGGTTGTATCGAGTAACCGGCAAAGATAAGGGGGTTGTCGCACCAGTTCCCGCTAATAGCAAGGCTTGTGGCCTATTTGTGCAGGTGTCACATAAGCCTCGATATGGTTATAACGAGGTCGCTTTAGATGGAAAATTACTTCATGTATACGGTGACCACATCCGCTTACTGACTAAAAAGCGGGTTCGTGTGAATGGTAAGCAGGTTCAGGGCTACACAGCTAAAGGTCTGCGTGTGGAGGTGGTGGCATGATGCTTACAACTCCAGTAGCCAGCCAGAAAAAGGCATTTCCCTTGGTTGGCACCCTGAACCGACTATCTTTGAGCGAGTCGGAGACTAACCCGTTAATTTCGGAGCAGTTGAAAGTCAGTAATACTGACGCTCAAAATTTAAACTACGAAACTTCCGTAGTACCTGGTGCAAGCAATCTATACCAATCTCCAGAATATAGTGGAGATCACCACTCAGCCAAATATTTAGCTCAGCAGTCATTACCCAAATACTGTGATTTATTGAGTTTAACGGAACTGCAATTCGGTTCAGATAAAGAAAAGGGTAGCATTCACAGTGCTACCCTTCGGGATTACTCAGATGGTTCTGACTTGGACTTCTTGCGCTGTTCTGTCTTGAGTTTACGCCCGCAGGCATCAAGTACCCAAGAAGAGAAGCTAGCACTTGGGTTTTCTTCTTTATCGCGTTCTACTCTTGCATCAATTTCTTCGATTAAATCGTTGGGGAATCGAATCCCTTTGTATGTTGATTTATTGTTCTTGTGGCCTGTTGCCATGGTGCCCGCCATTTGGAGTTTCTTCAATAGAATCGACAATACAACAAGATTTAAACTTAGTGAAGTGTTTAAACAAAATATGGTTGACGTGTTTAAACAAACAGAGTTAATCTGTTTAAACACCTTATCCACAGGTAAGGCACAGGTAATAAACAAAATAGCGACGCCTCAGAGTGCGGGAACACTGTTGAGGCGTCTCACCACCAACGTTAACGTAAGTAACGAGGTAGCTATGTTAAATCATACCCAAACTCGCCCTAAATTTCAGTATCTCTTTCTCGCAGTGTGCCGTTCTGACCTGAACGCAACGCCGCACCGCGAATCAGTCACTGCCCATTCTGAACAAGATGCTCGCCGCTCTCTGGCTGGTCAGTTCGTACTTTCCTTTGCTGGTCGTATTCCTGCACAGGGGGTATGCAATGCTTAAAAAATACCGTGTTGAATTTAGCGCATTAGACGCTGCTGGTGGTGCTCTCAAACTGTCATGGCGTGGTGAAGCTGAAAGCCTTGATAAAGCATCAGCTACTGTTCTCTTGGGGGCTACAGAGCGCCGCTTAAGCAACGTTCAGATCACCAGCATCATGCAGCTCCTTGATGAGGATGATATCTACCCACCTTCATACAAAGAAACTCAAGCCCTGATTGCTGAACTGATGGGCAGCCGTGGTAAGCCAATCCCTGATACCAGCGAGAATGTATCCCGCACTCGGTTACTTCGCGTTAAAGAAGGTCTGCTTCATTTGTTGACGGTTGTTATTCCTCTGATTGAGAACGAGCAGCAACGATTGCAGGTGTATTGGTGGGCTGAGGCGGTACATAACATCGTACGGTTTGAAGAGCATGATGCGAAAAATGAGCGGGGGGTGTGCAATGTCTAAAAAAACTGAACTGGCTCCGGTAGCGGCCAAAAATTTACAGATTATCGAATATCGCGGTCAGCGTGTGGCAACTACCGAGCAGCTTGCGGCTGGGTATGGCACAACGGTGATCCGTATTCAGCAAAACCACCATGAAAATAAATCCCGTTTTGTTGAGGGTAAGCACTTCTTCAAAGTTGTTGGTACTGAACTCAACAATTTGCGACTAGTTTTAAGCGAACTGCAAATCTCACCAAAAACTCGCTCACTTATGCTGTGGACTGAGCGCGGTGCTGCCAATCACGCAAAGATGTTAGAAACCGATCAGGCGTGGGAATACTACAACGATCTCACTGAGTTTTACTTCTCCCGACGGGATGCATTGCCAGCACCTGCAACTATTCCCGACCTCAGTCGTTTGGAAATTCTTCAGTTGGCTATCGACTCCGAGCAAGGCCGTTTAGCTGAAAAGCAACGCGCCGACAAAGCTATTCGTACCAAAGGCCAGATTAGCCGTAAACGTGAAGCCAGCGCCCTCGGCAAACTAAGTGCAGCCACTCGCAAATGTCGTGTACTGGAAGAACGGCTAGGGGAAAGTACAAAGCATGCCACGGTGAAAGCTGTAGAAAATGTGACTCATCAGAAGTTTGCGTGGCATCCGTTGCGGAAATGGTGTCTTGAAAATGGCTTTAAACCTGAGATTGTGCCGGATCCACAGTATGGCTCTGTAAAATCATGGCCTTGCGAAGCATGGCTGGCAGTACATAGCATCAATCTGTCCGATGTTATGGGGGTGACTCATGGATAAATTAGCGCCCTGTGAAGTTTCCGATCTTCTCAGTGAAATTGCTTCAATTTTAAAAGTTAGTTCAATGCTGATTGCTAGTGAGGATGGTAACGACACGGGTTATGAACTTCTTTGGATCGCTCAGGAACGCGCTGAAAAAGCGGCGAAAAATATTAAGGGGGTGAATTATGGGCCAACCACAGCCAAATGATCGTTACAAAGACAGTCATGGCTCATTGGTCACTGTCGATTCCGTTGCCTTTAATCGCGTTACCTTTAGCCGTGACGGATATTCATCGCCCTGCATTATGCCGCTGGCACGGTTCGTTACTGAATTTACCTTTATCGGGAGAGCATAACCATGAAAGCCAATGAATCAGTACCTCTGAATATTGCCACGCATAAGGCTGGTCAATTAAATGCTCTCTTGCTGTTGATGTTTGAATCCAATGTTGAATTAGATACTACTGACGAAAAGGAATTACTAGGTCTAGCACTGGATCTCGCCGGGCCAGTTGCGGTTCATTTGCTTGAACGGGAGGCCGGACAAAATGGAGCGCCTTGATATAGCCAGTAGCTAAATGCCCTGTATTTAATTAGTTAGCATTCCAACATCTAAAAAATAACAGCCATCAGGCTGGGGACTCGCTCGGCCTGATGAAAGTAAAGGATATATTTATGACGAACCTGAATCATTCAATCGAATTAAATCGTAAACATATTGCAGTGGCATTTATCGCTTATTGTCAGAAACGAAATAGAGGCGAATCCATTGCCAATGTCATTATTAATTCTAGAAAGGTTGTTGTTCTGGAAAATTTAACTGAGGCAGCAATTTGTAATTGCCTTATTCATTCTTTGGAAGTGCTTTGTTTTCAGGAATTCGGGCGTGATGACGGCTCACGAATTCTTGTGGAAACTTACACTCAGATGCTGAGTAAGGATAACAGTAAATTGACACCGCACGGCGTCGAGACAATGACGGAAGTCATGAAGGCTACGGTCGTAGAGACTTTGGCTAATCCTCATGATAACCGGCATGGGCTGGTATTCAGTCAGGACGGTGCAGCATGAAACCTTCCATCGACATGATCCGTGAAGTGACGGCTCAGGCCACCCACCGTTGGCGCGATATTCTTGGTTATCTCGGTATTGATGTACCGGAACGACCTCGTGACCATTCTGCTTGTCCGGCATGTGGCGGCAAAGACAGATTCCGATTTGACGATCAGGATGGACGTGGGACACATTTTTGCAATCAGTGTGGTGCCGGTGATGGGCTCGAGCTGGTACAAAAAGTTAAGCAATGTACCTCCACTGAGGCGGCGATTATGGTCGCTGATGCGCTGGGAATGGCTCTGAATTCACCCATGCCGGTATCCACTAAGCCTGTAAAACAACCCGCACAGTCAGGCATACCAATAGCGAATAAGGTTGCGGAGCTGGTGGCGAAAACGGTATCAGGCGAATCTCACTACCTACTTAATAAGGGACTTCCAAGCCCCTCCCAAGCCCTATTGAGTGACGGTTCTTTGTTACTGGTGCTGCAAACGATGGAGGGCGTGATAACGGGTGCACAGGTGATTAAGCCTGATGGCACCAAACGTCTGATATCTGGAACCATCAAGAAAGGTTCGTTCATTCCCGTCAGACTCCCACCAACATCGAGTAATGAGCCGGTTGTAACGGTACTTATCGCAGAAGGTAACGCAACCGGCGTTACCGTTTCGTTACTGAGTGATGGGGCAGTGCTGGCGGCCATTGATGAAGGGAACCTGATCCATATAGCGAAAGCCAGCCGGGAACGTTGGCCTGATGCGAAAATTATCATTGCTGCTGATAACGACCTTAAACCCGGTGAAAAGAATGTTGGGAAAGAATCTGCTGAGAAAGCGGCTACTGCGGTGAATGGTTGGGTTGCCTTACCACCAACAGATCATAAGGCCGATTGGGATGATTATCGCCAGCAGTATGGGCTGGACGCCAGCATTACCGAGTTCGCTGATTCGCTATATCAGCCACATATATTGGCAGAAGAGGAGCCTCCGGTAGCGGAGCCTCAGGATGTCAGACGTCCCTATGTCGATGAGCGTAAAGGTGGCATGTATTGGGTTGAACCCAAACTGGATAAAAGTAACGGCAATATTACGGAAAGAGAAAGCTGGTTGAGTGACCCGATATCCGTTGCGGGAATAGGTGAAGACGATAACGAACGGTACCTGATCCTCTGCTGGACGCCGGAGGGTAACAATACCGAACGTTCAGAAGCTTTACCCATGCGTGAGATTGGTGAACGGGAAGGTTGGTCTCGGCTGAGGGCTGGTGGCTTGTCTATCACAGCTAAAAGTGGATTACGGGCAATACTAGCTGACTATCTGCAACGCAGTGGAGAGCGGCAGCTTTGGACTGTTGCCAATGCTACTGGCTGGCAGTGCGGGGCATACATTATGCCCGATGGTTCGGTGATTGGGTCGCCTGCAACCCCTGTACTCTTTAATGGCCGTTCATCGGCGGCAAAAGGCTATACCACTAAAGGCTCTCCAGAGAGTTGGCGCAGCAATGTGGCAAAACTTGCTCGAGGCAATCCTTCCATGATGCTGGGTATTGCCTGTGCTTTTGCTGCCCCCCTCATTGGCATCGCTGGGGCTGATGGGTTTGGCGTCCATTTGTTTGGTGGCTCCTCCGCAGGTAAAACTACGACGGGTAATGCGGCTACGACGGTTTATGGTGAACCTGAAGCACTGAAGCTGACGTGGTACTCAACAGCGCTGGGCTTGGTAAATGAAGCTGCGGCGCACAACGACGGTTTTATGCCGCTGGATGAGATAGGGCAAGGCAGCAATAAGAAGGCTGTTGCTGATGCTGCTTACGCTTTATTTAACGGTGTCGGCAAAATTCAGGGGGCCAAGGAGGGCGGTAATCGGGATGTGAAACGCTGGCGAGCAATGGCATTCAGTACCGGTGAGATCGACCTTGAGAGTTATATCCGAGCGGATGGAGGCAAGGTAAACGCTGGTCAACTGGTGCGGCTATTAAATGTACCGATTTCCAAGGCCACTGAATACCACGGCTATAAAGACGGTAAAGCTCATGCAGATGCTATGCGAGACGCCTGTAAAGACCACTATGGTGCTGTGGGGCGGGCATGGATTAAGTGCTTAGCCAGCCAGAAAGAGGCAGCAGCGCAAGCTGTCAGGGATGCGGAACGTCGATGGATAGCGTTATTGCCCGATGAAGCCAGTGAGCAGGTGCGCCGTGTGGCGTCGCGGTTCGCGATACTGGAAGCTGCCTTGCTCCTTTCTAAGCACCTTACAGGCTGGATTGAGCAGGAGAGCCGTGACGCTTTACAACATGGTTTTAATGCATGGGTTAATGATTTTGGTATGGGTAACCGAGAATCAAAAGCATGGGCGGAACAGGCTGAATCTTTCTTGCAACGCTTCGGTTATAGCCGTTATTTACCCCACCCTGAAACGGATCCACGAGACTTACCAATAAAGGATTTGGCGGGATATCGGGAGAAAAAGCAGGGACTCGATACATTGGTATTCCATACTTTCCCGTCAGTGTTTCGCGACGAGATAGCTGTAGGAGCTAATGCGGTGGCTTTTGCTCAGGTTTTAGCGGATGCCGGTATGTTGGATAAACCGAACAAGGGGATAACCAAGAAAACGCTCAGAATTGACGGTAAGCAACCCCGTTTTGTGGTGCTCATGATGCCAGATGATTTGGAGGAGTAATTAATTTCCTTTCATTTGAACTGACCTGAATCGGATTAATCATTCTCTCTGGCGGGTATGACACCAATGCCTTGACAGAGAGTAAAAGAATACGGGGTATGCACATTATGAGAATGACCAAAGAATTACGTGCTGAAGTCTTTCGGCTTAAACAGTCAGGCATCGGCTATAAACGGATAGCTGACATGACTAATCTAAACCTGAGCACGGTCAAAAGCGCCTGTAAGCGGTCTGGATTATTTGCAGATAATCTCGAGCATACAGCGATGTTTACGATACCAGAGAAGCAATACAGCACAGCACTTATTGTGCCAAAGCCGTTACCCGTGCAGCGGCGTATTACGGGAGACAGGCAGACTGATGCCTATTTGTGGGTGTTGGAGGTTATTAATACCGGCGAACCGGGACACATTGCGGCGGCAGAGGAAGCCTTGCACAAGCTGACTATATCCCCTAAAGATGCTCGTGATAATTACACTCGTTATTTGGAAGCGAATGGTGCGGGATGGACTGCCAGCTTTTCCACAATGATGATGGGCGACCCGCAGCATTATATCGACAGGGCCAGAACCCAATTTACTCGTGCAGCAGAGGTCAGGGGGACATTTGGCAGCTATGAAGCTGCATTGGAACCTACCAAAGCTGAACAACTCATGGAGATGGTCTGTGGTGATATTTATGATAATGATTTTGGCTGGACACCTAAGGAAAAAAAGAAGGGATGTATTGAGGGTAAGCGAGTTACTGAGGTATGGGACCTGCGAGCGCAAGCGTCAAAGGGTTTCGCTGGGGTTTTACCAGAGCCTCACACACTGTCTGATGTTGTAAGAGAATTTCAGTATTGGCAATGGTTATATACGGTGCGTAATGCTGCTTGCAAAGAAATGGACCCAGGTGGATATGGTTATGATTGCGACGGCCCTATATCAGACCGTGAAACCTATCTTGATAAGAAGCTTGAAATCATCCGCCCTCGCCATCAACGAGAAGCACTTGATGTGTTGAAATGGTATTTACAAAGTGAGCGACATCAGAGTTTTTCAGGCTCAGATAATGATGCGGTATATCTGAATTTGATAGGGGTGCATATAGGGGATGCGTTGACGGATAATTAAATAATGACATTTACATCGCCTAACGTGCTGCTATTGTGGCTGATGTTGGTGTTATTATGTCTTTTCTCGTTACGAGTTATGGTAATATATATACATAGCTAATCAATATAAATAGTGAGTCGTATATTAAATACGGCTCGCTTTTTTATTGGGTAACGTTCAGAGATTCAGAGGGGTATCCATAATATGCGTGATATTCAATTGGTATTAGAACGCTGGGGTGGTTGGGCAGCAAATGAAGATAGTGGCGTTGGTTACTCCCCCATTGCAGCCGGATTCAAAGGTCTGTTATCCAGTACCACAAAATCACGATTGTCGTGCTGTGATAATGACGGTCTGCTGGTGGATGCCGCTGTAGGCCGACTGAAGAAAGCGGGAAGAGATGAAGATTATGAACTGATAGAGCAGCACTACAAAAAAGGGATATCAAAATCTGCAATTGCTCGGAAACAGAAATGTTCTGAAGGAAAGATTAGATTAAAACTCATGATGGCCGAGACGTTTGTTGATGCTTGTCTGCTGATGGCAGGGGCCAAGTTAGAAATGGATGAGTGGACACATAAATTTGAAATAGAAAAAATTGCATAAAAAGCTATTCGTAACGAATTTTACCTATTATTGTGTTAAGAGTGGTTACTTTGTCACGTAGCTTACACAATCAAAAAGACTAGTTTTAACATTATGTTTCAGATCAAAAAAACGTTATTAGATCCTGAGGTTGGCAAGTTTATACTGGTAGGTTGGTTAAAGTCTTAGATTAGACGCCCACTGTTTATAGCATTTACTTGACCCCAATCATTAGGTTTACTGAATGAAGTGTTATGCTGTCTATCGAAGCTGCTTTATGCCTTCATTCAAGTACATACCTTCTTTCGGAGATTGATTATGTTTGCTATAAACCCTACTACTTTTGACTATTTTTTGCGCCACCTATCGCAAGTCGCACAAGATAAAAGAGTCGTTCCATACAATGAGTTGGAAAATGCTTTTGGGCTAAGCCATAACATGGTCGGGGAATATGCTGGAGCTGTTGGGAAGTTCTGTATAGACAATAATTATCCCCTCCTTAACTCCCTAATAATAAATATTACAGATTGCTCCCCTTCTGAGGGTTTCCATGCATGGTACTTGGAGTCCGATGTTGGCGATTTGCACTATCCTTATACAGGGTTGTCGTGGGGAGAAATGATCTCTGCGTGTTGGCGTTTTTTTCATGTTACCTCTTCAAGAGCCAAGCAGGTTCAAAATTTTTCAGGCATGACCCCAGTACATAGATCTTGGGCAGAAAAATATGTTAACTAATAAATAAGTCCACATTCTTTTCGTATTATAAACCTCGCATATCGCGGGGCTTTTTTACATGTGTGATTATCCCGTATGTAGAATTAACCGATAGCGAGACTACATTCGCATGGGTACTGGATTGTTAATCCAATCGTTGTGAAACAGTACCCAGCCGAATGCGTTAACCTATTTCTCTTATGCGTTAAGTAACTCCACGCATAACCAATTTTAAGGCTGCCAATTTGGTGGCCTTTTTTATTTAGCCTCGCCGCCAGCGCCAATCACCCTCAAACAAACTCCGTGTCTGAATGGATCACGGCGGCAGGGCTATTTCCTACACAACAGCATACGAACCCGACCAACGCCGGGAAGATAATTCCCCATATGGGGAGGTGGTTATGAGAATGCCAGAAAAAGACCCAGGGTGGCTGGGAGCGTTATTTGCATTTTACTCCCTGCACTCGACGCCAATTAACGGTTTCCTTGTTGGCTTTATCGTCGCATTTAGGCGCGTGGTATGGGGTGGTGGTCGATTAAGAGAGGGGATTGGAGAGGGGCTGGTTTGTGGTCTTGTCGGGGTGAACCTCGGTCCAATAGTTGCCCCCTTGATTATACGACTCATAGATTCCATTCCGTGGCTGAACGGCGCTTTAGCTGAAGTAGCTGCGGGAAAGATAGAAATATTCGTCAGTTGCATGATTGGGATGGTTGGACTGTCAGCCATTCGTGAAATCGCTTTCAGGCTTGTTAAGCGCAAGGTCGGGGTATCAGATGCAAAACAATAAATTTAGCCAGCGCAGTGAAAGCAATTTGAAAGGCGTTAACGCTAGCCTGGTGAAAGTCGTTCGCCGCGCTCTTGAACTATCAACGGTTGATTTCGGTGTTATCGAAGGTGTCCGCACGGTAGAACGGCAAAAAGAGCTGGTGGCCACTGGTAAGAGCCAGACCATGAATAGCCGTCATATCTCCGGCAATGCGGTTGATCTGCTCCCCACTGGTGCTGACTGGAATGATTATAAATGTTGGTTGCCGGTATTGGATGCCATGCACCGCGCTGGTAAAGAGTTGGGTGTGAAGCTGCGTTTCGGTATCACCTGGACGGATAACCCGAATGACAAGCCAGCGAAGTTCTTGGATGCGCCTCACATTGAGATACCCACATGAAAGAAACTCTATTGAGATTGATAGCCGTCGCACTGACGATTTCAGTTTTAGTCGGTGGTGGGTACTGGTGGGGCAGCGATAGTAAAGATTCGGAATGGTCTCTCAAGTGGACTAAGCGCGATAAATCAGACCTAACGGCAGAAATAGCCGCCAGAAAGAGCGCCACCGATAAAGAGGCTCAACTTCAGGCTGCCCAGTCAGCCGAATTAAAGGCATATCAACAAGGGGTAGTCGATGCTGAGAACAAAGCAAAAGGCACTATTGCTGCTTACCGCGCTGGCAATATCAAGCTGCAAAAGCGTTTCGAGTGTCTCTCCGCTTCAGTTGGGGATATGCCCGTTACTCCCGCCAGTGGACAGCTCACTGATGCAGTCAGAGACTGCGGATTTTCAGACACAGATGTCGGGGTTCTTATTTCAATCGCTGAACGAGCCGACAAGCTAGTCGAGAAACTCACTGCGCTACAAAAGGTTGTCACTGACGACCGCCGAATAATTAACAGTGCTCAATCACAGTAGGGATTCAAAATTGAAATCTAAGATAGTTATTAATTTAATCGACACTACATTTCTGCTGCTGCTGGGTTACGGACTATGGCAACCAGAAAGCGGCTTACTGAATATTGCTCAAGCTTATACATGGTTGTTAATACTACTCTCGCTGATCTTCATAGCTATTAGCCTTGGGATCATTATTGCCATCGATGCTGTTACTGGCGAACAGAAACAAACGCTGGTGGATTATCTGGGACGGCTATTTAAACCATCAGATAAATCAAAGTTTAAAAAGGTAATGGGCTGGGTACGGTTCGTTGCTGTCATTTCCTGCATGGCATACATCGGGTGGATCGTTACTTCAATTTTCTTCGCTGCTTCCTCTCTACTTTTTAGAGCTACAAGGCATGTGGCGAGAGAAGCGATAAAGATTCAAAGCGCATAAACATCAATAGCGCAGGGTTGTCGCAGTCCACAGATAACCAGACTGCGCCCCCTAAAGAGGTAATTGGCTGTCTTGCTGGCGCAAAAAAATCCCGCAGTCGGGCGGGATAAGTATATCAAGAAGAAAGTTGCTTGTGATTGGCAACTGCATACCAACACAATTAAATCGTAGATTAATACATACAAATATAAAGGCTGTTTATGGCTATTATTCACATAACCAACTGCTCGCTTCATTTTTTGTGATCAACACCACTATAAGAATGGCCCAACTTCGCAATAGGGCTTAACTGGCATTACAGATGGTACTTTCATGAGTGCCATCGATAATGCGCAAACCAAAGTCACCTCGTTAACTCCGGCTCGCTGTGGGGGTTAATGCTGGTGGCTTTTCTATTTAGGGATAGATCATGGCAACTCTTAAGGATTTATCTAATCAGCTCCAGCAGATTAAAAAGCAGCTCCCTTTTGCTGCTGCTCAGGCACTAACAAGTGTTGCTCGCCAGATTGCAGCCGCTCAGAAGGTGGGTATGCAGCGCAATCTGGATAATCCGACCCCTTTTACCGTGAGTTCTGTTGGCTCGTTTGGTGCTCGTAAAGACCGATTACAGGCCAAAGTATTCGTGCGTGATATTGCTGCCAGCTATCTCGAACCGTTCGAGTTCGGCGGTCAGCACAAGCTCAATGGTCAGGCGCTGCTCAACCCTAAAAACATAAAGCTGAATAAGTTCGGTAACTTAGCCCGTAACAAAACGCAGCAGCTCAAGGCTAAGGAGAATGTCTTTGTGGGGGAGGTGAATGGCGTTAATGGTTTCTTCCAACGTAAGAAAGGCAAGAAGAGCAAAAAGGCTAAGAGGCGTCAGAAGCGCTCGCCTAATGGAGTTCATCGCGCCAGAGAGAAACAAAGAGCACCTAAGCTGCTGATTCAGTTTGGTGACGCATTGGCAGTTAAACCAACGCTTGGATACTTCGACCGAGCGAATACAATGGCACAGGCTTTGATGCCTGGAGCATTAAGTCTGGCAATCGAGCAGGCGTTGAAGACGGCTAAATAACAAACTACTCAACCATTGTATAACTAACATGCCTCGCCTATGCGGGGTTTTTTATTGCCTAAATTACAGGTGATACATGAAAGAGCTAACCCAAGAAAGACTGAAAGAGCTACTTCACTATGATCCTGATACAGGTGCATTTATGTGGCTGGTCTATCGTAGCTTTAGGGCTGTAGCTGGCTCAGTAGCTGGGCGCACCAATATGACAACCGGCTATGTAGAAATACAAATTGATGGTCGCCGCTATAAGGGGCATCGCCTTGCATGCCTCTATATGACAGGTGAGCAAGCCAATAGTCAGATTGACCATGTGAATGAGGTAAAGGTAGATAATCGCATTAGCAATCTTCGCGTTGCTACTCGAGCAGAAAACAAAAGGAATGTTGGCATCACTAAAGCTAATACCTCAGGCGCAAAGGGTGTCTATAAGCAAGGTAATCGTTGGATTGCTCAGGCGCAGATGGATGGGAAGAAATACCGATTAGGTAGCTTCATGAGCGTTGATGATGCAGCCAAGGCATACGACTCGTTTTGCCAGCAGTCTTATGGGGAGTTCTGTCATCATAGTTCGGCCCGTTCAGTTGATAATCAGTATCAATAAAAAAATGGGTCCCTCCTGGCAACATTTATTACACGGGACATTGCGCACCCCGTTCTGCGTCTAGCTTTCAACTTTTGAAATTTGGGTAACAGGTAACAACTGAGGTAACACATGAACCAGTCAGATTTTGCCAAACTTCACAATGTCAGTCGAAAGACGGTTACGGCGTGGAAGGCGCGTGGGTGGCTGGTTTTAGCGGGTGATGACATTGATGTCGAGGCATCAAATGCCAACATTGAGCGCTTTCGGAAAACTGTTACCCGACCAGAGAAAAAAGTTGCAGGTAACACGCAGGGTAACAAAGCAGGTAACAAGACGGGTAACAGAGCCAAAGGTAACAGATCAGGTAACAGACCTGATAAAGATCCGGTGGATTCTCCCGCAGACGTTGTGAAGAAAATGATTGCTGAAAGCGGCGTCGAGATGACAATCGATGAAGCCAGAGAAATGAAAGAAAACTTTCTGGCGCTGCTCACTCGGTTGGAATATGACATTAAATCAGGTCAGGTACTTCCTTACAAAGAGATGATTGAGGCGGTAGGTAGCGAATATTCACGTATGCGTACCCGCCTGATTGCCATCGCTCCCGAACATGGTCCCCGCTTGCGGGTGCTGGCCTCAACCACTAACGATGCGGAGTTTGTTGAAGCACTGCAAGAAGTGGTTTACGAGGCAATGGAGGAGCTAAGCCTTGATAACAATAACAACGGAGAGAGCAGTTGACCCTGCCGCTTGGCAAAACTTCTCCACGGAACTGCATCAACGACGCAAGAACGTAAAACCCCCTGAACCTCTATCATTGAGTGAGTGGGCCAATAAGCATGCGGTATTGTCAAAAGAGACCAGTGCACAGACTGGACGATTTCGCTCTTTTGCTTATCAGGATGGCATTATGGATGCAGTAACTGACCCACTGGTTACTCAGGTGTCCGTCATGAAATCTGCCCGAGTGGGTTACACCAAGATTTTGGATCATGTTATCGGCTATTACCTGGTACATGACCCTTCACCCATTTTAGTTGTGCAACCCCGCGTTGAAGATGCGGAGGATTACAGTAAGACTGAAATTTCTCCCATGCTCAGAGATACCCCTGTTCTCGCTGAGATATCCGGTGATCCGAAAGCCAAGAGCAGTAACCAGACCATCCTTAAAAAGCAATTTCTCAATGGTTCTAATTTAACGCTGGTAGGGGCAAACAGTCCTGGTGGCTTCCGTCGTATAACTTGTCGAATCATTGCTTTTGATGAAGTTGATGGGTATCCGATAGCGGGGGCCGGTGTTGATGGTGACCAGATAGCATTGGGTACCAAGCGTTCAGAGACATTCTGGAATAGAAAAATAATATTAGGCTCAACCCCGACGGTTAAAGGAATTAGCCGCATTGAGAAGGCTTATGCTGAAAGTGATCAGCGTAAATATTATGTTCCATGCCCTCACTGTGGTGAGTTTCAAACGCTGGAATGGGGTGGGCCAACAACGCCTTACGGAATTAAGTGGGATAAAGACTCTGACGGTAATGGATTACCCGATACCGCCTATTATGTTTGCCGCCATAACGGTTGTGTGATCCATCACAACGATAAAGCCGGAATGGTGAAAGCGGGAAGGTGGCAGGCAACTATGCCCTTTAAAGGGCATGCGGGTTTTCATATTTGGGCGGGATACAGTCTCTTCCCTAACGCTGCATGGAAGTATCTGGTTGCCGAGTGGTTGCGGGTAAAAGACGACCCTTTGATGCGCCAGACATTTATTAACCTTGTCTTGGGTGAACCCTATGAAGATCGCGGTGAAAAGGCGCTCAGTGAAAAAAGCTTAGCAGAACGTTGTGAGGTTTATTCCGCTGAAGTCCCTGATGGTGTTGCCGTCGTCACCGCCGGTATCGATACACAAGACGGACGACTTGAGATTGAGGTGGTGGGCTGGGGCCGGAATGAAGAAAGCTGGTCTATCGCTTATGACGTTATTGAGGGGGATTTAGAAACTGACGAACCCTGGCGGCGGCTTGATGCTTACCTGAAGCAGACATGGCGGAGAGCGGACGGGCGAGGTTTTACGATTATGGCTGCCTGTCACGACTCCGGCGGGCATCATACACAGAAAGTGTATGAGTTTTCCAAAGAGCGCATTGGACGGCGGATATGGGCGATAAAAGGCGAGTCGGCAAGAGGCGGTAAGCGTTCACCCATCTGGCCAACAAAGCGACCATCTTCTCGGTCAAAGTCTCAATTCAAGCCCATTATACTGGGTGTTAATGCTGCAAAAGACGCCATTCGTTCCCGCCTTCACATGGAGCAACCGGCGGCTGGCATCCCTTCTGCTGGGTATATGCACTACCCAGTGGAGCGTGATTTACACTATTTTAGCCAATTACTTGCAGAGCGCTCCGTTGTTAAAACGGCGGGCGGGCAACGTTATCGTGTTTGGGAATTATTGCCTGGGCGCGCAAATGAGGCATTAGATTGCCGGGTATACAGCTATGCAGCATTGAAAGGGTTGCTGCATTTTGGATTAAATCTTAACCAATATGCTGACAGCCTTTTAAGTCATCCTGAAAAATTACTGCCTCCTTCGGACGTTACAGAAGACAAGCCCAACTTGCGTTTTCCGGGCGTCATTATTCCAGAGTCACAACCCACTACACCCAAAAGTAGAGCCAGAAGGCTGGCGTAAGGATATCTATGTTCAATGCAAACACTAGCCTACTGGCCGGTGCGATGAGTCGCGCCCAATTAGAAGAGGCATTAAACCGAGCGCAGCAAGCCTATATCGAATTATCGTCCGGCGCGAAGGGCGTTTCGTTCTCCTATGCGCAAGGGGATGGCACCCGATCAGTTACCTATCAGCAAACAGATATTGGGACACTCATGGGGTTAATTCAGCTTCTTCAGGCTCAGCTAGGCATCGTTAAGCGTCCACGCAGGGCGATAAGGTTTCGTTACTGATGAAAAACCCAGTAAGGATTTTAGGTCCTGACGGTAGCCCCTTACCGCCATCCAAATCAAGGGCATCAATGTTGAGTGGTTCCCGAGGGGTTCCGTATGACGCTGCTGATTCATTCAGTGATTCTATGGCCAATTGGCAGCCGTCCTTGTGGTCACCGGATAACGAAATCAATACCTCCCGCGATCAGGTTGTTGCCCGCGTTCGCGACATGGTACGTAACGATGGTTGGGCATCGGGCAGCGTTACCCGCATTTTGGATAATGCTGTTGGTGCGTCTTTCCGGCCGCTTGCCAAGGTTGATTACCGGACTTTGGCACTGATGACCGGGAACCCTAAATTTGACGCGAAATGGGCTGATGAATATGGACGGGCCATTGAATCAGGCTGGCGAACGTGGGCGAATGATCCGAACCGGTATTGTGATGTGGAAAGGAAGAAAACAGTCGCCCAACTACTACGGCTTGGTTTTCGCCACAAACTGACTGACGGTGATGCGCTCTGCGTTATGCAATATCGACCTGACCGTCTTGGCTATGGGCGTGCGCAGTATGCCACGACCATGCAGATAATTGACCCGGATAGATTAAGCAACCCTCAGCAAAATTTCGACATGCCGAATATTCGTGGTGGGGTAGAGATTGATGAGGATGGGGTGCCTATTGCTTATCACATCCGAAAAGCTCACATGGGCGACTGGTGGAGCGGTAAAGAAACCATGACCTGGGAGCGTATCCCGCGTGAAACTGACTGGGGCCGCCCAATCGTCATCCATGATTTTGATAGTGACCGGGCCTCCCAGCATCGGGGTATCAGTATTTTCACCCCCATCGTTCAGCGTCTTAAAATGCTGATTAAGTACGATGAGGTTGAGTTGCAGTCGTCAATCCTGAACTCCATTTTTGCCGCCTTTATCACATCACCTTATGACCCGAGTTTAGTGGCGGAAGCCCTTGATACGGGTGAGGAAGTTAACCGTTATCAAGACATGCGCCGTGAGTATCACGATGAAAAACGCCTGTCACTACAGGGTGGCGCACGTATTCCGATACTGGCACCCGGTGAGGAGATGACCACCCTTAACGCGGTTCGACCAACCAGTAACTTTGTTGCTTTTGAAAGCGCGGCGTTACGTAACATCGCCGCATCATTGGGAATTTCTACCCAGCAACTGACACAAGACTGGTCAGATGTTAACTACAGCTCAGCCCGTTCCGCCATGTTGGAAGCTTGGAAAACCCTGACCCGCCGGCGCGATGATTTTGCTACAGGTTTCGCCCAGCCAATATTGTCGTGTTTTATCGAAGAATTGCATGATTTAGGTGAGGTTCCCTTGCCTGATAGCGCACCTGATTTTCTCACAGCGAAAGCGGCCTATTGCCGTGCTCAGTGGATGGGGCCAGGGCGGGGCTGGGTTGATCCCGTGGCTGAGAAGAAAGGGGCCATTCTCGGGATGGAAGCTGGATTGTCTACTCTCGAAATGGAAGCTGCTGAGAACGTGGGCGAAGACTGGGAAGAACTGCTGGATCAGCGCCAGCGAGAACGTGAGGCATACATTGAGCGTGGGTTGCCTATTCCTACATGGCTGCAAGCTGACACCTTTGCACCTGATCAACAACAAAAACCGGAGGCACAGTGAATCTTCCACATTTAGCCCAGCGGCTCTTTAACACCCCGCTGGCACTTCATCCGCACAAGGCTGAAGTCGTTATGGCGGCATTGACTGACCGGTTCGGTCTGACGCGCATTCAGTCTAATGCCGATTGGGCCGACGAAGAGGATGATTTCTTTTCACGCAAGGGGCGTGATTGTGGCTATGACGTTATCGAGGGCGTGGCGGTCATTCCGATTCAGGGCACGTTGGTGCAAAAGTTAGGTACCCTTCGACCTTATAGCGGTATGACAGGATATGACGGTATTCGGGCCAGCTTTTTGACAGCAATGAATGATGATGCGGTTAAGGGCATTTGTTTTGATATCGATTCACCGGGCGGTGAAGTCGCCGGTTGTTTTGATTTGGTCGATGAAATTTATGCTGCCCGAGGCGCTAAACCCATTTGGTCAATCCTGTCCGAAAATGCTTATTCGGCTGCTTATGCGCTGGCCAGTGCAGCGGATCGGATTATCGTTCCTCGCACCGGCGGGGTTGGTTCTATCGGCGTCATCGTGATGCATGTTGACTGGTCGCAGCGCATAAAAAGCGATGGGGTACAGGTTACGATAATCACTTTTGGCAGCAGAAAAGCCGAATCAAATCCCTATGAAGCATTAAGCGAAGAGGCAAAGAAGGCCATTCAATCTGATGTTGACGAGATGGGCCGCTTGTTCGTGAGTACCGTTTCCCGCAATCGCGGGATAGCAGAGAGAACCATCAGAGACACCGAGGCGGCATGTTTCTTAGCGGCTGATGGTGTGCAGTTGGGGCTGGCTGATCAAGTTGCCCCGCCTGATGTCGCATTCCGCGATTTATTAACATTGGTTGGAGAAAAGTAATGGCGAAAATTAAAGGTTTTACACACCTGTTTGGCCTGGGTGCCAAAGCAACAGAAGAGACCGAAGACGATAAGAACAAGGCCAAAAAGGCCAAAGGTCGTCAGGCTGAAGAGGATGAAAAAGACCCTGATGCCGAAGAGAATGACGACGACAATAACCCTGATGATCAGGATGAAAAAGACCCTAACGCAGAAGACGACAGCGATGATGCTGATGCTGATGCTGATGCGGATGAAGGAAATGACGATGACGGTGATGATGATACTGATGACCGCAACGTCAAAAAAGGTCGCAGTGCCGAGCGCCAGCGCTGTGCGCGTATCTTTGGCAGTAAACATGCTACCGGGCGCGGAGATTTAGCGGTTTCTCTGGCGCTAAATTCGGGGATGAGTTCCGCCGCCGTGATCCGGGTGCTTGCCTCCACTGCCGCTACTGCACCGGCATCTGCCACCGCGCCCCGTAAACGCTCTTTGGATGAACGGATGCAGGCCCATGGCAATACACAGCTTGGACAAGACACCGCCAAAGCATCAAAAGGCGCGTCACTGGTCAATAAGATGACCAGCCTCTATGACTCTGTGAAAGGTAAAAAATAATGGATAACTTTGGACAAAATGCATTTCAACCGGGCATGCGCTCATCGTTGTTTGTGCCAGACCAGTTAATCTCAGGGACATTACAACTGGTCACTGATACGGGGGTTATCGCTCAGGCAGTGGCGATACATTTGCGAGGTACTGTGATGGGTAAAATTACGGTATCAGGTGAGTACATCAAGTCAGCAAAAGATGCCGATGACGGCAGTGAAGTGCCGGTTGCGATCCTTGTCGATGATGTGGATACAACAGCAACGTCTCAGCGTGGGGGGCTTTACTTGATGGGGCAATTCAATCAAAACCGCATTATTCATGATGCTTCATGGACGTTGGCTGAGTTAAAAACGGCACTTCGGACGTATTCAATCTTCCTCGAAGACAGTACCCAAGCAACAGTTTAAAACCTCACTTTCTGATTTGCACTCAATGCCACTCACCTGGCAGGGGCTTGCTCGTCTTCAAACTTGATCTGGTGGTTCTGGCTGCCAGAAAATCAAAAGAGATACTACATGAATATTTTTGATACCAACGCGTTGGTTCAGGTTGTTCCTAACCTTAAAACAAGCCAAAACTGGTTACTGGATCGCTTTTTTCCTAACATCGTGACCTATGAGACTGAAGAGGTTTCAATTGATGTGGACATCGGTAAGCGCCGCTTAGCACCTTTTGTATCGCCATTAGTCGCCGGTCTTTTGGTTGAAAGCCGAAAGTATCAGACCAATACTTTTAAGCCTGCTTACATTAAAGATGTGCGAGTTCCAGACCTGCGCAAACCTATCCGACGTCAAATGGGGGAGCGCATTGGGGGGGAATTCACTGCAACTGAACGTGAGATGCTCAACATTCAATTTGAAATGGAAGATCAAATCGACATGATCAACCGTCGTTTGGAATGGATGGCAGCCAGCGCACTGACTAAAGCAAAAATCATGGTCGTGGGGGAAGGATTTGAAACGGCTGAGATTGACTTTGGCCGCTCAAGTTCTTTAACGATTACGCTGAGTGGGTCAGATAAATGGCCGTTATCTGTTCCCGCTGGCACGACAAATACCCAGCCATCAGATGATATTGAAACCTGGCAAACATTGATGCTGAAAGAATCTGGGGCGGTGGCTACTGACTTGGTATTTACAACCTCCTCATGGAAAGCGTTCCGTCTCGATACGACCATTAAGGACAATGCTATTACTTTCCCAGCATTGAGCCCGTTTGGTAATCAAGTCGATGCGGGTCCACGCGTCAATAAGGGCGCGGTTTATAAAGGCCGCTGGGGCAACTTTGATTTGTGGCTGTATAACGATTGGTTTATTGACCCTGTAGATGGGATTGAAAAACCAATGATCCCTGATGGCGCTGTATTGATGTCTGGTGCTGAATTGATGGGGACGCGTGCCTTTGGTGTCATTCTAGACCCTGAGTTTAATTATGGTCCTCTGGCTTTCGCACCAAAATCATGGGTTATGCCTAACCCCGCACAGCGTTACCTGATGGTTCAATCTGCCCCGCTGGTCATTCCAAGTCGGGTGAATGCCTCACTTTGTGCAACGGTGGTGTGATATGGCAAAACCAGCAAAGCAACAAACGAGCATCAACGAACTGGGCGGCTTGCCGCCCGAGTTCGCGGCGGATACTGAACTGGAACAGCATAAGGAGAAATCGCCTGTTGAGTCCGATGATCAGGAAAAGGTCACAGAAAATCTAGGGGGTAGCGATAATCCTGATGATGACTCTGATGACTCTGATGACTCTGATGACTCTGATGACTCTGATGACTCTGATGACTCTGATGACTCTGATGACTCTGATGACTCTGATGACTCTGATGACTCTGATGACTCTGATGACTCTGATGACTCTGATGACTCTGATGACTCTGATGAACTGGAGGTGGTTGTTGTAAAAGGTCAGACTCTGCGCCATAGCGGGAAAACGCATGCGGAGAATAGCCGTTTATTCCTGCCGCATGAGGATGCTGAACGACTGATTAATCTGGGTGTGGTAACCGATGTGAAAGCGTTACGGCAGCAGGCGGCAAGCTCGATTGGTCCCTCAGTCACCGTCGATGATGGTGTGAAGATAAATCGGGGTAGCTGATGGGTATCAACTGGGATCAGCATCTTCTCGCACCCTTGCATTCGGTGTTTGGTGACCCGGTTGATTACCGCCCCCAAGGTGATAAGCCAACTTATACCATCAGCGGCATCTTTGATCGGGCCTATACGACCATCGACACGCTGGATGATGGTAGCACCATTAACACCACCAACCCCGTTTTAGGGGTAAGGGACAGCGAGTTTCATTCACCACCCAAACAAGGGGACCGGGTATTTATTGGCATCGTTGCCAATGAGCCGGTTAATACCTTGTTTGCCGTAGCGGATGTTCAGCCAGACAGTCACGGTGGCAGCAAGCTCATTCTTAATCGGGTAAAAATATGAATACTGCACACGTCAGGCAGTTGGTTGTCTCTGCTATCAAGGGAAATACAGATGCAGAGACTCGCGTTTATTCCCCGCGTGACTGGCCAACCACCGAGGAGATGTATCCGGTTATTCTGGTGCAAACCCTTATCGAGGAAAAGCAGTCATTAGGCCGTAACGCTCCCCAATTCAACACCATCACCACCGTGCGCATTACAGGCCGGTTGCAGGAGTTGGACGGTGAAAATGAGAATGACGGGGCGAATAAGGCAGAGTTGTCGCTTGAGCGGTTGCGAGAACAAATTGAACGAGCGGTAATCAACAGTTACGACCTCACACGCCAAATACAGCAGTTTGCCCGAGTTCGCTCAACCATTGATCTGGATTCAAGTGGTGAAGGGCATCTGGCTCAACTACTGATGGAACTGGATATTGAGTATTACCAAGGCCCAGAGGATTTTTACCCCATTGTGGGCGATCCACTGGAGGGCATCGATATCACTATGTCTATGCCAGACGGCACCACCGAACCTGTGGTTTCAATAGACCTTTCGGAGTAAACCCCATGATTGTTAAACCCGTAGCCGGTCGCACTGTACGCGACCCGGTTAAGGGTACCTTTTTGCCTGAATCCGGCGCTGAGGTTCCCGATAACTCATTTTGGCGTCGTCGTTTAAACGACGGTGATGTGGTGCGCGAACAACCTAAAGAGGTTAACCCCGCACCCGAAACCACCAAAGCGGAGAAAACCAAATAATGACCATTCCCTTTACTCATATTCCGAGCAATCTTCGGACGCCGCTTTTCTTCGCTGAATTTGATAACTCACAGGCGAACACGGCGACAACGACGCAGCGAACTTTAATCATCGGCCAGATGTTGGCTTCAGGCTCGTTACCTGCGGATATTCCGGCACTGGTTTCCTCAGTGGCTACCGTGGCGGGGCAAGCTGGCGCAGGTTCAATGTTGCATGGTCAGATGGCTGCATACTTAGCGAATGACATCGCCGGTGAGATCTACATTTTACCGGTGAGCGATGCGGGATCCATGGTGGCGGCAGCAGGTAAGATTACCGTGACCACGCAGGCATCAGCAACTGGGGTTATCTCTTTGTATATCGCGGGGATTCGGGTGCAAGTCGCGGTGGTGGCGACTGATGAGGTGGCAGAGATTGCCACGGCATTAACCGCCGCCATCAATGCCGCCAGCGCCTTGCCTGTCACTGCTGCTGCGGTGGATGCGGTCATCACGCTCACCGCTAAAAACAAAGGTGCCCACGGTAACACGATTGATTTACGGCTGAATTATCTGGGCGGTGCTGGCGGGGAAACAACACCAGATAGTTTGGTGCTGACGTTGACACCGATGGCTGGCGGTGCGGGTGCGCCTGAACTGGATGATGCGCTGGCTAATTTGCAGGACAGGACCTTTGATTTCATTATCAATCCATACACTGACACCGCGTCACTGAATAAAATCAAAGAGTTCTTGTCAGACAGCTCCGGCCGCTGGAGTTATGCCGAGCAGCTCTATGGCCATAGCTTTGCGGCTCAATCTGGGACTTATGGGCAACTGACTGCGGCAGGCGAATTGCGTAACGATCAGCATGCTTCTCTGTTGGGGGTAAACGGCTCTCCGACACCAAGCTATATCTGGTCTGCGGCCTATGTCGGCGCGATTGCGCAAAGTTTACGTAATGACCCCGGACGCCCGTTACAAACATTAGCGATTAGTGGCGTACTGGCCCCGCCACTGGCCAGTCGCTTTACGCTGACTGAGCGTAATAACCTGCTGCACAGCGGGATCTCCACAGTCACTGTGACGGATGATGGGACGGTTCAGGTGGAAAATATCATTACCACCTATCAGAAAAACAAATATGGCGCGGAAGATGACAGCTATTTGCAAATTGAGACCTTATTCCTGCTGATGTTTGTCACTCGATTCCTGCGTACTCAGGTAACGTCGAAATTCGCCCGTATGAAGCTGGCGGCCGATGGCACCCGTTTTGCCCCCGGCTCGGCGATTATCACCCCGAACGTGATCCGCGCTGAATTGATTGCCCAGTACCAGACGTTGGAATTTAACGGCTATGTGCAGGATGCCAAAGGGTTTGCCAAGGGATTGAAGGTCGAAAAAAGCGCCAGTAACCCGAACCGCGTTGATGTGCTGTGGACGGGTGTCCTGATCAATCAGTTGCGCATCTTCGCCGTTCTTAACCAATTCCGCCTTCAGGCATCAGCATAAGGATTCATTATCATGGGTGATACATCCAATCGCCTCGCCGGGACAGCTTATGTCACCGTTGACGGTCTGACTATTATGGTGGCGGGGCAATTCAAATACAGCCCCTCAAAATTCAAACGTGAAACCCTGACCGGCATGGATGGGGTGCATGGTTATAAAGAGACCTTTAACGCGCCGTTTATCTCCTGCCAAATCCGCGACAGTGGCGGCACGTCAATCAGTGATTTTAACGATCAAACCAATGTCAATATTGTCTGTGAACTGGCCAATGGCAAAACGATTATCGGCAGTGGTATGTGGTCGGTAAATACCCAGGAAGTGGACAGCACCGAGGCCACCGCTGATATGCGCTGGGAAGGTGGCTCGGTCTCGGTAACGGAGAACTAAGATGTCTGAACTGGAACGCACTAAAACAGTCCCCCTCGTTAAAGCCATCAGCCACGACGCGACTAAAACCACCTATGAGGCCATCGAACTCAGTGAACCGATATTGATTCAGGTTCAGCAGTTCTATGACGAACAAGCCAAGTCTGGCTCACTCAGCGCGATGGGATTGCTCATTTCTCTGGTGTCGAATGTGCCGCGTGAAGCCATCAAAAAAATGGCGTTCACCGACTATAAAGCCTGTGAGGTCTACATGATGAGTTTTTTAGCCTACTCCCCGCCGCCGGAGAGTGGGGTAATGAGCTAGCAGATGTGACCTATTACTATGGGTGGGGGCCAGCAGATGCATGGTCCCTGACCTATAGCCGATTGCAGTGGTGGTATCAGCAGGCGGTCAGAATTAACAAGGTTAAGGCAGGCAAAAATGGGTAATGCATTTGATTTTGAACTGACCGCGACAGATCAAGCCTCAGCCTCCATTCAGCGTATCGAAGAGGCGGTTAAAAACCTTATTCCTGATCTGGATAAAACCCGTGACGGACTTAAGTTGGGCGGACAAGAATCGGTTGAGGGTATTGACGACCTGAACACGCGGTTAAAGGGCATGGGACAGTTTGCCCGCGAAGGTGTTCAGTTTGTGGGTGATTTGGTGCCACCGCTGAAAATGGTGGGGGAAATTGGCAGTAAGGCACTCAGCTTTGGGGCGCTTGGCGCGGTGGGTTATATCGGTTTCAAAGCGGCTCAGGGGTTAAGCGCCGCCGCTGATTCAGCCTATTCGCTTGATGTTGCGGCAAAAAATGCCGGGATGTCCGTTGATGAGTTTAGCCGTGTCAGCGGTGCGATGCAGATATTGGGGGTGGATAGCGCCGCCGCCCGTCAATCTGTTGAGGGGTTATACAAGACGTTCAACGATCCCCTGTGGGCACGAAATGACACCACACAGGCATTGCTGGCTCAGAACGGGATTGTCATTGAACGCCTCAAAGATGGCACAGCAGATGTATACAAGACGCTGGACAACGTCGCCAAGATATTCCCTAAATTATCCCCGCAGACTCAAAAAACATTGGCGGATGCTTTAGGGCTGGATGCCAATTTTTTGACATTAATGCGAGAGGGTGTCAGGTACAAAGAGCTACTGACAAAATCAGATACACTCGGCTTAACGGTAGATCCGGCATTGAATCAGCAACTCACCGAATTAGACCGTAACATAGCCGAGGTGAGCGCTGCATGGGATGGATTAAAACAGCGCGGCCAGAATAAGTTTTATAGTGCGATCCTGTCAGATGGTTCAGTTAAAGACGGGATAGAAGGTGTCACCGATGTCGTCACTAATGGTATAGACAGTATTTCAGTTGCGCATTTTTTAGGGCTAAACAGGGGGAAAGAAGCGGAGCAGTTACGCCGTGGTTATAACGACCCCGAGTTTTATAAAAATCTGAACGAGTGGGATAAGGTTGGGTCAGATTACGGAATAATGACTGAGGGTTATCGGAAGAAGTATGAACAGCATTATGGCCCTAAAGATGAGCAAGAAAAACAAAAGCTAGCAGCCCCTGAAAATACGCCTTATCCGTTAACACCATCAGCGGCTTCAACCTCAAAATCAGGACAGGATGCGTTAGGTGTCAGAAATAATAATCCGGGCAATTTAAGAGTAGCGCCTAACGCTACAGGTAAAAATGGGGGGTTCTCCACGTTTGCTAATCCTCAGGAGGGGATCGCAGCTCTTTCTCGGCAACTGCAACTCTATGGTGATAGAGGAAACAATACACTATCCGGTATTTTGCATACTTACGCGCCAAACACAGAAAATAATACGCAGGGTTATATTAATGCGGTTTCAGGTGCGACAGGGGCAAACCCGTATGAGCGGTTAGATCTTCACTCACCTGAAGTATTGAAAAAATTGGTTACGGCCATCATTGGACATGAAAATGGCTATCAGCCTTATAGCCCTGAAGATATTGATAGTGGTATTAACACGTCGATTAATGATGACCGCTGGAAAGGATTACGTAATCCTAATATTTTGCTGTCGCAGAGGCGATCTCTATCGCCTAAAGAGCCTGACCCCTCAAAAGAAAATATCACAGGCAATCCATCATCATCAATTTTGACACCACCCAATAATAGTAGCCGGGACATTAATGATATCACCCAAGATATGGGTGGCGATAAGTCAGAAATTGAAATTACGCTGATCACGGATAAAACAGGAGAACGTCAGAAAATAACCGCGCCAAAGGGGGCGAAAATATCAACATCAATGAGTTACCCGGCGTAATAACGAACAACCATCAACCTCGCTTCTGGCGGGGTTTTTTATTTTCAGGGGGTGGAAATGTCACTGATCAGCAATGCACTTTCTGATTTATTGGGTACTGGGGGCGATAGCTGGCAGTGGTCAGAACATCTTCACCCCGCCTCTTTCCGTGGGGTTCCCTTTGCGGTTATCAGTGCGGAAGGTGTTTTCGGTCGCCGGCAGGCCATTCATGAATACCCTTATCGCGATACTGCATGGATTGAGGATCTGGGCCGCGCGACTCGCCGCCTGACCATCCGTGGTTTTCTTATTCAGAGTAGCGGCCTTTATAACGCGCCCGATGTTATGACCCAGCGCGATTCATTGATCGCGGCCTGTGAAATGCCCGATGCAGGGACATTAGTACACCCAACGCTGGGCGAAATGACTGTCAGTATTCCCGAAAGCGGTCTTCGCCTGAATGAAGGGGCGGAGTCAGGACGGGTTTTTGAATTTACGCTGACCATTATTGAGTCGGGTTTACGGGTATTTTCTGTTACCAGCTCCGCAGATGCGGTTTCGTCGATTCAGTCATCATGGTTTGGTCTGGCCTCCAAGTCCGTCACCACCTTTATTGCCACGGTCAAAGGCGAGATCCGTTCAGTGACTCAAACCATCAGAACGCTAAAAAGTACCGCCGCATTCTGGGTCAACATGGTGAACTCAACCACCAGTGAGGCAACAAATCTCGGGAATGTCCTCCGTTCAACCCTCGGACGTGATCGTTATGGCCGCTTTAATCACGGTACGGTTGGGGGGAGCGTGTCAGGGGCCACGGCGTCCGTCAGCACGCAGAGTGACACAACGGACCTGTCCGCGCTGGTGGACCAACGAATGGCTGTTTCAGTCGAGGGGCGGGCATCACTCGCGGCTGCTACCGATGCCTTGACCGAGGCCGCAACGGTAGCAGCACATGCCAATGCGGTTCTGGCTGTCGTGAATGCCATCTTGGCCAGCGGAGCCAGTACCCTTGATTTAATCCGCATGATGCAAGAATTAACGGCAATCAATGACGACACTTTTCGACCCAATCCCGGCGACAGCAATACCGCCGCCGCCAGTTATCAGCTCATTATTGTGTTGTGTGCGGGCGCGATGGTGTTTGCCGCGTCGCAATATCAACCGGAAAGCTATGACGATGCAGTCGATATATTGACGCGGGTCTGTGATGTGGTAGACGGTGCCGCGCTTTCAGCGGCTGATACAGGCAATGATGAGGTGTATCAGTCATTAATTACGTTACGTGAGTCCATCGTCACGCTGTTACAGCAGACGGGCGCCAACCTGTCTCGCGTTGAGATAGTCAATTTTAACCGCTCACTGCCCGCGCTAAATCTGGCCAACCGGCTCTATCAGGATGCCCGCCGGGGTGATGCACTGGTGAAAATGGCGGTGCCTGTTCATCCGGCATTCATGCCCCTTCGATTTAAGGCGCTGAATTCATGAGTGATGACTTGACGCTACGTATTGGCAATAAGCTGATCACGGGCTGGGACAATATCCGTGTCACTCGCAGCATAGAGCGGTTACCCAGCGATTTCAGCCTGTCATTGATGGACCTTTATCCGGGCAGTGATAACCAGCAGTGGGTCAACCCCGGCGACCCCTGCGTGGTTAATTTGGGTGATGATATGGTGCTGACCGGGTATATCGACCGCTGGGCACCGATGATCAGCCGTAATCGCCGCGAAGTGAGGGCGACGGGGCGGAGCAAGTGCCAAGACTTGGTTGATTGCTCCGCTGAGTGGCCAAACAATGTGATCAGCCAATCAACAGCGCTACAGATAGCCCAACGATTGGCGCAGCCCTACAGCATTACGGTGACGACTGATGTGACCGACTTGGATATTGTCCCCCAATTTACATTGAACTGGGGTGAATCCTCGCAGGAAATCATCGACCGCATTACCCGCTGGGCGGCGCTGCTCTATTACGACCTGCCCGATGGGAACCTCTATCTGACTCGGGTGGGGACGCGCAAAGCGGCCAGCGGTGTCGCGCAGGGTATCAATATCGAAGACGCCGCGTATAACTCCGGTATGGATCAGCGCTTTTCTGACTACATTGGTGTATCGATGTCGGTGAGCCAACTTCAGGAGCAGGTACAGGACGCCGGATATGGCGCGGTGACGTTAGCCCGCAGTCGCGATCCTGAAGCGGCCAAAATGCGTTATCGCAACCGTATTATCATTGTTGAAAGCACGATGAAAGCGCTAAAACTGGCCCAGCAGTGCATCGACTGGGAAATGAACCGCCGCTATGGGCGCTCTAAAGAGCTGCTGGTAACGGTCGATAGCTGGCGCGATAAAGACGGGAAGTTATGGGAACCCAACACCCTGATCCCGATTGATTTGCCTATCTTTGGCTTAAAGGATGAACTCTGGCTGTTATCGGAGGTGACCTATCTCAAAGACGACCATGGCACCTCAGCTCAAATGGTGCTGATGCCGCCTGAAGCCTTTACCGTTCAGCCTTATCAGTTCTATTCAAACCTTATGGAGTTGAACCCACGATGAGCGAATCAGGGCAGCTATCCCAACTATATCGCCAGATAAAAATGATACTCGGGATAGGACGGGTCACAGCCAGCAATGATGGCGGCACCGTTCAAACCGTTCAATATCAAACCCCGCTTGAAGTCCGTGATGATACGCCGAGATTGGCTGAGTTTGGTTTTTCGTCAGGGTTACCCGCTAACACCGATGTGGTTATTGGGTTCCTCGGTGGTGACAGGTCAAGCGCAGTCATTATTGGCTCAAATCATCAGTCTTTTCGTCATACCGGACTCAATACGGGTGAAACGGTGATCTATTCGCAGTGGGGGCAATACATCAAGTTAACCGAAACCGGCATCATTATTGAGGCCAATGGTCAGCCGGTCACGGTCAACAATGCCACTGAGGTGACGGTTAATGCCGCGGTAAAAGTGCGCCTAAATACCCCGTTACTGGAGGTCAGCGGCGATATTGTCGATAACGCTGGCAGCAATGGCACCACGCTGAAAACCCTACGCGAAGCCTATAACACCCACAATCACCAACTGAAAAATGTGCAGGGCGGTAGCGCGACATTAACCAGTGAAGTGACGGGGAAGGTGGTTGAATGACAACAGATATCAAAACAGTCTGGGAACCGGACAAATTGCTGGGCGACTGGCAAACCGGCGGCGGTGGGTTGTTGGATGGTGATGATTTAGAGACTGCCATTTTAATTAGCCTGTTCACGGACCGGTTGGCCCGTTCTGATGACGCTATTGACGGCGACGATCGGCGCGGGTGGTGGGGTGATACCGGGTCACAGTACCCCATAGGTTCCCGTCTGTGGTTGCTGCGCCGCGAAAAGCTCACCACCAAGGTAGCGCTAAAGGCTGAAGACTATGCCAATGAAGCCTTAACTTGGTTGCTTGATGATGGTGTGGTGACGGCAATCAGTATCAATGCTCAGATAGTGTTTCCCAACCGAATCAATCTCATTATCAGCTATCAACAACCTGCGCAAACACAGGCGTCTGTTAAATTTTCATGGGTATGGGAGACCTAATATATGCCATTTAATCGCCCCACATTAAGCGAACTGCGCCAGCGCAACCTGTCTTATATTCAATCAGAACTCAAAACCGGCGGTAATTTATTACGTTTCTCCAATATCGGCGTGATCAGTGATGCTGATGCCGGAATGGCGCATCTGCATTATGGTTATCTGGATTATATCGCGCTGCAATCCACGCCTTATAATGCCACCGATGAATATCTTGCCGCGTGGGCCGCGTTGAAAGATGTGTTTCGCAAGCCAGCCAACCCCGCCACCTCTCCTATCGTCGAATTTAGTGGCACTACAGGCCGTGTGATTACCGCTGGGAGCCTGTTAAATCGGGCCGATGGTTATCAATATCGCCTCGATCATGAGGTCACGCTGGGCGCGGGTGGTTCCGCCACCGGGTCAATCACTGCGGTGCTGCCAAGCGTATTGGATGATACCACGGGGGGCGGTATTGCCGGGAATGTCGATGCAGGGACATCTCTGACATTGGATGTGGCCATCGATGGCGTTCTGTCGGTGGCCACCGCCACAGTTAAGATATCTGGCGGCGCTGATATTGAATCAGAAGATGCTTTTCGTTCTCGTATGCTGCTGGCTTATCAAAACACCCCTCAAGGCGGCAACGATACCGATTATCGCGGCTGGGCTTTGGCTGTGCCGGGTGTAACGCGTTGTTGGGTGAAGCGCCGCTTGCAGGGGGTGGGCACGGTCGGTATTTATATCATGTGTGATGGCAATGATTCAGGCGGCTTTCCGGTCGGGACTGACGGCGTATCTCAGCTTGAAGAGTGGGGCGCGGTAAAAGCGACCGGTGATCAGGGGCGGGTAGCCGACCACATTTATCCCTTACAGCCTATTATCGCCATCATCTATGTCTGTGCCCCGGTAGCGGCCCCGGTGAATTTTGTGATTAGCGGCATCTCTACGGCAGATAGCGAAACCACCACAGCAATAAACACGGCCATTGACGAGGTGTTTTTTACTGAGGGCGAGCCGGGCGGTAAAATTTTACTGTCGTCACTGCTGCTGGCCATCGGTGATGTGACAGGCACCAGTGGTTTTATTCTCGACTCCCCAACGACTAACATCCAGCTTGAAACCGGACAATTACCTCTCCGGGGCGCGGTGACCTACCTATGAGTCGATATTCTGTTAATGACTATACCGCGGCAATTCAAGCACTGATGCCGGGGGGCTTAGTTTGGCCCAAAATATCAGACGGGACTCAAACCAGTACTTTACGAGCGCTAGCCCGATCCTTCCAACGTAGTGATGAGGATGCCCGTGATCTGCTTGATGCCGCTTTTCCTTCAACAGCGACCGCCATGTTACCCGAGTGGGAAGCGACGCTTGGGTTACCTGATTTATGTGCGATAGGTGAGATTGATAGCATCATCCAGCGCCAGCGGGCGGTGGTGTCGAAATTGTTTGGCATCGGCGGGCAATCGGCGGCTTATTTTATCCGGGTTGCTGAGGCGCTGGGTTATACCATTTCAATAACCCAATATAGGCAGGCATGTACCGGGATGTCGGTTTGTGGGGATGCCATAAACGGTGAAGAGTGGCCGTTTACATGGCTGATCACCGCGCCGGAGACCACGATCAATTATGCCCAATGCGGTTTAACTTACTGCAGTGATCCACTGCGTTCGTGGGGAAACAAACAGCTTGAATGTCGGTTAACAGTGTTAAATCCATCCCATACCATTCTTAAATTTGGCTACATTAGCTAGTTAATCACTCTCTATTTATTTTTATGCGCCTTAACTGGCGAGGGTTTCTTATGCAAAAAATTGGCGATATCCCTAATACGCGCGCCGACAATAATGGCGAGTTTACTGATGGTAATGTTGCTGGTGGCGTACCACCGACAATACTACCGGCAGAGTGGTTTAATACCATTCAACGCGAATTAATGAGTATTTTAGCAGCAGCCGAAATTGAAGCTGATAGTGATGCTTTTGATCAAGTTCTATTATCGATACAAAAGCTCGTTAGTGAGGGAATCCCAGATCTTAAAGATGCCTCATTAACCCAAAAAGGTATTGTTCAATTAAGCAACTCGACTAGCAGCACCAACGAATCGTTAGCGGCTACACCGAAAGCTGTCAAGGCCGCGCTTGATGCTTCATTGCCAATCGATGGCACAGCAGCATCCGCCACAAAACTGGCCACAGCGAGAAAAATAGGTGGTGTAGATTTTGATGGTACCAAAGATATTACCTTGCCATTTATTAATACCACCGACGCCAATGTTCAATTAGCAGGCAACCTTGGCGCACAAGGAAACATTACCGTACAAGGCAGTCTCATTGCAAAAACCAACATTGCCGCAGATGGCCGCTGCGATATTGTTGGTGATGTAAGAGGCGGGCGGATTATATCTAAAGGTGCTGTTTATGCGGGTGAAGAGCGTGTAGAAGGCAGTGCAGCATTGATAGTGGACGGTAATATCCAAGGTACGTTGTGGGGCGGCAATCTTTACGCTTACCTAGCTGAACGTGAACTGATTGGCATCCCAATTCCTTACCCCCTGCCTAGTGTCCCGGTCGGGTATTTGAAGTGTAACGGTGCTGCATTTAGCACCGTTACCTACCCAAAGTTAGCCCTTAAATATCCATCAGGTGTACTCCCCGATATGCGCGGGAATGCCATTAGAGGCTGGGACGATGGGCGAGGAGTAGACGCAGGACGAGCGTTGCTGTCACAGCAGCTTGACGCATTGCAAAACATCACTGGCAACTTCTACATGGGTGGCAGTAAACAAGTTGCAGGGGTTGTAACAACTGGCGCATTTGGCCCAATGGAAGTGTATAACGCGCTAGGCAATCAGGTGACAACAGCCGGTAATATTGGCGGTATTACCTTTGATGCTAGCCGTGTTTCACGAACAGCAGCAGAAACACGTATGAGAAACATTGCATTCAACTACATCGTGAGAGCCATATAATGACTAAATATTCACTAGATATCCCAACTGCGCAGATTGGAGCAAATGGTCTCGCTATTCGTGCTGGCTGGATTGCCGTTTATAGTGCAGACACCCAATCGCAAGAGTTTATCGGCGTCAATAATGAGTATCTCCCCCTTGGTGTTAGCTTGCCCGCCAATGGTTATGCCGATTCGCCCGTATTACCCACAAAGCCAGATAAGGCCGTGCGTCGAAACGATACTGGCAATGCATGGGAAATAGTTGACGACTTGCGCGGCAAGACTGCATACAGCACTGAAACCGGTCAACCAGAAGAAATCAGCTTTATTGGCGAGTTGCCGGACATATTGACGTTGCTGGCTCCGCAAACCTATTACGACAAATGGAACGGCGCGAAATGGGTAACGGATAAAGTCTTGCAAAAGGCCGCAGCAGTGCAGGAAGCGGAAGAAAAGAAAACCCGATTATTGAATGCAGCCGCAGCGAAAATTGCACCGTTACAAGATGCGGTAGATACCGGCATGGCAACGGATGACGATAAAGAGCAGCTTACGGCTTGGAAAACTTACCGCGTTTTACTGAACCGCATCGATACATCAAAAGCGCCAGATATTGAATGGCCTGTAGCGCCTAAAGTGTAAACAAAAGCCGGGCTTAATTGCCCGGCCTATTCAGTCAGTCTACGGGTATAACTCCCTAACTGTAATAACCCGCGTTTATAAATCCTTACACCTGTATTTATCGCGTTTTTCGACCCGAATTATCTGCATCTATTCGGGGTGACAAACCCAGATTAACTGCAAATGAACCTGCAATTGAGGGCTTCGACCTGCATTCCATTCAGGCGAACCCACATTAGCTGCAACCAGCGACAACTCCATAAACTCAGTGATCATCAAAGTTTATGGTCTTTGATTTCTGGTATGAGTTATTGGACTCGCTGCGCCAATGCCCATCAATGGAGCTTGTTGGTTTATAAATTGTCCATAAAACGTTGTTTTGTGGAACGAACCGACAGACCAATTTCAATTGCAGATATTGTGGGTTGGTAATCTGCGAATGTGAGTCTGATCTGGGTAAATGCAGGTCGGGCCGATTTCAAATGCAGGTCACTACACCTAAGCAAGCAGCGCTTGAAATTGAAGCTGGAAATGAGAAAGGGATGCAGAAAGGCTAAATTTTTCCCATGCGAAAAATTGTGCCCTGTTTTTCTGGTAGGCTGCACAGCATAAAGATATCGATAATGTATAAGGTAAGGTTGATAGAATATTAATGTATTTGTAACTAAAAATAAGTGTTCTGTTCAATATTCACAAATACATAACTATTTTTAGTGTACCCGTCATTGGGCATTAAGCTAATATTGTAATAATTCGACTGGACTAACGCTTTTGTTAGATTATGAGGGAACATATATATGAGTATCAATGAAGCTGAGCTTTTGCAGGCAGGGTTTACATCCGCAGACCTGCAAAAACTCAGAAAATATATAATCAAAGATGAACTCACTTTAAGTATGGTCATCAGTGACTTATCAAAACGCTTTCAAGCTGCGTTGATGTTGACTGTCGGGGTAATCATTACTTTCATCCTTACGCTTTTTATGGCTTCTTTGGATGGCATAATATCAATGGGAATAGCGCTACTGGCTGGGCTGGTAATCATTTGGATCCTCCAACCGCCAGTGCTCTCATACAAATCATGGATTTTCAAAAAAAATCATTAACGGACGGCTTCATCGGTACTTAGTAAATCGAAAATAACCTTTGCCTTTAGACCATAACCTACAATTTTCATTGTTAACTTTGGTCTGCTCATCATGTCAACTTTGCGGTAATAATCCTGTGGGAGATAGTGAAAAAGCCGCCATGAACCAGATTTTCTAAGCAGACCGAAAATTCCATACACATTTGCGCCCAAACTCGCGCTATTGTAAACAGCAAGGCCTGTTTCTTTTTTGAACCCCATGAATTCAGCAGCGTTCATAGCACCGTCAGCTAACATTCCCTCAGAGTCTTTTTTACCAAAAAAATGATGGTTTACCTCTTTGGTTAAACCGTTTACTCCGTCCAGAAATAGAGTTGCACCTGCCAACATACCAAGTGGAGTCATAGACGCGAAAAACACTGCACCGCCAACCATCGATAAACCTGATAGTACAACGTTCACCGCTGTGATGATGTATCCAACAATTTTGTTATTTTCCCGGACGAACTCCACTTTGGCGTAAAGTTTCGCGGTTTTCAGCCGCAACATCTGGTCCTGTGCCTGAAGGCTTTCCGTCTCCGCTCTCAGACTTTGTATGCAAACCATACACTCTTCGTCCGATGTAGCACGCCGCGCGGCAGCGAACTGTTGCTCAACAACTTCCTTTATTTCCTGGATAAAATTTATCCGGGTCAGACTATCACTAAGGTGGGAAGCGGACAGCGTGTTCGCGATATTAATTAGCTTATGGGCCTCTAGGTTCACCATCGTTTCTGACCAGCTTGTAATCCGTCCACCTGACCGCATCCTTGAAAGTAACGTCGCATCCATTTCTTTATCCCCTGATTGTTACAATATTGTTTCAATAATACTTGGCTCTATCTGGCTACTCCTAATGATTTAATCTCCGAATGTTCTGAAAATAGAGTGATATTATGGACGCAGGTTACAAGGCTTCGTACTAGGCGTGCTAAGTTGATTGAAGTTTATATAGAGGTAGATATGAAAGGTGTTAGCGACGAGAAGTTAAAGGTCTTTGAAGGTGTTTGCATGGTGATTGGGCGTGCAGTAATTGGACTAGATGAGTTAGGTCATCCAATATCAAAAGAGTTGATAATTGGCGCCCTGGAGCAGATGCAGGATAAGGTGGCAGAAGAGGGCGGTTTTGGCCCAGTGTACCTAGAGGTGGCAATTAAGAAGATGAAAGGGTAGTTACCAGATTACAGGCAAAAAAAGCCGCCACGTTCATTGATGACAGCGAGAATAATGAATCGTGGCGGGAATATCTGGTGTTGCATTTTTTTCAAGGTGAATTTGATTTCGCATGGTTAAGATAACCCTGTGAAACCATATTAACTGTGATGGACATCAAATTAATTAGAAGCACATAGTTGCGGTGATTGGTGAGAAGTTAGCATTGTCGTGTCAACCGGTTTTACATTATGGTGCTGCTCTGTCAACCGCAGGGGGATCGGGATGGCACCCTACTGGGGGGGCATGAGGAATAATTCGCATATCTTTACGGTATTATCAATTAGTTACGGTGGTGGTCAGGTGGTGCCCGTGTGGGGATCGGAACACCAAAACCGACAACAAAATATTCCTGAAATTATTCCATCGTCAGATTACAGGCACAAAAAACCCGGCAGCGGGGCCGGGTTAGTTTTTATCTAGTTAAAGCCATTCAGGTAACTCACGAAGAGAGTATTTTGGTTTGCCATCTCCAATTTGGGTGCAAAGGAACTTAGCTTTTACTTTTTCTCCACGATGATCATTAATAGAATCGGGATTTGATATGTAATTGCTTATTTTTGCAATCAAAATTGATTTGGCTTCATCATTACTCATGACAAATTCGCATTGTCTTTTATGTGGTAACGCACCCATAAAGATTACTTCGAATTCTTTTAACTCTTCTCTGACGCTATCTTTGCTCAACTTAAAGACGGCACGTTCTATTTCATTGATATTGTTAGCGATCAGATGGAAATTGTTATGTTTTAAAGCAAACACAGCTTTGTTATCTAGTAAAATTTGAACGAATCCGCGTATTTTATCCAATGCGCGATCATCGAGATCGCTGATTGCTTCCGCAAGACCATCATCATCCCCGTTCATGCTCATTTGAAGAATTGAATGGGTTTGATCTAATGCCTTGGATACTGATGATTCTTCATCAAAAAACAGTGGAGCGTCAGGCCTAAACTCTTCCAATGTAAAGCCGAAAGAACCCTTTGCGGTTCCGGTAATCATCAGCATATTGCCATCAATGTTTGGTACCTTCCCTTTAGCAGGAAGAGAGCCCTGGAATGATGTAGCCACATGCGAAATAGCATCATTAAAAGCGTTAACAATCTTTGAGCCAAAGTTTGCAGCTATCCCATAAGTTCCCATTACAGGCGCACCTTTGAAAGTTAAGGTTGCTTTTACTGGGGGATGCAAATCAACTGGTTCATCAGAGAGCTGCTCATTTAATTCGATGAGTCTACTTTCGAGACTCATTTTACCAATAATATCGTCATCAGAGGCATCGCTGAGAAGAGACAAAATCTCATCTCGTTCACTTAGAACGAACAAATAATCATCGCGATTCATTGCTCACCCCCTTCAGCTGCCATTTTTTCCAAAAGAGTTTTAGCTTCATTATCCAGTAAAGGATTAAGGGGTATTTGTAGAAAACCCTTCCAAGTTAAATCTCTCCTATGAGACCACATACTGTACCAATATACAGTTCTTTCCACAAGTTTATCATTAGGTACCTGAAGTGGCTGTAGGTAGGAATCAACTTTGAAATTATCCTTTCTCCACTCAGCTTGTTGCGGCAAGAACAGATCTGGATTCCGTGACACCACATGCTGCTGAGTTTCATTTGTGGGTAAAGTGAAAAAAGTTACTACATCAATATCATTGGGTGATCGATTTTCTGTAATTTCGACATTCTCATTGAAGCTCCCATCGACCCACTGAAATCCATCCGTTAATCCAGTTTTATGAAGCTCTGAACGAAAATTGATGAAGCCTTTTAGAATGGCTATTCGCTGAGGGCTTGTAGCATAACGTTCCACCAATTTTATAATGTCAGTTTTATAGGGGGAGCGATAAGCACCTACAGGATTATTCATGTCCATTGGTGGTATGACACCTACCGCATTCCAGTTAGGAACGTCTAAGCTCACCATTCTCTTTCCTTTGATACGTGAAGAGAAAAAATTCCCTTCCAGCCCGTTATTTTATCTTTTAGATGCCTGCCTGTACTTCCTATGCTAACCCACCCCTCTATGGGCTAGCAGTGGGTTAGCCTAAGCTACAACCGAAAATGCCTCATTGACTGAAGTCGCGAACCATTCTGACACATGGTAACTATATAGAAGGCCTATGATGGCTGCCACAATCAAAATGATAGGAATTACATACTCTTTCATCTCTCCTCCCTGAGCTATGGGTTAGCAGTGGGTTATCAATCTGCTAAAACAGCCGCAAACAAACAAGCAAATACTGTTGCCGTTCCTATCACTGATAAATAGGGCAGAGCGCTGCGAATAACCTTATTCTTTCTTATAATCACTTTCTTCTTATAACTCTATGGGCTAGCTGGGGTAAAGATGAATCTTATCAATGTATACGCCACCGAAACCTATCACTCCATCGGAAAATACATCAAAGAGGTAGTCAGCTGCTACGGTAAGGCAAATGATGCTTACCACGACTAAAATTGCTGGTATTACATACTCTTTCATTACTCCTCCTTGAGCTATGGGCTAGCAGTGGATTAGCAGAGCAAACGGAGACGCCGGACATTGAGCCTTAATTTTCCTTTAGCATCATAGACCGAATAGGTTGCAACACAAATACTGGGGATTTATCAGGGAAGGAGTGGCCGGTAGGTCACCGGCCTGGTGAGGTAGGTTTAAGCCTGAAACCAATCATCAGCACTTTCCCACGTATCCTGCAAAATCTCTTCATCAACCTTATTTTTAAATCAATAATGCTGAATTTTTCGTCATGAAGAAGATTTGACAGGGTTCACTTTCTGCTAAATTTCGGTATGCCAGTATCTGTCTTCATTATTACGTTGGTTATATCCATGAAAAAAGCAATCGCATACCTCCGGTTCTCTTCGTCTGTTCAACAGTATGGGGATTCTTTAAAAAGGCAAAATAGGCTAGTGACGGAATGGCTTGAGGCTAACCCCGATTACTTGTTGGACGACTTGACGTATAAAGATTTGGGTATCAGTGCTTACCATGGAACACACGCCACGCGAGGGGCATTCTCTGACTTTATGGTGGCTGTAGAGGGCGGTTATATTGAATATGGCACGGTTCTGCTGGTAGAAAGCCTAGACCGGCTGTCTCGTGAAAAAATAGGCGAAGCAACGGAACGACTTAAAAGCATATTAAAGGCCGGTATCGATGTTGTTACCCTTAGCGACCATACTCATTACACTAAAGATTCTTTGGACGACCCTTACTCACTGATAAAAGCCATTCTAATTGCGCAACGAGCCAATGAAGAAAGTGAAATTAAATCACGCCGGATGAAGTCGGCATGGAAGAAGAAAAGGGAGGAAGCAGAGGCCTCGGGCAAAATAATCACCAGAAGTTGCCCGCGCTGGTTGAAGGTGAGCCAAAGCGGAGATAGTTTCGAGCTGATACCTGAACATGCCAGGACGATTAAAGAGATATTTCGGCTACGATTAAAAGGGCAATCTCTCAATGGAATAGTTAAAATCCTGAATGACAAAAAGGTGATAACGCTAACGGGAGAAATTGGCGTCTGGAATCCTTCTACAATTGAAAAGCTATTGGTAAATAAAGCCCTTATTGGAATAAATGTCCCGTCATACCGTACGATAGCCAATGGAATACAAGAAATACCGGGCTATTTTCCCCGAGTCATTTCCGATACAACTTTCTACGCAGTCAGAGAGTTCAAGAAACCGCCCTTTGGCAAAGATAAGCACACTGATAACCCCTATCTAATTAATCTCTTCCGTTCGGTGATGAAGTGCAAAGCATGCGGTCACAGTATCATTCTCAATTCCATAGATGGCAAAGGGATGGGGTATTATGTATGCCCCATGCGCCGGTTACATCGCTGTAATACTCCATCGATTAGGCGTGATATTGCAGATGTAAACCTGATAACTACAGTTGTTATCCATGCTGACAAATTCCAGACTAATTCAACCAGTAGAGAATCGACCCGTTCGCTCCAGGACAGAAATATTGAGGTTCTTAAAAGTATTGATAAGCTGATTGAGGCATTACAAATAGCACCTGAAGTGACTGCTTTGGCTGAAAAGGTAAAGGTACTGCATAAAGAATTCAAAAGTAATGAGGCCACGATACGTGCAGTTAAGAATAAGCAGAGGCTGGCCGTTAGTGAGGATGTAACAACGCTGGATTTAACCTTAAAAGAGGACCGAGAGAAGTGCAGACGTTTTATTTTCAAAACATTTAAAGAAATAGTGCTCGATACTGAGAACAAGACGTGTGATATCTGCTTCAGTAACGGTTTTAAGCTGATAAATTTCCCGTTACTGAAAAGTATCAGCTCAGAACAGCTCATCAGTGCTTTGACCTATACAGACGATTCAACACTGATCCTATGAGTTAGCACCTACATCAATGTGCTTAATTGCCCAGCCTATTATGAAATGAAAACCTTTAGTTAGCGCCATAGCATGAAATTTCCAAAGTAAGTTGATAACATTATGTTTTATAATTTTATTTTTATTCTCTCCAGAGATTTATACATATGGAGATGGATACTGAACCGACTTTCTTGGTAGATGAACCTACCGTGGGTCGGTTCAATTTAAAATTAATTTATCTTATATATCAAATAAATGCGTCTGTGAACCGACTGAACCTACCGAACCGACCACTTTCTGGTTATATATAGAGAAATTTTATTTGTGATTATGAATCCATAATCAACTGTTAAATTGGCGGTCAAATAATAACCAGCAAAGTGAAGTGCGATGATATGAAATCATTTTGATAGCAAATATTGTCTTTCACGATTCTTGGTAGTTTCTTCGTACAGGTTTGGGGAAGGAAAATTATTTGGGGGTATCGTTGGGGGTATCTTTAAAATTGAACTTGGTTAATATCTTTATTTAACAATATATTGAGAGTTTAATTTTACTCCTGTAGGGCGTACCATTTAGAATCAATAAGTTGCCCTCTGTTTACTCCCCCTAATTTTCAACTGCATTTTTCAAAAGTGTCAGATTGGTGGCATTAAGTCCCATTTCTGACAAAATGTTGTTCACTTATTACCATGTTGACAGCCTCATATGCCGCTACACCCAGCGAGATTTTCACTTAGCTAAAGCACTGTCTTGACCCATGACAAGGCGGTCAGGGGGGAGCCACTTTATAATCAGACCCGTTTTTTCTCACTGGACTGAAGCATGGCTTATCAACTGAATCTTAACTGGCCCGAATTTTTAGAAAAATATTGGCAAAAACAACCTGTAGTATTAAAAAATGCATTTCCGAACTTTGTCGATCCTATTACGCCGGATGAGCTGGCGGGGCTGGCAATGGAAGCAGAAGTAGATAGCCGTCTGGTCAGTCATACCAATGGTCAGTGGCAGGCGAGTAATGGGCCATTTGAGCATTTTGATAATTTGGGTGAAACCGGCTGGTCACTGCTGGCTCAGGCGGTTAACCACTGGCATGCCCCCTCCGCTGAACTTGTGCGCCCATTTCGCGTGCTGCCGGACTGGCGCTTAGATGACCTGATGATCTCTTTTTCTGTTCCAGGTGGTGGTGTTGGGCCACACATTGATCAGTATGATGTATTCATCATTCAGGGGATGGGCCGCCGCCGTTGGCGTGTTGGTGATAAACTGCCGCTAAAACAGTTTTGCCCGCACCCGGCGCTGTTGCATGTTGAGCCATTCACGCCGATTATTGATGAAGATCTCGAACCGGGTGACATTTTATATATTCCACCGGGCTTCCCACACGATGGTTTCACCCATGAAACGGCGTTCAACTACTCGGTCGGCTTTCGTGGGCCAAATGGCCGAGACTTAATCAGCAGTTTCGCTGACTATGCGCTGGAAAATGATCTCGGTGGTGAACATTACAGTGATCCTGATTTAACCTGTCGGGAACATCCGGGGAGGGTTGAAGAGTATGAACTTGAGCGCCTGCGCGGCATGATGGTCGATACGATTAATCAGCCGGAAGATTTCAAACAGTGGTTTGGCCGCTTTGCCACCACGCCACGCCATGAGCTGGATATTGCACCAGCCGAGCCACCTTTCCAGCAGGAGGAGATTGTCGATGCACTGATGGGCGGTGAAGTCTTGACCCGTCTGAGTGGGTTGCGGGTTCTGCAAGTTGGCGACAATTTTTTCATCAATAGCGAACGGCTGGAAACCTCCGATCCTAAAGCCGCCGATGCACTGTGCCGTTACACCCATATAGGTAAAAAAGAGTTGGGTGGGGCGCTACAGAATTCAGCTTTTATTGCTGAGTTAACCGAACTGATTAATCAGGGCTATTGGTTCTTCGACGAATAATAGGTGAATAATAAAAGTCCCACTCAATCTGCGTGGGACTTTTGGTGCCTCATTTTTAGCCGCTTTGGGACTATATAGCTAATTAGTTTTTAGCGGTTTGATCAGCTGTGCCAGTGGTTTGGCCTTGGCTAATAGAGAAGGTGCCTTGATAGCTGTCATGGTCACCGATATTGGCCATTGAAACTGTTGGTGCCAAGATTGCTGCGATCAGGGTCAGTGCTGCGATAGTTGTTTTCATAATATGTTCTCTTCGGTTTGTATAAGTGAAAGCGGGTTGCTTTCGATAAGAGGAATGTTACGCCGATCACATTTTTTGGATATCGAAGAGAATTGCTCATCTTGGTCAAAAAAACTGTATAGCCCAATTAGGCCATTACATTGATACGTGGCAGAATGTAAAAAAACAATTACAGCTGTTTCACCTGAGATGACAAAGATATAAATATGGATCGCTCCCGCTTACTCAAGTTCCTGCTGCCCTATCTGTGGCCAAAGAATAACCGCAAACTCCGCTACTACCTGATGGCCGCCATCATATTTATGGTGGTTTCTAAGGTCAGCACAACACTGGTGCCACTGGCCTACAAGGCGATGATCGACACATTAAGCAGTGAAAGCGCCAGGATGTTGGCTATTCCGATCAGCCTTATTATCGCCTACGGGATCGCGAGAATTAGCGCCTCTTTATTTGAAGAGCTGCGCAACGTGATGTTTATTCATATCAGCCAGAATGCGACTCGGCTACTTGGATTGCGGGTATTTAAACAGTTACATGAGCTAAGTTTGCGCTTTCATCTTGACCGACAAACGGGTGGTTTATCTTTGTCGATCGAGCGCGGAACACAAGCGGTTGCTACGGTACTTTCACGCCTGCTGTTCTCCATATTCCCTATTTTGTTTGAGATAACGCTGGTCTCTTTGATCATGTGGCATCTATTAGATGGCTGGTTTGCACTCGCCATTTTGGTCACGGTCGCCTGTTATATCCTATTTACGGTGATGGCTGTCAGTTGGCGAACCCGCTTTCGGCGCGAACTTAATCAGGCCAATGCGGATGCCAACACTAAATCTATCGACAGTTTACTCAATTATGAAACCGTAAAATATTTTGGCAATGAAGAGTTTGAAGCCGAACGTTTCAATAAGTCGCGGCAGCTGTATGAACATGCGGCAATAAAAAATCAATTCAGTTTTACTGCATTAAGTCTCGGGCAAACGGCCATTATCTCAGTAGGATTAGTGGTCATGATGGCGATGGCAGCGAAAGGTATCACCCAAGGTCGAATGACTATCGGTGATTTTGTCTTGGTCAATGCCTACCTTTTACAGTTATATCAGCCGCTTAATTTCTTTGGTTTTATTTACTCTGAGATCAGGCAGGCATTGATTGATATGGAGAATATGCTCAATTTGTTGATGGTTGAGCAAGAGATTACCGATAAGCCGGATGCCGCGACATTGCAGTTGACCCAAGGTGAAGTGCGCTTTGACTCAGTCAGTTTTGGTTATGATCCGCGTAGACCTATTTTGAATAACGTGAGTTTTACCATTCCTCCGGGCAAAACGGTGGCGGTTGTGGGGGCTTCAGGGGCGGGCAAGTCAACACTCTCCCGTTTGCTGTTCCGTTTTTACGATGTGACTGATGGCGCGGTGCTTATTGACGGGCAAGATATCCGCAATGTCACTCAGGCCAGCCTGCGCAAGGCGATTGGTATCGTGCCTCAAGATACCGTGCTATTTAATGACACGCTGCGTTATAACATTGCTTATGGCAGAACATCAGCCAGTTTTTCAGAGATAGAGCGGGCCGCAAAACTGGCACATATTCACAATTTTATCAGTAGCTTGCCAGATGGCTATGACACCCGAGTTGGCGAGCGGGGGCTTAAATTATCCGGCGGTGAAAAACAACGGGTAGCGATTGCCCGCACTATTCTCAAAAATCCGGCGATATTGGTTTTCGATGAAGCTACCAGTGCGTTGGATACCCAGACTGAACGTGAAATTCAGGCCCATTTGCGGGAGGTCAGCCGTGATCACACCACGCTGGTTATTGCCCACCGTTTATCAACCATCATTGATGCTGATGAAATTATTGTGCTGGAAGCGGGTTCGATTGTTGAGCGTGGGCGTCATGAGGCGCTGCTGCTGAAAAATGGCCGATACTCAGCCATGTGGCAAAATCAATATCATGAAGAAGAACAACTCGTGGAGTGATGATGAGTTGTTCTTAAATTCTAATCAAAAGAGTGCATAAGAGTAACTTCACACTCTTTTCGCTGATATTGATTGATCTCTGGCACTAATTGTCTGAAATGCGCGGTGGCGCAATGTATATCCAGAGCGGCTTGATCTGGCCACTCTTCAATAAAAATAAAGTGGCCAGGATCTTTATGGTCAATAAATAGATCGTAGGATACACAGAGTGGTTCAAGTTTTGTACATGCGACTAACTCTTGGTAGAGCGGCATAACATCATCAATATGTTCCAGTTTTATAAAATCTTGGGCAATCACTTTTAGCATGAGTTTGGCCGCCTTAAGCTCCGGTAAAATAGGTGTAAGCGAAAACCGCCAGCGCCAGCGCTATCATAATTAGGGTTGTTTTTCTCAGTTTCACACTGTTCTCATTATCAGTTGTTGGTATTCATCATAGCCCAAGAAGATAGCGGAAAATGAGTTAGAAAACATCGACTCACTTAAAATAGTCAGATTCAGTTGGTATTTTCAATCGACTATTGCGTCGATAGTATGGCTTCCTTTAGCGGAACTTAGCTTCTAAGATTGATCTTGTTCACGGTTTAAATATAATTATTTGTGTTAATTCTTTACTGTGTGCTGAGTAGTGTGGAGGTGTGTAATGTCAGCACTAGAGAAAATTGTTTCCGCATATTGCCATACCAGTCTGGACTTTGTGGCATCCACGATTGCTTTTATGGAAAACCAAAAGAAGAAAATTAGGATTGATAAAATTGAGGCGAAACTTTCGTCCGATGAACTTGAGTTCTTCCGAGAAAGATTGGCTCACTACAGAGATATTTATCGGCCTTTGTAGTCCATCAACCTTAAATAAGCCGCCTGAGGGCGGCTTATCTTATTGTAAAAACACGGGTCCTCTGTTACTTGCTTGTTTTTTGCTCAAATAACACTCAAATCAACTAAAGTTAATACAGGCAATGCACTTACTGTGGGGCCTGTTATGTACCATAAAATAGATGGCAGCGAATACCGGCGTATCTTTGTTGTTGGTGATATTCATGGTTGCTATAAAAAGCTGATGGATGCTTTGGATCGTGTGCAGTTTGAGCGCTCTGCTGATTTACTGGTTTCTGTCGGGGATTTAGCGGATCGCGGTCCACAGAATATTGAATGTTATGAGCTAATTAATGCTCATTGGTTTCGTGCTGTTCGTGGCAATCATGAGCAAATGGCGATTGATATGCTGGCAGGTGGCGAGGTTGATACCTGGATGGCGAATGGAGGCCGCTGGTTTTTCTTACTCGATGACAGTAAAAAATCTCAGGTTGAAGGGCTAATTAAGCGGGCTGAGCAGTTACCCTTGGTGATCGAAATTACAACTGAGCGCGGCAAGTATATTATCGCCCATGCTGATTACCCCTCAGATGAATATGTGTACGGTAAACCCATCAGTGAGCATTTAGTGGTATGGAACCGTAAGCGCCTTAATGCTGCCATGAAGGGAGAGAGTGAGGCCATTAAAGGAGCGGATAAATTTATATTCGGTCATACACCATTGGTAAAGCCGTTGCTGTTTAAAAATCAACTCTATATCGATACGGGTGCGGTATTTGGTAATACGCTAACCCTGATTCAGATTCAATAAGTAAGTAAATTGATAGGGTCGCCTGCTTACTGAAAAGTGATAGCCTCCGTTTAGAGCAGAGGCTATTTAGGCCATATCAATCAAAATGAGATGAATCGCGATGTGTACTTATTGAGTAATAGGAGTCGTGATAATAGTACCGACGCGGCAAATACGGATAACAGAAGTGTAAATCTCAGTGTCACATCTGATAAATTATATGCACTGGAAATAAAGTAGAAAATCCCATCATGTAGTATATAGACCCCAATCATTGAAGGGCTGATATAGGCTAAGGCTTTCTTTATCCACTCATGCTTAGTGTTAAAGTTATCAAATATGACAAATAAGCATAAACTTAGAATTAAAACGTGTAAGTTATCGAGGAAATAGCCTGCATTCACTGTTTTGTATACATGTATCGACATAAAGCTTTCATAATAATACATCGAAATAGCTGTCGGGATTAACAGTATTTTAGCAATGAAACGTATTCTTGGTAGTTTTGTTATTTTCTGACATATCCTTGAGCACAAAAATCTACCGGCCATATAATAGAAAATCCACGTCCATAATCTAAAGTATTGTGGAAAATCAATCAGGTATGGTCTCTCGGTGAATGTGCTAATAAGGTCGATAGAGACAGAGAAGATGACCAAACAGGAGAGGGTAATTATTGCTGTTCTGTTGCTTTTTAAGACTTTAGAGATTATCGGATTAATCAGGTAGATAATGGCAATGCTGAATAAAAGCCAACTTTGCAGGAAATAGCCCCGTTTGAATCCATCCTCATTGATAAAGTAGAAGAGAACGTTCCAGAAGATAATAATAGTTATGATTGATTTTAACTTTCTGAAGATATCTTTTTGATCTATTTGATCATTAGAGTCGATATACCCAATAATCATGAAAAAAAGAGGGGTTGCGATGATCGATAGAAAGTACAAAACACTCATCACTTCACCACCTAAAAAACACTGTTCAGTGCAGGTTTTACTGGCGGAATAGAAGGTTACAGCAGAAAAGCAGCTTAAGGTTTTTAGGGCATGTAAACCGACGTTTCTCATAAAGTAGTTTGACTTACAATAAGGTTAAATGAGAAAGCAGCGTCATAGGGGATATGGTTTTCATCAGGCTTTTCCTATTCAGACTACTAATTTTTCTATATTTTTGCATACAATCTGAAAGCTGTCACGCTCAGTAAAATTTATCATAAGTAAACAGCTAAGAAATATTTTCTATAGAAAAAGACATTTCCTACATCTTCCGGTGTTGACATCCTATATATCTGCGAATCTCTCTATGGTTTACTGAGGAAACAGAGGTGTGTCCTGGGTTATCTTTATAATTTTTAATGATATTTATTTCATTATAACCAGGTCTGAGTTAATGATTTATGGGGTGCTTAGGCACTAGCGGGTGTGGCCAATATGATAAGCTGTATGATAGTTGATAACGATAAATATCAAACACTGGGTATGGTAACTATCGTAAAAAAAATATTCACATCGTTAGGCTTTAAGAAAGAGATTAAATTCTATCGGAAGTCATTCTATTCAGCGGATATAATTTTTATTGGTGTCGATGAATTCAGCTTTTTCGATGCGCTAAAAAGCTTGGACAGATCGCCATCAGAAGCGGATGTCTTTTTGATTTGCGATGCGAGATTAAATAGTTTTCTACAGGGAATTCCACGATTCAGTAACGTAACGATGATCTTCAGGGAAGATTCACTCGAAGCCGTAACCAATAAAATTTCAACGGTGTTCAAACGCAAGCTTCGTGGGCTTAAAGAAAACTTAACCGAGCGCAAAAATACTAATGTATTAAGTCTGGCGTCATCAGAACGTCAGTATTTGACACCTAATGAAAATATCGTGCTGAAGCTATTTAATGAAGGTTTCTCCGGTGGTGATATCGCCAGAATTCTGAAAAAGAGTGAGAAAACAGTAAGTGGGCAAAAACGCTCAGCGATGAAAAAATTGGGTGCACGTACAGACGTTGAGTTAATTAAAATGTTTATGTTCAAATAGTTAATATGAAAAATGGACTGAATTTTTTTGTTACTTTTCCCGTCAACACCAGAGAATATCTAAGGGATGTTGTTATTATAGCGGGCAGGGATGCCAGCATTAAAACTCCGGGGGTACTCGGATGGCCCCAAAGCTATTTGGGGCCAGTTATCGGTGCGGATACCAAACAATCTCAGTAGAAAATAGTCAGTATCAAATACACTTCAACTTAGCAACCGTACTATCAATATCGACTTCATGCTCTGAAAATGTATAAGTTACATTTTGGAATGTGGTTATCGACAGCATTTTCAGTGGTACTGTTTTTTCTGCAATATCTTCTTCTTGCGGTCGGATTTTATTCATCAGTAAATTCACTGAGAGGACGGTGTTGGCCTTGTCGACTTCAGCCTGTGCAGGAACTTCTTTAGTGAAGGTGTTGAATGATTTAATGCTGGTGAGTTTGATTCTCTCGTTGGCAATGAATATATATTTACTCTCAATAGCCACTTTCACTGCAAATGCGGACAACCCTTTGGTATTGGTTGTTGGCTCAAAAGTGACCTCAGCCCCTTTTTTGATCATCTCGGGATTAGCAACTTTAATAACGTGAAAATAACGGTTATCTCCGTTCTCATCGGTGATAAAACCAAAACCTTTATCTTCAAAAAAAGTTGTTATTCTACCGTTCATCATGCATCTCATATTAGCGTATCCAATGGGTAAGTATAATACAGGGGAATAGCTTTCAGATACAGTCTGGCGGGTTTTTAGGCCCAGTGAAGGTGAGCTGAAAATAGAAAAAATGCGGATTTCTGTGCTGAAAATGCGACTGAAAAGGTGGGGTTTTCTCTTTTTATCTCTTTTTTGTGATCTCGGCTGTGGACAAGAATCGGTTCTATTGCTGTACTGTATCTGACACACATTTTGTGTCCAACATCCACGTAAAGGTAAGTTTGATGTCTAAGATTAAAGGTAGCGTTAAGTGGTTCAATGAGTCCAAAGGTTTCGGCTTCATTACCCCAGAAGATGGCAGCAAGGACGTTTTCGTTCATTTCTCAGCCATCGCTAGCAACGGTTTCAAAACTCTTGCTGAAGGCCAGCGTGTAGAATTTGAAATCACGAACGGTGCCAAAGGGCCATCTGCTGCTAATGTTATCGCTATCTAAGTAGCCCATATTTCTTAAAACCCGCCTCAATAGGCGGGTTTTTTATTTTTGGCACTGATATAGCGATGGAAGTGGTGTTAGCTAAAAGAGATATATTTTTAGGAAAATCACGGTGATAGACAGGCAAAAAATCACTGTTAACCACTCAACCCGCGTCTTAGGTAATCCAAACATAGCAAGATCCAACACTTCAGCCACCACCATCGGTTAACTGTTCTCTACCCAATGATTATCGGGTTTGTAGATTAAGAAAACATTAAGACGGTGTCGCTCTTGGTATTACTGCCCTGCGAAGTGATTGACCAGCAGAAAGGCCAGCATGGTCATGGCAAGTGAACCTGCCAGATTTAGTAAGATACTACCTGCGGCCCAAGCTAGTTTACCATCCTGAATCAAATAGACCACTTCGACAGAGAAGGTGGAAAATGTTGTTAGCCCGCCACAAAAACCGGTAGTAATCAGTAACTTCCATATAGGATCAATATCAGTAAGGCGGGTAAAAAGCGCCAATGCCAGACCAATAATAAAGGCCCCAATCAGGTTTACAACCAGTGTCCCTAGCGGGATATTAGGTGATAGATTGTTGAGCTTCATGCTGACCAACCAACGGGCTACGCTGCCCACACCACCACCAATAAATACTGCCAGTAACGTATTAAACATAAACACCTTTCTTGATGAACACCTGTGGTGCAGGGGCTTTTTATCGCCTGCAACGTATTAGCTCGCTAACTCAATGCGATTGCGGCCATTATCTTTTGCCAGGTAGAGTGCGGAGTCGGCGGCTTTTAACCATTGTTGATAGTTAATCATGTCATGCCTGTAATCAGCAATGCCGGCGCTGACTCTGAGTTGCAGGGAGGGTGCTTGCTCAAAAACTAAATTGGCTAACTTTTCCTGAATTCGAGTTAACACTTCCCGTGTTTGCTCCGCCGTGGTATTTGGCAAAATCGCGCCAAACTCATCGCCACCATAGCGGCCGACAATGTCGATGGCCCGTAGCCCCAGTAATAGCTCTTCGGCAAGAACCGTAATGGCATCGTCACCGACGGCATGACCAAAGGTGTCATTAATAGATTTGAAATTATCAATATCAAGCAAAATCAGTGTGGCACCATGCTGATAACGTCGACAACTGTCAAATTGATTATGTAACTGATGCTCCCAGTGTCTGCGGTTATATAATCCAGTCAATCCATCTCTGACGCTGATGCGTAATAACTCTTCCCTATTTTCGGCCAGACGTTTTGCGGTTCGATAGGTCACTAATCCCAGTAGGGAGGGGTAGACGACTATCATTGGCAGGCAAGCATAAACCTGAAGCGGTGAGGTTTCTGGTTTAAAGGGTAAATTAAATATCCACGCGGTCAATAAGCTACAGGCAATTTGTAATGCCAGCCCTTTGCAAAAGACGTTTTTGCCGCCTGAAGCAATATTATTCATACTCATCATTGATAAAATAACCACCGATGGCAGGGCATTGAACGACATGATTGCCACCCAGACTCCACCTAGGGCTGAGTCTATTTTCATGTTGAGTATTTCTTGCTCAAATGGCTCTTCAGAGCGCGAGGCCAGCAGGAATGCGATGTGTGGCCAGACTAATCCGTTGAGTGCGAGCACTATCCATAACCAGAGTGGCGCATTCTGAGTGTAGAGTACCGAGCTAACACATAACATGCCAATGCCTAAGCCAAATGCTCGAGGTAAATAGGTCCTTTTAGCAAAACTTAATCCCGATCGCCGGGTATTTATTCTACTTGAATAAGGCAATTGGCGGTTCCCTCGTTTTTTGCTTTGGGGGGATGTTAACGGCAATGTCTCATCCGGAATGAGTCAAAATGAGTGGAATAGACTCTTGAGTAAATCATAGTTCACTAACGAAATCTGTTACATATTACTGTTGTTTTAATCGGAAATTTATTCGTAAATAGCTCATGATTTAATGAACTGAACTCTCATCAAGAAGGCATATATGGAAGGTATCAGCATTACCAAATTGTTGGTCGTTGGTATATTGATTGTGTTGTTGTTTGGCACTAGCAAATTACGCACACTGGGTGCGGATTTGGGCGCAGCTTTGAAGGGCTTCAAAAAAGCCATGGGTAATGATGATGCGCCAGCAGCAAGTGCGACTGCTGAGTCCAAAGCGGCAACAGAAACTAAAGCGACACCGCCGATCGAACATAAAGAGTGATTGTTGCATTGGGTTTAGCCAATATTGTGGCTAACACGAAAGAACACTCACCCTAATTAGATTGTTATCGGCAATAATATTATTCCTGATAACAAAAAACGGATCTCCAATGGAAATCCGTTTTTTGTGTCTGCGGCATAAGGTGTAATAAGTTATTTCAGTGATGCAGGGCCTGAATGGATGTTCAGGCCCCAGCTTATTTGACCTCTAACCCTTTTGCTTGCAGGTCAGCGTGGTAAGAAGAGCGAACAAACGGGCCACAAGCCGCATGGGTAAAGCCCATCGCCATGGCTTCCGCCTTCATTTCGTCAAACTCAGCCGGGCTGACATAACGTTGTACCGGCAAGTGGTGACGGCTAGGTTGTAAATATTGGCCTAGTGTCAACATGGTTACCCCGTGACGGCGTAAATCCCGCATCACTTCAACGATTTCGGCATTGGTTTCACCCAAACCGACCATCAAACCAGACTTGGTTGGAATATCAGGATGCGCTTCTTTAAAGCGTTCCAATAATTTGAGCGACCACTCGTAGTTAGCACCGGGGCGCACTTGGCGATAGACCCGTGGCACGTTTTCCAGATTGTGGTTAAACACATCGGGTGGTGTCGCCGTCAAAATCTCTAATGCGCGATCCATACGGCCACGGAAATCAGGCACCAGCGTTTCAATCTTAATGGTGGGATTCTTGGCACGAATAGCGGAGATACAATCAGCAAAATGCTGAGCACCGCCATCACGCAGGTCATCACGGTCAACCGAGGTGATAACGACATAGCGCAAGCCCATATCTTGAATGGTCTGACCCAGTTTTTCCGGCTCATTGGCATCCGGGGCAACTGGGCGGCCATGTGCCACGTCGCAGAATGGGCAACGGCGAGTACAGATAGCGCCGAGGATCATAAAGGTCGCGGTACCGTGGTTGAAGCACTCAGACAAGTTAGGGCAGGAGGCTTCTTCGCAAACCGAGTGCAGACCGTTTTTGCGCATTGCGGCCTTAATGCCCTGAATACGGCTGGAGTCGGCAGGGAGTTTGATTTTCATCCATTCGGGTTTACGCAGCAGCTCCTGACGTTCGGTAACCACGGTTTTAATCGGGATTAACGCCATTTTATCTGCGTCACGGTATTTTACGCCGCGTTCCATCTGAATCGGTTTACTCATAATCGTGCAGGTTCCAGTTCTGAATCTCTCAATTTGAGATTTTTTATTGAATTCAACGTGATGCGGCGATCGTTAAAAAATATTTGAAAATTGTATAAAAATTATATCATCTGTCGCGGTCAACTAAAACTGGCCACCCCATTCCGCCCCCATTTATTCTTCTTACTCGACGTCGTCGGGCAACTGGGTAACTTACAGTGCATCAGGGGAGAGATAATCACTTAATGACCAGGGTTGCAGTTCGGCGTCGGGGTAACCTAGCTGATGGGTGAATTGGCGCACTAATACCGGCTGGATATCAGCCACGGTTGTACCCGCTTGCAATGCACTAACTTGAGTCATCTGCATGCCCGCATAGCCACAGGGGTTAATGCGCTGGAAGGGTTGCAGATCCATGGCAATATTCAGTGCCAGACCGTGAAACGAGCAGCCTCTGCGGATACGTAGCCCCAGTGAGCATATCTTTTGCTGACCAACATAGACGCCGGGTGCATCCGGGCGGGCTTGTGAATCAATGCCAAAAGAGGTCAGTGTCTGTATCACCGTATTCTCAATAGCCGTCACTAACTGCCGCACGCCCATTTTGGCGCGTTTGAGGTCAATCATGATATACATCACCTGCTGCCCGGGGCCGTGGTAGGTGACTTGACCGCCCCTGTCACTTTGGATAACCGGAATATCGCCGGGCATCAGAACATGTTCAGCTTTTCCTGCCTGGCCCTGAGTAAAGACGGGTTGATGCTCCACCAGCCAGATTTCATCCGGCGTAGCATCAGTGCGAAACTCAGTGAAGTCATGCATAGCTTGGGATACGGGGGGGTAGGGTTGCAACCCCAATTGACGTAAAATGATCTTGTGTTGTTGCAAGCGAGTCATCATCTGGTTACAGAAATGGTGGCGTCAGTATACCAGCCCAGTTGTGTGGGGCTACTATTTTGGCATTTAAAAAAATAGGACCCGGAGTGGGATTCACCCGTCCGGGCCATCATCTGAGTAGATTGGATATTTTACCTGTCACCAAATGTACCGGTTACAGCACCATCCGCACCAGTTCAAGCTTACCTAACTCTTCGTACAGTGTCTCCACCTGCTCAATATGGGTGGCGGTGATGGTGATGGAGACGGAGTGATAGTTACCTTTGCTGCTCGGTTTTACCTGCGGGGAGTAGTCACCCGGAGCATGGCGCTGTACCACTTCAACCACCTGGTTAACCAACTGAGGTTCAGCAATGCCCATTACCTTGTAGGTAAAAGAACAAGGGAACTCAAGCAGTTCGTGCAGTTTAGTTTTCATGTGCGCTCCTGGGTTGTGTCGCCGAATGATAAAGAGCATTCGACTATAAAATTATAACTCCCGCCGGAGCGGGAGTTTTATATTATTTATAATGTGGGGGCGATTTTCTGGCTTTCAAGCGCCAGCCGATTAGCCGAACCAGCGGTGGAACATCAGTTTGATGTAATCCACCATGCGGCTAAAGATCCCGCCCTCTTTCACTTCGTTCATTACCACCAGTGGGCGCTGGTCGATGGTTTTGCCATCTAACTGGAAGTTAATCATCCCAACAACCTGATTTTTCGCCAATGGGGCATGAATTTCAGGTGTATTCAGCACATAGCTGGCTTTCAGATCTTTCATGCGGCCACGTGGGATGGTCAGGTAAACGTCTTTATCAACACCCAACTGCACGCGATCACTGTCACCGAACCAGACGGGTTCTGAAGCAAACTCTTTACCCACTTTCAGCGGTGCCACAGTTTCAAAGAAACGGAAGCCCCAGGTTAGCAGTTTTTTACTCTCAGTTTCGCGGCCTTTATAGGTGCGACCACCCAGTACTGCTGAGATCAACCGCATCTGCCCATCAGTGGCTGAGGCCACCAAATTATAGCCAGCAGAGGCGGTATGACCGGTTTTGATGCCATCAACATTCAAACTGGTATCCCACAGTAGACCGTTACGGTTCATCTGGCGGATATTGTTGAAGGTGAACTCTTTCTCTTTGTAGATAGCATACTCATCCGGCACATCACGAATCAGTGCTTGCCCAATCAGCGCCATATCGCGCGCAGAGCTATATTGACCCTCGGCATCTAAGCCGTGCACGGTTTTGAACTGGGTATTTTTCAAACCCAGCGCGTTAACGTAGTTATTCATCAGGTTAACGAATGAGTCCTGGCTACCGGCGACGTAATCGGCCATAGCAACACAGGCATCGTTACCCGATTGCAGGTTGATACCCCGGGTCAGTTTAGAAACCGGGACGCGGTCGCCGGGTTTCAGGAACATCAACGAGGAGCCTTGGAACTCCGGATTACCCGTCGCCCAGGCATCTTTACCCACGGTAACCATATCTTCCGGCCCGATTTTACCGGCTTTGATTGCCTGACCAATAACATAGCTGGTCATCATTTTGGTCAAACTGGCCGGGTTGCGACGGGCATCAGCATTCATTTCTGCCAATACTTTGCCGGAGTTGTAATCAATCAGAATATAGGCTTCCGCGTCGATCTGTGGCACGCCGGGGATCATGGTTTTCAGATTGACGTCATCAGCGTTTGCAGCAGAAGCTGCGCTCATAACAATAACAGTGCCGAGCGCCAGGCTCTTGATAATGCGAGAAGTAGTTACATATTTCATGATCAGGACAACAACATCCGTGGGAGTAAGTTAAGAACGTGCCACACTATAACATACCCTGTTCAATTGGCGTTGCAGCTGTGTTAGCCGCTCTCACTTATCCGAATCACTGACTTGAGTCAGCTCATTGGGATTCGCTCTTTTGCTGCCTTGCAGCAATGCTAATCAGTTTGGGGTACATCAATGTAGCGTTTATACTTTCAACCGTAACATCCTGTTTGTACAGTCGGTTACGGTTTTTTTAATGAGATAAGCCTTAAATTGCTACAAGGTATGTAGATTTAAGGTGCAGCAACCACAAATGATTGCTGCTGTGCTTCGCTCGACAGGCGCTGTTGCAGTTCAACCGCCTGTTGACGGCTGCTAAATGGCCCCAGTTGGACACGATGCACACTGCCATTGGTTGCTACTTTGCCCGGCACGCCGAAACGTTGGCTTAAGCTTTGCTGCCAGGTTTGCGCCCGCTGAGCATCGCTCAATGCACCGACCTGAACCACATAACCGCCTGATGTTGCCGTGGCAGTTGATGCTGCGGCTACTGATGACGTCACGGGGCCTGGGTTGGCAACAACCGGTGGGCTGACGGATGCCTCGCTCATCGCTGATGGTGCAGTCGCGGCGGGTTCTGATCCTTCCAGCACGCCAACGGGGACTGGGGTCGATGCACGTAGGAAGCCGCTACTTTGTGGCGCGACTGGCTGCGTGGCGTCAGCGCCAGACAAACTACTATTATCGATAGGGCGCACCGGTGCACTGACTGCGGGCGCATCCTGCTGTATTGGAGTCCCCATTCCGCTGGAGCCTAAATCCGGGCGGCTTGGCAATGCATAACTTTGCTTGGCGATAGTGGTGCCAACCATCCCGGGGCCTGAGAGCGAACCATCGGGTGCAACATTGATAAAATCAATCTTCACTTTGGTGTTATTGGAGATATTCAGGCGATCGGCAGCCGCTTTGGATAAGTCAATCACCCGCCCTGGGGTGTATGGGCCACGGTCATTCACGCGCACCACAATCTGGCGACCATTGCTGATGTTGGTTACCCGCACATAACTTGGGATCGGCAGTGTCGGGTGGGCGGCGGTTAAGGCATTGGGATCAAAGGTTTCACCCGTCGCCGTGGTGTTGCCGTTAGCTTCTTCACCATACCAGGCAGCAAGGCCGGTCTGAGAGAAGTTTTGCGGATCTTTGATGATGCTGTAGGAGTGACCATTAACCTTATAATCCTGATTGAAATTAGGATTGAAAGGCTCGTAGCGCGGCTCAGCACCGCCGATCTCGACTACCGGGCCGTTGTACGTCTGTTGCACCTGTTGCTGGGGTGCCGGGGGCTGACTGGTACATGCTGATAACAGCACGCCTGCGATGCCGATCCAAAGCCATTCCTTACGCATTGCTCACCTCTATAAATTCTTAGATAACATTTTTCGATGAGTATGTATCGACATCACGATACCAAACCCGGCCATCAGAACTATCAGCGCCGAGCCTCCGTAGCTGACCAAAGGCAAAGGTACGCCAACCACAGGTAAAATTCCACTGACCATACCTATGTTAACAAACACATAAACAAAGAGTATCAGCATTAATCCCCCGACCATAACACGGCCAAAGGTGGTTTGTGCATGGGCGGCAATCACCAGACCGCGCATGATCAGGCACAGATAAAGTGCTAAAAGCACCAAGAAGCCAATTAATCCCAACTCCTCTGCCAATACGGCAAAGATAAAGTCGGTATGGCGTTCCGGTAGGAATTCCAATTGCGACTGAGTGCCGTGTAACCAGCCTTTGCCCGATAATCCGCCTGAACCAATCGCAATTTTAGATTGAATAATATGATAACCCGCACCGAGCGGATCACTTTCCGGGTCCAGTAGCATCATCACGCGATCTCGCTGATAACCATGCATCAGGAAGAACCACAAAATAGGAATAAACCCAGCGACCAGGACGGCAGCAATGGCGATTAAGCGCCAGCTCATCCCCGAAAGGAACAAGACAAATAGACCCGAAGCCGCAATCAGGATTGATGTGCCAAGGTCAGGTTGAGCGGCCACCAGTAAGGTCGGCATAAAGATTAAAATTAACGCGATACCGGTATTTTTCAGTGAAGGAGGGCAGACATCACGGTTCATAAACCGAGCAACCATCAACGGCACTGCAATTTTAGCAATTTCAGAGGGTTGGAAGCGGATAAAGCCCAAATCCAACCAGCGCTGAGCCCCTTTACTGATCTGACCAAAAGCATCAACCAAGACCAGTAAAATCACGCAAACGAAATAGAGATAGGGCGCCCAGCTTTCATAGACGCGTGGCGGTATCTGCGCCATCACTAGCATGACAACCAGACCCATGGCAATTTGGCCCACCTTGCGCTCCATCATGCCCATGTCCTGCCCGCTTGCGCTCCACATCACGAAGGCGCTATAAGCCAGCAGCGCCAGGACGCAAAGCAGAAACGGCAGGTCAATGTGCATTTTGTACCACAAAGAGCCTTTTTGTTGATTATCAGTCATGAGTTACCTTAATCCACTTCAGCTAATCTGCTTCTACACCCGGAGGAAGAGGGGCCGCATCCGGTAATTCAGTATTGTTATCACCTAACAAAATGTGGTCGAGGATTTGGCGAGTAATGGTGCCTACCGCCGGCCCTGCACCGCCATTTTCCAGAATCATGGCGACAGAGACCGTAGGGTTGTCGTAAGGGGCAAAGGCAACCATCAATTTGTGGTCACGTAAGTGCTCCGCGACTTTGTGCGCATTATAGGTTTCATAACTGTAAACCTGTGCTGTCCCTGATTTTGCCGCAGCCTTATAGGGCGTGCCTTCAAAGAATTTACGACCCGTCCCGTTGGGGCGGTTAGCAACACCATACATGCCATCTTTGGCGATCTCCCAATAGCCGGAGTGAATATCGCCAATTTGCGTGGTATCTTCTTGTTTATAGGGCACTAATACACCATCAACTCGGGTGCTTTGCAGCAGATGTGGGGTTTTAACCGCCCCATCATTAATCAGCGTCATCAATGCTTTTGCCATCTGAATGGGGGTGGCTGTCCAATAACCCTGACCGATACCCACTGGGATAGTATCCCCTTGATACCAAGGTTTTTTATGGCGTTTTTGTTTCCATTCACGAGTTGGCATCAGACCCGCCCGCTCTTCGGACAGATCAATACCAGTATATTCACCGTAACCGAACTTGGTCATCCAGGCGGACAAACGGTCAATCCCCATGTCATAAGCCACCTGATAGAAGAAGGTATCCGCCGACTCCTCCAGTGCCTTGGTGACATTCAATCGGCCGTGGCCCCACTTTTTCCAGTCGCGGAAACGTTTTTCCGAACCGGGTAGTTGCCACCAGCCGGGATCGAACAGGCTGGTATTTTTGGTGATGACATTCGCACTCAGTGCAGACACAGCGATATAAGGTTTTACCGTCGACGCCGGCGGGTAGACACCTTGGGTCGCGCGGTTAATTAGTGGGCGATTGGGATCATTCAGTAGCCCCTGATAATCTTTGTTGGTGATGCCATCGACAAATAGATTCGGGTCATAACTTGGATTCGACACCAAAGCCAATATGCCGCCTGTGCGGGGGTCAGTAACCACGACTGCCGCACGGCTACCGCTAAGCAATTGTTCAATATAGGTTTGCAGGTGTAAGTCGAGGGTCAGATAGATATCTTTGCCGGCCTGCGGCGGCTGCTCATGCAACTGACGAATCACCCGGCCACGGTTATTGACTTCAACTTCTTCATAGCCGGTTTTACCGTGCAATACGGATTCATAATAGCGCTCAATACCGAGCTTGCCGATATCGTGGGTGGCGGCATAGTTAGCAAGAATGCCCTCTTTATCCAACCGTTCGACATCTTTATCGTTGATCTTGGAAACATAACCGATAACGTGAGTCAGGGCAGAGCCGTATGGGTAGAAGCGGCGCTGATAGCCTTTGACTTCAATACCGGGGAAGCGGAATTGGTTAACGGCGAAACGGGCAACCTGAACCTCAGTCAGCGGTGTTTTAACCGCAATGGAGGTAAAGCGACGTGAGCGCTTACGCTCTTTTTCAAAGTTAGCGATATCCTCATCCGTCAGATCCACTATCGGGCGTAGTGCATTGAGCGTGGCGGGGAGGTCTTCGATTTTTTCCGGCATCAATTCTAATTGATAAATGGTCCGGTTCATTGCCAGTGGGGTGCCGTTACGGTCAAATATCATGCCACGGCTGGGGGCGATAGGTACTAGCTTGATGCGGTTTTCATTGGAGCGGGTGCGATAGTCTTCGAAGCGCACTATCTGCAAATTGTACATGTTTGCGACCAATACCCCACTTAGCAGCAGGATACCGAGAAAAGCCACTAAGGCGCGGCGGACAAACAGGGCTGACTCAGCCGAATAGTCGCGAAAAGAGTTAGGTTCTTTTTTCATCCCGCAGCTACTTCATGTTGCCCAAAACCAGCATTTGTCCTAAAACTCGCACTTTACTCAATGCCATCATTTTACTCAGGTTCATCGCCCGCTTATTCCCGGTGATAGGGGTGATTGGTCGTAATACTCCAGGCGCGATAGAGGCTCTCGGCCACTAATACACGCACTAAAGGATGGGGTAGCGTTAGCACTGAGAGCGACCAGCTCTGCTCGGCGGCAGCTTTACAGGCCGGGGCTAACCCCTCAGGCCCGCCAATCAACAGACTGACATCACGGCCATCCTGCTTCCAGCGCTCTAATTGCTGAGCTAATTGCGGGGTCTCCCAGGGAGTGCCTGGGATATCCAGCGTGACAATGCGGTTGTTTTTGCCAACCGCCGCCAGCATTAGCTCGCCCTCTTTTTCCAAAATGCGTTTGATATCGGCATTTTTGCCCCGCTTACCTGCCGGTATCTCTACCAACTCTAAGGGCATATCTTTGGGAAAGCGGCGCAGGTAATCGGTAAAACCTGTCTGCACCCAGTCAGGCATTTTAGTGCCGACGGCTACCAGTTGCAGTTTCACCGCTTAGCTCCAGAGTTTTTCCAGTTCATACAGACGGCGGCTCTCTTCTTGCATCACATGGACAATCACTTCGCCCAGATCAACCACAACCCAGTCAGAGACACCCTGACCTTCAACGCCCAGTGGGATCATGCCTGCAACACGGGACTCTTGTACCAGATTATCTGCCAGAGCCATAACATGGCGGGTCGAGGTACCGGTGCAGATGATCATGCAATCAGTGATACTGGACTTACCTTGAACATCCAGAGCAATAATGTCCTGGCCTTTCAAATCATCGAGCTTGTCGATAACAAATTCTTGGAGCGCTTTACCTTGCAAAGGTTCCCCCTCGGGTGTTTTCTGTCTATACCCTTCGTCCTTGAAGTTGCAGGGTTGTTAGCTACACTAACTCACCCGAATCACTTACTAATGTAAGCTCATCGGGATGCGTGCGCTTGCTGCCTACCTGCAACGCCAAGTTCTTTGGATATATAATGTTCTTAGGTACTGTTTTGCGGGAGATTCCGCGAACAGTTACCGGTATGAACAGTTATAATGTATCGGTTTTTCAGTGAATACCTGAAATTTAGCGGCGGAGTATAACATGGGTCAATGCGTCGCGATATAAACCCTCAGCCGCGATACAAACCTTGTAATTCAATATATCGCTGCACAGCACGTGGTAGCAGGTCATCGCAACTTTCACCATGATGACGTCGGTGGCGAATATCAGTTGCAGAAATGTCCAACAGTGGTGTATCTGCCAAATAGATTGCCCCCTGTGGCCGCAGGCTCAACGCGAGTGGATCAAAGACCCGGTGTTCGTCGAGCCACTGCTGCAACGCTGGTGTTTCCAGTGTTTGGGCATAACCAGGGCGGGCACAGACCAACAGATGGCACACATCTAACAGTGATTCCCAGCGATACCACTTATGCAGTGACAATAATGAATCCTGCCCAATGATAAACGCTAACGGCACTTCAGCACCACGTTCTTTACGCAGAGATTCAAGTGTATCGATGGTGAATGATGGCGTGTCACGTAATAACTCTCGTGAATCAACGCTAAACAGCGGATTATCGGCAATCGCCAACTCAACCATTTTCAGCCGTTGCTGTGCATTGGCCTCAGGTTGAGGGCGATGAGGCGGCACATGATTAGGCAGTAAAATAATGTGTTGCAGGCCCACTTGTTGCGCCAAAGCTTCAACTGGCTTCAAATGGCCATAATGAATTGGATCAAAAGTACCGCCGAACAGGGCATGTAGGGTGCGAGTCGGGGAGTTATTGGGCATTAAAAAAGCTCTCAGGTAAAATTTTGCCACACATCAGCATAGATAGCGTTTCTAACTCAGGCCAGATTGATTGACCATAATCCTGTTTCAGGCGAATTTCCATTTGTGTCAGCAAATGAACGGCTTGTTGCAGTTGCTGCATGGAGAGACGTTGCAGTGCCTGAGTCATCATTGGGCGGCGGTTCTGCCACACTTTGAATTGATCAAACAAGGCGCGTAGCGGCACTTGATCCATACGCCGTTTCAGTGTTAACAACTGCAATAATTCACGCTGTAGAGTGCGCAGCAAAATAATGGGTTCGCTATCTTCTTGCTGTAACTGTTGCAGGATATGCCAGGCGCGTTTGCTTTTACCGGCCAATAAGGCATCCAGCCAGTGATACGGCGTAAAATGCGCGGCATCATTGACCGCTTGTTCTACTTTGGGCAGTGTCAATTTGCCATCGGGGTAGAGCAATGAGAGGCGTTCCAGTGCTTGCGATAGCGCCAGCAGATTGCCTTCGTAGCAGTAACACAGCAGTTGAATGGCGGCATCATCAATGTCGAGATTCAGGCTCTTGGCTCGCGTGCTGACCCAGCGTGGCAGCTGTGCCTGTTCGGGGGGTTGGCAACTAACCAAAACGCCGTTGGTGCTGAGTGCCTTAAACCAGGCACTATTTTCTTGTGCTTTGGTGAGCTTATTTGCCCGCAAAATCAGCAAAATATCAGGGTGCAATAGCCCGGATAATTTGACCAATTGCTCATTCATCGGTGCCGTCAACCCACTCTCAGGAAAACTCAATAGCAGTGTCTGGCGGCTGGCAAATAGGCTCAGTGCCTGACAGAGGCTAAAGATACTCTCCCATTCAGTATGGGCATCTAGCGTAAAGCTGAAATGTTCGGTGAAATCATGTTGTGCTGCCACCCGACGAATATGGTCCTGACTCTCCTGCAACAGTAGCGGCTCATTGCCACATAGCAGATAGCTTGTGCGCAGCCCCTCATGGAGCTGCGCGACAAGTTGTTCAGGGTAGACTCGGATCATTGGGCGGAGTTACTGGCTGCTGGTTTGCCAATATTGATCTCTTTGACCGGGGCCATTTTAGTGGCGCTGGTTGCGTTGTTGCCGCTAACCGATTTATCGCCATTTTCCTGCCCATTTTTGATCTCCGCAGCATGCACGGTTAGGAGCTGCCGCACTAACTGCTGGGCTGCCTGAACACGCATCTCTTGGCGAAGAACCTCAGCTTCTGCATCTTTTGCAAGTGCAGTCAACGGGTTATCGAAGAAGGTGCGGAAGATATTGACCCGCAGTGGGTAGATATCATGGCCCGGTATTAATACCTGCGCCTGCACATGCAACACTAACTGATACTCAGCCGTTACACCGTTGCGGAATATTGACACGGTATCCTGATTTTCGGATGAGCCAATAATCCGCAAGGCCGGTAGGTCTTTGCGCATTGGGTCATCAACAATGGTGACGTTGCTTAAACGCAATTGTTGACGCACTGCACGGGTTAGCGGGCCATAAGGGTCAGCACTTTCCAGTAGTAATTTTTGCAGTTCAGGCGGCACCTGAGTGGTGCCACGCAGATTAAAGCCACAGCCAGCGGTGACCAGCACCGCCAACCCCAGCAACAGCGTCAGAATAGGATGTCGCACAACTCCTCCTTGTCTTAACCCACAACCAGGTTAAGCAGTTTGCCAGGGACATAGATGACTTTACGCACAGTAACTCCATCCAGGTATTTAGCCACCAAGTGCTCTTGACCAGCACGTTCGCGAACTTGTTCTTCAGTGGCATCGGCAGGCACTGTAATTCTGCCACGCACTTTACCATTAACCTGTACGACAACTAATTTAGAGTCTTCGATCATCGCTTGTTCATCGGCGATTGGCCATGGTGCGGTATCAATATCACCTTCGCCACCCAGCGCTTGCCACAAAGTGAAGCAGACGTGAGGGGTAAATGGATAAAGCATACGCACCACTGCCAGTAATGCTTCTTGCAGCAGAGCGCGGTCTTGCTCCGTTTCTTGAGGGGCGCGGCCCAACTTGTTCATCAACTCCATTACCGCCGCGATGGCGGTATTGAAGGTTTGGCGGCGACCCACGTCATCGGTGACCTTGGCAATCGTCTTGTGCAGGTCACGACGCAGGGATTTTTGCTCATTCGTCAGGTTGGCAATATCCAACGGGGCAGTTGCGCCTTTTGCGGTGTGATCAAAGACCAGACGCCAGACACGTTTCAGGAAGCGGTTTGCTCCCTCAACGCCAGACTCTTGCCACTCCAACGTCATTTCTGCCGGGGATGCAAACATCATAAACAGGCGTACGGTATCCGCACCGTATTTCTCTACCATAACCTGCGGGTCTATACCGTTATTTTTCGATTTCGACATTTTGCTCATGCCGGCATACACCAGTTCATGGCCTTCAGCATCGGTCGCTTTAATAATGCGGCCTTTATCATCACGCTCGACGATAGCATCCACAGGCGAAACCCAAATACGTTCACCGCTAGTGCCGGTGTAGTAGAAGGCATCAGCCAATACCATGCCCTGACACAGCAGGCGCTTGGCTGGCTCGTCGGAATCCACCAGACCTGCATCACGCAGCAATTTGTGGAAGAAACGGAAGTACATCAGGTGCATGATGGCATGTTCAATACCACCGACATACTGATCGACCGGCAGCCAGTAGTTAGCGGCGGCGGGGTCTAGCATACCTTCATCAAATTGTGGGCAGGTGTAGCGTGCGTAGTACCAGGATGACTCCATAAAGGTATCGAAGGTATCGGTTTCACGTAGGCCCGGCATGCCGTTGACGGTGGTTTTAGCCCACTCAGGGTCAGCCTTGATTGGGCTGGAGATACCGTCCATCACCACATCTTCTGGCAGAATAACCGGCAGTTGATCTTCTGGTGTTGGCACTACAGTGCCGTCTTCCAGTGTCACCATTGGGATTGGGGCACCCCAATAGCGCTGACGGGAGACACCCCAGTCACGCAGGCGGTAATTGACTTTGCGCTGGCCAACACCGAGTGCGACCAGTTTGTCGGCAATAGCATTAAAGCCATCTTCATAATTCAGGCCATCAAACTCGCCAGAATTGAACAGGGTGCCTTTTTCGGTCAGGGCCTCTTTGGTGACATCTGGTTCGCTGCCGTCTGCGGCCAAAATAACCGCTTTGATTGGCAGGTGGTATTTGGTGGCGAACTCCCAGTCACGGGCATCGTGGCCTGGAACGGACATGACTGCGCCAGTGCCGTAATCCATCAAGACAAAGTTAGCAGCCCAGATAGCCAGTTTCTCGCCAGTCAGCGGGTGGATGGCGTAGAGACCGGTCGCCATGCCTTTTTTCTCCATGGTAGCCATTTCAGCTTCGGCAACCTTGGTGTTACGGCATTCAGCAACAAAATCGGCCAGTGCAGGGTTGGTTTCAGCCGCTTGCAGTGACAGAGGGTGACCGGCAGCAACCGCCAGGTAGGTTACGCCCATAAAGGTATCTGGACGGGTGGTATAAACAGAGAGTTTCTCTTCGCTATCCAGCACCTCAAAAACGATATCAACGCCTTCGGAGCGGCCAATCCAGTTGCGTTGCATGGTTTTCACCTGCTCAGGCCAGCTTTCCAGCGTGTCCAGATCATTAAGCAACTGATCAGCGTAATCGGTGATTTTGATAAACCACTGTGGGATCTCTTTACGTTCAACTTTGGTATCACAACGCCAGCAGCAACCGTCGATCACTTGCTCGTTAGCCAGCACGGTCAGATCGTGTGGACACCAGTTAACCGCCGAGGTCTTTTTGTAGACCATGCCTTTTTCGTACAACTTGGTGAAGAACCACTGTTCCCAACGGTAGTAGTCAGGTTTACAGGTGGCAATTTCACGATCCCAGTCGTAGCCGAAGCCCAGTAGTTTCAACTGGTTCTTCATGTATTCAATATTGTCGTAAGTCCAGGGGGCCGGCGCGGTGTTGTTTTTTACCGCAGCGCCTTCCGCAGGCAGGCCAAATGCATCCCAGCCAATCGGTTGTAACACGTTCTTGCCCAGCATACGTTGGTAGCGGGAGATAACATCACCAATGGTGTAGTTACGAACGTGGCCCATATGTAGACGCCCTGAAGGGTACGGCAGCATAGATAGGCAGTAATATTTTTCTTTGCTAGCGTCTTCAGTGACTTTAAACGTCTGCTTCTCTTGCCAGTGAAGTTGTACTTGCGTTTCGATATCTTCTGGGCGGTATTGCTCTTGCATGGCGGCCAGTGGTCCTATAGTGAAAAACAGCTACGCCTGTAGCATCATCTGTTTCATATCATAAAGAGAGATCCGCATAGCATAGCCGATAAGCGGCAGCGGCAACAACACTCAGCACCCCACAGACGGTTTTTTCTGCGTAGTGGATGGCAGAAATCACCAAAGTGGGGGAGAAACAACCTGCGGGTACAGTGACCTTAGTCATTTACGACTAAAATTATTAACGTTAACTTTATTATCTAAGTAACAGGCTTGAAACCCAAAAGTCAGAGAGTCACCAGCTGTAGGGAGTTCGCCTGCTGACTGTTTTGTTTCATCACAACTTTGCTTCATCACAACTGTGCTTTATCACACCCGTGGATCGAGGAGACAATATGAACAAGGTAGCTCAATATTATCGCGAGTTAGTGACATCACTGACTGAACGCTTGAAAAATGGTGAACGTGATATCGATAAGCTGGTGGACAGCGCTGAACAGCGGCTGGATGCCGTTGAAGAGTTAACCCGCAGTGAAGTTGAGCAGATAATTCAGGCGGTGCGCCGTGATCTGGAGGAGTTTGCACGTAGCTATGAAGAGAGCAAGGATGAATTCAGTGACAGCGTCTTTATGCGGGTCATTAAAGAGAGCTTATGGCAGGAGTTGGCTGATATCACCGATAAAACTCAGCTAGAGTGGCGTGAAGTGTTTAAAGATGTCAGCCACCATGGGGTTTATCACAGCGGTGAGGTGGTCGGGCTAGGGAATTTGGTCTGTGAAAAGTGCCATCACCACCTGGCCTTCTATACCCCAGAAGTGCTGCCGCTCTGCCCAAAATGTGGTCATGACCAATTCAATCGCCGACCATTCCAGCCTTAGCCCTGCGAAGTAGGATTTGCCCCTCTCTCAGTTGAGGAGGGGCAGTACAGCAATTAATGCAGAATTTTTGCCAGGAAGTCTTTGGCGCGATCAGATTTTGGGTTGTTAAAGAAATCATCTTTGTTGCTGTCTTCGACGATCTTCCCCTCATCCATAAAGATAACCCGGTTAGCCACTTTACGGGCAAAGCCCATCTCGTGGGTCACCACCATCATGGTCATCCCTTCCAGTGCCAGTTTGACCATCACATCCAGCACTTCATTGATCATTTCTGGATCAAGGGCTGAAGTCGGTTCGTCAAATAGCATAGCGATGGGGTCCATACAGAGTGCGCGCGCAATCGCCACACGTTGCTGCTGGCCACCCGATAGCTGAGAAGGGAATTTGTCGGCGTGGGTAGTCAGGCCGACACGCTCTAACAGTTTCAGGCCCTTTTCACGGGCTGCGGCTTTATCGCGGCCCAACACTTTGATTTGCGCCAGTGTCAGATTTTCAATGATCGACAAGTGTGGGAAGAGTTCGAAATGTTGGAACACCATGCCCACTTTGGAACGCAACTGCGCCAAATTGGTCCCTTTATCATTCACACCAATACCATTAACCGTAATGCTGCCTTTTTGAATAGGTTCCAGCCCGTTCACGGTTTTGATTAAGGTTGATTTACCTGAGCCAGAAGGGCCGCAGACCACCACGACCTCACCTTTTTTAACTTCGGTGGTGCAGTCAGACAGCACCTGAAAGTGGCCGTACCACTTAGAAACATTTTTCAGGGAAATCATCAAACAGTCCTTTTCTTCAAATAGTTAACCAGCATCGATGCGGCAATACTGATAACGAAATAAACCAAACCGGCAAACAGCACCATTTCGACCCGAGTCCCGTCCCGCTCGCCAATATTGGTGGCGGTGCGGAAGAAATCGGCCAGGCTAAGGACATACACCAGTGATGTATCCTGAAATAACACTATTCCCTGAGTTAACAGCAGCGGCACCATGGCGCGGAAAGCTTGGGGCAGGATAACCAATCTCATCGACTGGCCTTGTGTCATGCCCAACGCCAGAGCGGCAGAAGATTGCCCACGGGAGATACTTTGGATACCCGCACGGATAATTTCTGAGTAATAGGCCGCTTCAAACAGCGAAAAGGCTACCATGGCGGAGATTAACCGAATATCAGTTTTTGGTGATAAGCCCAGCACATTTTGTAATAAGCTCGGGACCACCAGATAGAACCACAGTAGCACCATCACCAGCGGAATAGAGCGGAACACGTTGACATAGACGGTGGCAAACCAGCTGATGGCTTTAATCGGTGACAGGCGCATTACCGCCAGAACTGTCCCCCAGATAATCCCAAATACGATAGCGGTCAGGGTTATCTTGGCGGTAACAACCAAGCCTTGCAGTAGGTAAGGAATGCTGGGGCCGATAGAACTCCAATCAAATTCGTACATTATTTACTCCCCAGATTGCCGGGTAACTGCACTTTCTTCTCAACTAATCGCATCACCAGCATGATCACGGCGTTGATCAGCACATAACCAAGAGTGATGGCGGTGAAGGACTCATAAGCGTGAGCTGAATAATCCAGCAATTTACCCGCTTGTGCCGCCATATCCACCAGACCGATTGTTGAGGCGATCGCTGAGTTTTTAACCAGATTAACCATTTCTGAGGTCATCGGGGGAATAATCACCCGGTAAGCATTAGGCAATAAAACATAACGATAAGTCTGTGGCAGGGTTAACCCCATTGCCAGACCGGCCGCTTTCTGACCCCGAGGCAGTGATTGGATCCCTGCCCGTACCTGTTCGCAAACCCGTGCGGCAGTAAATAAGCCAAGGCAAATCACGGAAGAGAGGAAGAACTGTATATTGGGGTCCAGCTCACTTTTAAACCACATGCCGATGTCAACTGGCAACAGCTCCGGGACCACCAGATACCAGGTAAAGAATTGTACAATCAAGGGGACGTTACGAAATAGTTCAACGTAACAGGTGCCTATTCCTGACAGAATTCGATTGGGTACAGTTCTTAAAATGCCAAACAGCGAGCCGATGAAAAAGGCGATCACCCATGCGCACAGTGACAACGCGATGGTGACTTGAAAGCCGGACCAAATCCAGCCGAGATAGGTGGTATTGCCGAAAGGGGCAGCTTGCAAGAAAATGCCCCAGTTCCAGTCTATTGACATAACGAACTCCCTTAAGAGGATGGATAAGCCATCCTGATGACTGATGATTCAATGCGTTGCGGCCTCCCGAGGGTGAACAAAAAAATGCGGAGTGGGGAACGGCCACCCCGCATCCTGTATCCCAATCGGTCCATCATCAATCAGTAGGGCAGGCAGTGCCCGCCCTGATTATTATTGTTAGTTCAATGCTTTATCGTTAGGTGCTTTGAACAGCGCCTTCATTTCATCAGACAGTGAGAAATTCAGGTTAAGATTTTTAGGTGGAATTGGATTTTTGAACCAGCGGTCAAATGACTTCTCCGCTACACCCGAAGTTTGTGCGGTGGCGATGGTTTCATCCAACAGTGCTTTGAACGCGGGGTCATTTTTCCGCAACATACAGCCGTAAGCTTCCTGAGACTGCGCGGTGCCGACGATATCCCATTGGTCTGGTTTCTTCGCTTTGGCACGTTCACCAGCTAACAATGCATCATCCATCATAAAGGCGACTGCGCGACCACTCTCCAATGTGCGGAAAGAGTCACCGTGGTCTTTGGCGCTGATGATACGCATATTCATGTTGTCTTTTTCATTCAACTTATTCAGCAGAACTTCAGATGTGGTTCCGGACGTGACCACGACAGTTTTACCTGCCAAGTCTTTGAAATCTTTAACTTCAGAACCTTTTTTGGTCAGCAAACGGGTGCCGACAACAAAAATGGTATTAGAGAACGAAGCTTGCTGCTGACGTTCCAGGTTATTGGTGGTAGAACCACACTCGAAATCAAAGGTGCCGTTTTGCAGTAGTGGAATACGGTTTTGTGACGTGATCGGAATCAGTTTTACCTGCAAATCAGGCGCGTTAAGTTTTTTCTTAACGGCATCAACGATCAGATCAGAATAATCTTGTGCATAACCCACCACTTTCTGCTGATTATCATAATAAGAGAAGGGAACGGAAGACTCACGATGACCCACCACGATAACGCCACTGTCTTTAATCTTCTTCAGAGTATCGACGGAGGCTTCCGCTTTCGCTGCGGGTTGTGCTGCCGCTTCTTCTGCTTGGGCTACGCCACTTGCCATCCCAGCTAACAGTAGCGCTAACGCCAATTTACGCATATGCATGGTCCAACTCCTTTGCTGTTGTTTTATTGCTTAATGTTGTGTTTAAAAACAATGTCATACAAAAATATCGTACAAAAAACGGTGTGCAGCTAAATGTTATTAGGCGAAAAATCGGTTTGTTTCGTTTTGGTGGTACAACCACCGATGTTTTGTTGGCCAACACGCGATTTTCGCTGTTACTTGTATCAGATTATCTTTAAAAAATAGCAAATTGTTATGCAAATGATGAATAAATGTTTGTTTTTTGAGACGCAAATCGCACCAAATAGAGGCAACAAAACATCCATGCACTGTAGTGGTGCGTAATGCGCCCTATAAATGTGCGGGCGAAAAACCGCGATCCTTCATTCGAAACTAACCTTTGTGTGCCTACTGCGGCAATACCCTACAATAGCTAAATGGTTGACCGGTATTTGCCGATAGTTAACACATTATGATTAGAAACAATGCAAGGTCTGTGCCAGTCGCAGGGATACCAGCAGGATAAAGCCCTGCTTATTGAGGGCTATCGGCGATAAATCGGAGGAAGGCTAATGAGTCAGTGCCCAGGTGGCGACTGCTTATTGTGGGTCAGCTTAACTGATGATTATTGAGTGCCAGATGGGCCTTAAATACCTCTAATGCCGTTGGAATATCTTCTTTCCCCACATGTTTTTCAGGATTCCACAAGTCGGCAAAGGTGATTGCGCGGCCACAATGGATAAATACCTCATCCACATCAATCACTAAGACAGTGCGGGCAGGGTGGCCGTTTTGGCTAAAGCGCTCACAAAGCGCCGGATCAACCGAAATTTTTGCGCGGCCATTCACCCGAAAACCTTCCGTCCAGCCTGGGATCAGGAACAAAATGCCGATAAACGGGTTATGCAGCAGATTGCGGATACCATCCAGGCGGTTATTCCCCGCACGGTCTGGCAGCATCAAGGTTTTGCTGTCCTGTACATGGATAAAGCCCGGCTCCCCGCCTTTTGGCGAGCAGTCTATCCCATTGGCACCCAGTGTACCCAACACGGCAAAAGGCGCAGCGGCGATCAGCTTTTTGGCGTAATCATCAATGTGATCTATTTGTTTTTTCAGTACATTTTTATTAGGAGCGGCGTAATGCTCATTTAATTGCGCTTCGGTGGTGAGGATAAATTCAGGATTCAGTGACATAAGGCTCTCAAATTGCAAATCATGCTAATTATTTGTACCAGACGGCAAGATAACAGCCGTGATAACGATTCGCAATACCGACAGTGGGGGAGCAAAAGTGAGGCTACGGGCATGTTGATGACATGCCCGCACGAGGCGCTATTTTTTATCAGCCTGGCACTTCTTGTCAGCGCGGCAGCGCAGCGCACGATAGAGGGTTAATCCCCCAAGAACCAGTGTGATGATCCACAGCGGCCATGAGCCAAAACGGGCGTAAGGTGTGATACCTGTCGTGGGCGTGACTTTCACTTCAAGCACCTGCTGAGTGAATTGCGGCAGCTGCGCCAGCACTTCACCACTGGGGCCAACTGCCGCAGTAATACCATTGTTAGTGCTGCGCAGCAAAGGGCGGCCCAATTCTAGCGCCCGCATACGTGCCATCTGGAAATGCTGCCAGGGGCCAATAGAGTGACCGAACCATGCATCATTTGAGATAGTCAGCAGGAAGTTGGTATCAGGGTTAAAGTTATCCCTTACTTGCTGGCCCAGCACGATTTCATAGCAGATGGCGGCCGTTAGGTTAAATCCGGCGACATTGAGCTGTGGTTGTACGTAACCCCCACGGCTAAATGATGACATCGGTAAATCAAAGAATGGGGCCAATGGGCGCAGCAGGGACTCCAGCGGCACAAACTCACCAAAGGGAACCAGGTGGTGTTTGCTATAACGATTGCGGGTTGGATATTGGTATGGCTCTTTACCCCCCAACACAATGATACTGTTGAAGAAGTGGTAACCCGTGCCCTCTGGACGACGTTGAGCATCAACAATCCCGGTAATCAGGCTGCTGTGATTTGCCCGCATCAAGCTATCGACCATAGTCAGGAAGGGGGCTTGATCGGTTTCAATATCGGGAATGGCCGACTCCGGCCAGATGATAATGGGGGCTTTCCCCATAAACGGGCGGGTTTCATCCAGATAAATTTGTAGCGTGGTCAGCAGGACTTTGGGGTCCCACTTCATTGACTGAGCAATATTACCCTGCACCATCGCAATATTAACCGCGCGTTCAGGCTCTGGTGTGAACCAGTGCAACTGGCGCAGCGGCCATGGCAGCAACAGCAGCGCCAGCGCAATCAGCGCAGCAGTGACACGGCGTTGATAGCCGGCATAGACCAGTAACCCGCTGATTGCCATCAACATAAATGTGATGCCATCAACACCGAGAATCGGCGCGATCCCCTGTAGTGGGCCATTAATCTGGCTGTAACCAAATTGCAGCCACGGGAAGCCGGTCAACACCCAGCCGCGCAGGAACTCAGTCAGTTGCCACACTACCGGTGCGGCAATGGCTAACCGCCACCAGGTCGCTTTTGGGCAGATGCGCGCTAATATTCCGGCAAATAGCATGGTGTAGAGCGACAGATATGCGGCGAGTAGTACCACCAGGAAGATATTGATTGCCGTCGGCATACCGCCAAATTCGGCAATACTGACATACACCCAGTTAATACCGGTGCCGAACTGCCCCATCCCCCAACAAAAACCAATAAATGCGGCTTGTTTGGTGCTGCGATTCAGTGTCAGGCTGAGTAAGCCAAATAGCGAAACGATAGCCGCCGGCCAGTGATCGAATGGCGAATAGGCCAGCGTACCGCAGGCGCCAAAAAATAGCGCCAGTAGGGCGCGAACCCACTGGCGTTGAAGGTATGAAGCAATAGGCATCGAGGATTTATTCTTCCAGTTTGGGTTGCGGAGCATCATCCGGGATTTTTACGTGAACCTGAATGATACGTCGGCTATCCGCCATGGCAACTTTAAATAAGTAACCTTCAATTTCAATGGTTTCACCTCGGGAAGGTAAGTGGCCAAACGCTTGCATGACCAAACCACCGATAGTGTCCACTTCATCGTCACTGAAATGGGTGTTAAACACTTCATTGAAATCTTCAATTTGGGTCAGCGCACGGATCGTATAGGTGTGCCGGCTGAGTTGACGGACATCTCTGTCCTCTTCATCGTCATACTCATCTTCTATTTCGCCTACGATCAGCTCAAGAATATCTTCAATGGTCACCAGCCCTGAAACGCCACCAAACTCATCAATGACAATGGCCATGTGATAGCGTTGAGAACGGAACTCCTTCAGCATCCGATCGACACGCTTACTCTCTGGCACCACAATCGCCGGCCGTAAGACTTTATCAATGCTGAATGGCTCAGAATCTGTGCGCATAAACGGCAGCAGGTCCTTGGCCATCAGGATACCTTCGATGTGATCTTTGTCTTCGCTGATCACTGGAAAGCGGGAGTGAGCAGATTCAATAATCACATCCAGACACTCATCCAGCGTTTGATTACGCTTTAATGTGACCATCTGAGAACGGGGGATCATGATGTCCCGTACGCGCTGTTCGGCGATATCCATCACGCCTTCCAGCATGTCTCGGGTATCGGGATCGATCAGATCGTTCTGTTCAGAATCACGGATAAGCTCTACCAGATCGCCGCGGTTTTTAGGTTCACCGTGGAATAACTGGTTAAGGATAAGAGTAAAGAACCCTTTCTTGGGACTGGGGCTATCATTGTTTTGTGAGTGGTCGTCGCTCATGGCGTTTTAGTTAAGTTTACCCATATTAAGTGATCATCATTTCAGCCGCGGTAAATTCACGCGGCTGACGGTTTAGTCGGACTCTTTCTCTGAAATATAGGGATCTGGGTAACCCAGGCTCTGCATGATTTCAGTCTCAATCGACTCCATCTCTTCTGCTTCATCGTCAACGATGTGGTCATACCCTAGCAGATGGAGACTGCCGTGAACAACCATATGCGCCCAATGAGCAAATAGTGCTTTCTCTTGCTCGACAGCTTCTTGCTCAACAACCTGACGACAGATGATTAAATCACCCAATAGTGGCAGTTCAATTTCAGGCGGGGCCTCAAACGGAAAAGAGAGCACATTGGTCGATTTATCTTTGCCACGATAGGTCAGATTCAACTGATGACTTTCTGCTTCATCCACCAGGCGGATGGTGACTTCCGAGACCTCTTGAAACTGAGGTAGCACGGCTTCCAGCCACTGCTGAAAATCGGCTTCTGTGGGTAAACCCTGGCTATTGGCGCAGGCAATTTGTAAATCGAGTATCACTTGGCTCACGGAGCCTCCTGCTCAGACGGGGTATGATTTTCCCGCTTACGTTGTTCGGCAATGGCATCTTTGCGTTTTTGTTCCGCAGCTTCCCAGGCTTCATAGGCGATAACCACTTGTGCGACCACTGGGTGGCGCACCACATCTTCGCTATGGAAGAAGTTAAAGCTCAGCTCTTCTACCCCAGACAGCACCTCAATGGCGTGGCTTAAGCCCGATTTCTGGTGGCGCGGTAAGTCAGTTTGCGTGATATCACCAGTAATTACCGCTTTGGAGTTGAAGCCCATACGGGTCAGGAACATTTTCATCTGTTCGATGGTGGTGTTCTGGCTCTCATCTAAAATGATGAATGCATCATTCAGAGTACGACCCCGCATATAGGCCAGCGGCGCGACTTCAATTACGTTACGTTCAATCAATTTCTCAACCCGCTCGAAGCCCAGCATTTCAAACAGGGCGTCATACAGTGGGCGCAGATAAGGGTCCACTTTCTGGCTCAGGTCACCGGGTAAGAAGCCCAGCTTTTCGCCCGCTTCAACTGCCGGTCGGGTCAGCAAGATACGCCGCACATTCTGGCGCTCCAGTGCATCGACCGCTGCGGCAACCGCCAGATAGGTTTTGCCGGTACCGGCTGGGCCAATGCCGAAGGTGATATCGTGATCGAGAATATTGGCAATGTACTGCGCCTGATTGGGTGTGCGCGGTTTGACCATCCCACGTTTAGTGCGGATATTCACCGCCTTGCCGTAATCCGGCACACTTTCGGCGGTTTGCTCCAGCACCCGGCTCTCTTTCACCGCGAGGTGGATATCTTCTGGCGAGATATCTGGGATAACCCCCCGAATCGGGGCGGTATCAACATACAGATGGCGCAGGATATCTGCCGCGGCAACCACGCAGATACTCTTACCGACTAACTTAAAGCGATTATCACGCCGATTAATTTCGATCCCTAATCGGCGCTCCAACTGCTTAATGTTGTCATCAAAAGGGCCGCATAAACTCAGCAGGCGCTGATTATCGGCGGGTTCCAGCAAGATCTCTTGTGTCACTACGTGCAAACTGTTTCTCTGAGTCACTGCGTTCCTCTGGGTATATCATTTATCGATATAACGTCAATCATACATGTCATTTGGGAATTATTCATGGTACACGACGCAGACGCAAGTTTGCGGCTTTCCGTGCCTATTCAAATAGCGGTTGCTGGGTGGTGCAACTTAAAAAGTCTGAATCTGCGCAGCCTCACACCAAAATAAAATAGGCACTGACAATGCAGCGCCTACTGATGCGAGTTAACTCGCATAATTGGGGATCAGGGCGTTCACTATCAGGGTTGATACTGCACCACGCCAATCTCATTCTCTTTGCGTGTGCGTGCAATAACCGATTGCGGTGACTCATGAACTCGCAGATCCATCTGCTGTTCGGTACGCCGCAAGATACCGCGCAGTGAGCTGGCATAAACGTCAATAATTTCCACATCAACGAATTGACCGATCATGCTCGGTGTCCCCTCAAAATTCACCACCCGATTATTTTCAGTGCGACCGGCCAGCTCCATGGCATTTTTACGGGAGGGGCCTTCCACCAGAATGCGCTGCACAGTGCCAATCATCTCGCGGCTGATCTCCATCGCCTGTTGAGTGATGCGCTGTTGCAGAATATGTAGCCGCTGTTTTTTCTCCTCTTCCGACACATCATCTGGCAGATCTGCCGCTGGTGTACCGGGGCGCGAAGAGTAAATAAAGCTGTAACTGGTATCAAAACGGATATCCGCCACCAGTTTCATGGTTTGCTCAAAATCTTGCTGAGTTTCACCGGGGAAACCGATAATAAAATCAGAACTAATTTGGATGCCGGGTCGCGCCTGACGCAGTTTGCGGATGATAGCTTTGTACTCCAGCGCAGTATGGGCGCGTTTCATCATGGTCAAAATACGGTCAGAACCACTCTGTACGGGCAGATGCAGGAAGCTCACTAGCTCTGGGGTATCACGGTAAACATCAATGATATCGTCAGTAAATTCAATCGGGTGGCTGGTGGTAAAGCGCACGCGATCAATGCCGTCTATGGCAGCAACCAGGCGTAATAGCTCGGCAAAACTACAGATATCACCATCATAGGTGGCGCCACGATAGGCATTCACATTCTGGCCGAGCAGATTGACTTCCCGCACACCCTGAGCTGCTAACTGCGCGATTTCAAAAAGAATATCGTCACTTGGGCGGCTGACCTCCTCGCCACGGGTGTATGGCACCACGCAGAAAGTGCAGTACTTATTACAGCCCTCCATGATAGAGACAAAGGCGGTCGGGCCTTCGGCGCGAGGCTCTGGCAGGCGGTCAAATTTTTCAATTTCAGGGAAGCTGATATCCACCACTGAGCTGTGGCTACCCTGGACGTGGTTAATCATCTCTGGCAGGCGATGCAGGGTTTGTGGCCCGAAAATAATATCGACGCAGGGCGCGCGCTGGCGCAGATGCTCCCCCTCCTGTGACGCTACACAACCGCCAACACCAATGATCAGTTCGGGATTTTTCTCTTTTAGTAATTTCCAGTGCCCCAGCAGACTGAAGACCTTCTCTTGGGCTTTTTCGCGAATTGAGCAGGTATTCAGCAGCAGTAAATCGGCCTCTTCGGGAGTCTCTGTTAAGAGGTAACCATGGGTGCTGGCCAGCAAATCAGCCATTTTAGATGAATCATACTCATTCATCTGGCAGCCCCAGGTTTTGATGTGCAGTTTTTTAGTCATTAGATTATTCATCATAAAAATCACATCGCGTGGCATTTTGTGCAGTGTCTGCAAGCGAGAGTGGTGCCCCGCAATTGAGTCGTGGTTAGCGTAAAGGCTCAGTCGTTAAAGGATATTGTAGTCATTTGCCGGTGCGATGACCACCGCATAACGGCTTACTTATTCTGATGCAGGGTGAAAAATCCGGTACACTCATGACAAACAGAATACTTGCCTATGCAAGTACGATTTTAACTTTTAAAGCACAACTAAAATGAATAAATCGCAACCAAATTATGATGTTGTGGTCGTCGGTGGCGGCATGGTAGGTGCAGCTGCGGCGTTAGGGCTGGCACAAACTGGCTGGTCAGTGGCGCTATTGGAGCATGAGGCACCGGCTCCGTTTGATGCCAATAGCGTGCCGGATTTACGGGTTTCCGCCATTGGTTGTACCTCGGTGGCATTGCTCAAGCAGCTCGGAGTCTGGTCAAGGGTGCAACAGATGCGCTATGCCCCCTATCGTCGGCTGGAGACCTGGGAGCAGCCTGGCTCGCAAGTTATCTTTGATGCAGCATCACTCTCGTTACCTGAACTGGGTTTTATGGTTGAAAACCGAGTTTTGCAGTTAGCACTGTGGCAACAGATGGCAGAGTGCCACAATTTGACGTTGCTGTGCCCGTCACGGCTGCAAACTATGGTCAGAGTAGATGACTACTGGAAAATCACGTTAGATGCACAGCAAGAGATACAGGGCCATTTAGTGATAGGCGCTGATGGTGCCAACTCTCTGGTGCGCCGTTTAGTGGGTATTGGCACCAGTGGTTGGCAATATCGCCACTCCTGTATGCTGATTACGGTAGAGACCGATACCCCTCAGCAAGAGACCACCTGGCAGCAGTTCTCCCCCTCTGGCCCTCGTGCTTTCCTGCCGCTGTTTGATCGCTGGGGATCGTTGGTCTGGTATGACAGCCCACAACGTATTCGCCAGCTTCAGGCGATGCCGATGGTGCAATTGAATCAGGAGATAGCGGCAGCCTTCCCATCCCGCTTGGGGGCTGTTAAGGCGATCGCCGCTGGCTCTTTCCCGCTGGTTCGTCGTCATGCGCAGCACTATGTACAGCCGGGGTTAGCCTTGCTAGGAGATGCCGCCCATACCATCAATCCGCTAGCCGGGCAGGGGGTTAATCTGGGGTATCGAGATGTTGATGCGCTGCTTAATGTGTTGAATCAGGCCCGTGAAGTGGCGGAACCTTGGCATAGTGAACAGGTATTACTGCGTTACCAGCGCCGCCGACGTACCGATAATCTGATTATGCAAAGTGGTATGGATCTGTTTTACACCGCCTTTAGCAATGATCTACCGCCAGTGAAGTTTGTACGTAATTTAGCGCTGATGGCGGCTCAACGCGCGGGCAAACTGAAGGAACATGCATTGAAGTATGCATTGGGGTTGTAGGGCGACTGATTTCGGTTGTTAAAGTTTCACCGCTCACCGCTTGGGATAGCGTCGTTGAGGCTTGTCTGCAACCTAATAATTTTGGTTCTCTCTTTTGACGTTGAGCGCAAGATTACGGGGGGCGGGTCACTGCTCTATGGCCCGGCTCAGTTATACCGCAAGGATAAGGGGGGAAATCTAAAACGCAAAAAGCCCGCCGAAGCGAGCTTTTCTAAATTTGGCTGGGGTACGAGGATTCGAACCTCGGAATGCTGGAATCAGAATCCAGTGCCTTACCGCTTGGCGATACCCCAAAAGATGGTGGCTACGACGGGAATCGAACCTGTGACCCCAGCATTATGAGTGCTGTGCTCTAACCAGCTGAGCTACGTAGCCATCCTAAAATCTTTATTCTTAAGAAATTGTATGGCTGGGATACCAGGATTCGAACCTGGGAATGCCAGGATCAAAACCTGGTGCCTTACCGCTTGGCGATATCCCAACTGAAATACAAATCTTTTTGTTACACCACAACCTTGCTGTCTACAACTCACCATCAAAAGAGATGGCTGGGATACCAGGATTCGAACCTGGGAATGCCAGGATCAAAACCTGGTGCCTTACCGCTTGGCGATATCCCATCCGCTGTGACAAACCGATGAACGAATAATGGTGCGGGAGGCGAGACTTGAACTCGCACACCTTGCGGCGCTAGAACCTAAATCTAGTGCGTCTACCAATTTCGCCACTCCCGCAAAAAGATGGTGGCTACGACGGGAATCGAACCTGTGACCCCAGCATTATGAGTGCTGTGCTCTAACCAGCTGAGCTACGTAGCCATCTTTTTTCGCATTACCTTCATCGGCGTTGCGGGGCGCATTATGCGTATATGGCCGAATTGCGTCAACTAATTTTTTCCCGAAAAAGGGCTGAAAGGGTTCGTTTGTTTGGCTTGTGAACAGTCTGGTGATTAAATGAACGAAAATGGTAATTAATTATTGAATTTGCCAGCAAAAGGGGTCATTGGCGAGATTCTGAGTATTTGACCGCAGACGGCTTATCTCACATAAAAAGCAAGGCCGCCAAAGGCGACCTCAGACTGCTGACAAACCCCGATGACGCGATCTGGAATGGAGAGGACGGGTAGACGAGTAAAGCGTCCGCGCCAGGGATGGCGCGGCTCGAGCCTCCAGGGAAGGATTTACGGCGTCTTTACGATCTAGCTGTTCTCTCCGCAACCAGCACTTTGTCAATAACCTCAGGCCGCCAAAGGCGACCTTGCTAGCAGTAATGTTGAGACGGATAGATTGATTATCCGTAATTTAATTCAGTTATTTATAAGCGTCCTGATGGACACCTACCGCGCGACCTGATGGGTCATCCATATTTTTGAATGATTCATCCCATTCGATAGCTTTAGCTGATGAACACGCCACTGACGGGCCGCCAGGAACACACTCAGCCGCACTTGGCAGCGGGAACAGCTCTTCAAAAATTTCGCGATACAGATAACCCTCTTTTGACGATGGCGTGTTGTACGGGAAACGGAAGTGAGCAGTTTCCATCTGTTGATCAGTGACTTGCTCAGCGGCTTTCTCTTTTAATGTGTCAATCCAGCTATACCCCACGCCATCGGAGAATTGCTCTTTCTGACGCCATGCAACGCTGTGTGGCAAATAGGATTCGAAACATTCACGCAGGACATGTTTTTCCATTTTGCCATTGCCGCACATTTTGTCCTGCGGGTTGATACGCATCGCAACATCGAGGAAGTTCTTATCCAGGAAGGGCACTCGGGCTTCAACGCCCCAGGCGGACATCGCTTTATTGGCGCGGGCGCAGTCAAACATATGCAGGGCCAGCAACTTACGCACGGTCTCTTCATGCAACTCTTTGGCGTTTGGCGCTTTGTGGAAATAGAGGTAACCACCAAATACTTCGTCAGAACCTTCGCCAGACAGCACCATTTTAATGCCCATCGCCTTGATTTTACGGGACATCAGATACATTGGTGTCGAGGCGCGGATCGTGGTGACGTCATAGGTTTCAATGTGATAAATCACATCACGAATTGCATCCAGACCTTCTTGCACGGTGAAATGAATTTCATGGTGCACAGTGCCTAAGTGGTTAGCGACTTCTTTCGCTGCACGCAAATCCGGTGAGCCAATCAAACCCACGGCGAAAGAGTGCAGTTGTGGCCACCAGGCTTCACTGCGTTCATCATCTTCGACTCGACGGGCAGCAAATTTTTTGGTGATAGCCGAGATAACGGAGGAGTCCAAGCCACCAGACAGCAGCACGCCATAAGGGACGTCAGACATCAGGTGACTTTTTACCGCGTCCTCTAATGCGTTAGCCAGTTGTACTTTATCGGTAACATTGTTTTTTACGTTATCGAAATCAAACCAGTCGCGATGATAATATTCGCGGATTTCGCCATCCTGGCTCCACAGATAGCTGCCCGCCGGGAACTCTTTGATGGTGCGGCAAACTGGAACCAGTGCTTTCATTTCAGAGGCGACATACATGTTGCCGTGTTCGTCGTGGCCCATATATAGCGGGATAATCCCCAGATGGTCACGGCCAATCAGGTAAGCGTCTTTTTCGGTATCGTATAAGACGAAAGCGAACATACCTTGCAGATCATCAAGGAATTCAGGCCCTTTCTCCTGATACAGCGCCAAAATAACTTCACAATCTGAGCCAGTTTGGAATGCGTATCGGTCGCCATATTGCTGACGCAATGCCTGATGGTTATAGATCTCACCGTTGACCGCCAGAATATGGGTGCACGCCTCATTAAGCAGAGGTTGGGCGCCGGTATTAACGTCAACAATGGATAGACGTTCGTGAGCGAGAATTGCTTTATCATTTGCCCACACACCAGACCAGTCCGGTCCACGGTGGCGCATTAAACGTGACATTTCCAGCGCTTTTTTGCGCAGTTCAATGGGGTCGGTTTTAAGGTCGAGGACCCCGAAAATAGAACACATAATAATCTCCCTAACTTCTCTGCTTTGGCGGTGATGATGTTGAATTTGAGTCGTTCATCGCTGGAACTGTTGTGCGCACAGTTGCTTGTGATTGATGCAAGCTATGCCCCATGACGATGCAGTCATCCGAATAATATTAAGCTGTATGTCCTAAATAGATGCAAAAAACACGCCAATTTACTCTGCTACTGTTTTAGCGCAATAGCTGGCACGGCGGCGGTGTATACAAAGAAAATGCGCTAAAACAGGGAGAAATGGCAAGAAACTTTGGTGCATTGCACTAAAAAAGGGAGTGAGAGGCAAAAGGGCGTGGCGGCCATCGCCGCCAGCAGGGATTAGATAATATCGATTTCGGCAACAGAAGGGTAAACGTAACTCGGGCGGAATGGCATGGCTTCGATATCTGGCAAGGTTGAAACACCGGACAGAACCAAAATCGTCTCAAGACCCGCCTGGAAACCCGCCAGAATATCAGTGCGCAAGTTATCACCCACAATAACGGTGCTTTCTGAATGTGCTTGCATTTTATTCAGTGCGGCGCGGATGATCCACGGGCTAGGTTTACCAACATAAAATGGCTTGCGACCAGAGATCTTCTCAATCGGGGCGCAGAGCGCACCACAGGCTGGCGCGAAACCGTGGCCGTGGCTATCTGGGTTGGTGGCAATAAAGCGTGCGCCATTGGCGACAAAATAGGCGGCTTTATGCATCATATCCCAGTTATAAGAGCGAGTTTCACCGACAATCACAAAATCTGGATTGATGTCCGTGATGGTAAAGCCCGCTTTATACAATTCGTGAACTAATGCCCCTTCGCCAACGACATAGGCTTTTTTACCATCCTGACGGCGCAGGAAATCAGCAGTGGCCATGGCTGAGGTGTAAAACGCACTTTCCGGCACATCAAGCCCTGCGGTGATAAAACGGTTAGCCAGGTCTTGTGCGGTTTGTGATGGGTAGTTGGTTAGGATAACTAGTGGCATTCCGGCATTTTGTACGCGAGCCAAAAAATCATTGGCCCCGGCTATCGCTTTATTGTCATGCAGCAACACACCATCGATATCACATATAACGCTTTTAATTGTCATTGTTTAACTTACTCTTTTAGCGCGGTAATGAGTCACTATAACATGGTCGATTAGGGGATCGACCATGCAACTTCCTTATCAGCGGGTTAGTTTTCTAACAAGCGCTGCAACAAGACACCATTCAACATGGCGCGCTTCGCCAGAGCAAAAGCACCGATTGCGGATTGATGGTCAAGTTGCGAGGTGACTATCGGTAGATTGTGGCGGAAGTTTTTCAGCACTTGCGTGTTAATACAGCCCTGAATGGCAGGAAGCAGAATTTTGTCGGCTTCGATGATTTCACCAGCAATCACGACTTTTTGCGGATTAAATAGGTTGATGGCGATAGAGATGGCTTTGCCCAGATAGCGACCCACATGCTCAATCACTTCACTGGCCAGTAAATCACCCCGATTAGCCGCTTTGCAAATAGCACCAATATGACAATCATCCAGTGTTAACTTACTTGGATAGCCCTGTGTGAGCAGGTGACGCACACGGTTTTCAATTGCCGCATTGGAGGCGACGGTTTCCAGACAACCAAAGTTGCCGCAATAACAGCGCTCACCCAGGGGGTCTATCTGGATATGGCCGATCTCCCCCACGTTGCCGTTGCTGCCTAAGAAGATCTGGCTGTTGACGATAATCCCAGCTCCGGTTCCTCGGTGCAGGCGAACCAATATGGAGTCTTCGCAGTCACGGGTTGCACCAAAATAGTGCTCGGCCAGTGCCAGGCTGCGAATGTCATGACCCACAAAGCTGGTGACATTGAACCGTTTTTGCAGATTTTCGACTAATGGCCAGTTGCTGACACTGATATGGGGCATATAGCGCACGATGCCTTTGCTTGGCTCGACTAGCCCAGGGAGGATGACGGCAATGGCGATCAGTTCACGTAATTTGCGCTGATAAGCTTCAATAAACTGGCTGATGATATTGAACAGTGCATGTTCCAGTGTTTCTTGCGTGCGTTCGGGCAACGAATAGTGCTCTTCACCCAGTGACTTGCCGCTCATATCAAACAGGGTAATGGTGGCATCATGGCGGCCAAGACGGACGGCAATGGTATGGAACTGACGGTTTTCTGTGACGATGGATATAGCGCGGCGACCACCGGTGGAGGCTTGCTGATCGACCTCTTTGATCAGCCCGCGCTCCAACAGTTGGCGGGTAATTTTGGTGACACTGGCGGGGGCTAGCTGGCTGAGATCGGCAATCTGAATGCGCGAAATCGGGCCTTGCTGATCAATAAGCCGATAAACTACGGCACCATTGAGTTGCTTCACAAGATCCACATTACCAATTTGTGACTGTCCGCCGGTGCTCATCAATAAAATTACTCGCTTATTTTAAAACCTCGTTACCGTTAACGATGGTTTTAGTGATTTTATAATCGCGGGTAAAGGCAGTCAGGTTGGCTACTTTGCCGACTTCAATACTTCCTAACTGCTTATCCACGCCAATGGCGCGGGCCGCATAAAGTGTCGCCATGCGCAATGTTTCATCTAGCGCGATGCCAACATGCTCAACACTATTTCGAACCGCTTCGATCATCGTCAGTGCCGAACCGCTTAGTGTGCCATTCTCATCCACACATAAGCCATCGCGATAGTATATTGTTTTACCAGCAAAAATAAATTGATCAATTTCAGCTCCTGCCGGCGCGGTGGCATCGGTGACCAGAACCAGCTTGTCACCTTTCAGCTGTTTTGCGCTACGGATATTGGCCCAATCAACATGCAGACCATCCGCGATAACGCCAGTATAAACCTCAGGCGTATCAAAAATTGCCCCGATCAAACCTGGCTCACGCCCCGTAATGTACGGCATTGCGTTATAAAGGTGCGTCGCAAAGCGGATACCGGCGGCGAACCCTTTACGGGCCTGTTTATAGGTGGCATTTGAGTGACCCGCAGAAACTAAAATGCCCGCTTCTGTTAGCTGTTGAATATATTTTGCATCAACCATTTCTGGTGCCAGAGTGAGTTTGGTAATCACATCAGCATTGGCACAGAGATAATCAATCATTTCGGCGCTAGGTTTACGGATAAACGCCGGATTGTGGGTGCCTTTCTTCAACGGGTTAAGATACGGCCCTTCCAGATGCAGGCCCAGTGCTTGATGCTGGTTTTTTTGCAGGTATGAGCGCATGACATCAACGCCGTGCTTCATAAATTCATCACTGCAAGTAATCAGTGTTGGCAGGAAGCTGGTGCAACCTGATTTTTCATTAGCGCGCTGCATGATATCCAGCGTCTCTTCTGAGATGGCCTCAAGAGAGTCATTGAATTGCACGCCGCCGCAACCATTCAACTGAACATCAATAAAACCGGGGGCCAGAATGGCACCACCCAAATCGCGTATCTCAATACCAGCCGGAAGTTCATCGACAGGACAGATACGTTCGATCAATCCATCAGCCACGACTACAGCATGATTATCCAATACTTCATGGCTGGTATAAATACGGCCGTGAGTTAAAGCGTACATCTTAGCCCCCTGATAACGATTAAAGATCTTTGATGTTTTCAGCTTCCAATTCATGGAAGTATTTTACAGTCTTAACTTTCAATTCCATAGTGGAAGGTTCGTCACACACCATGATGGCCTTGGCATGCAGTTGCAGGCAACTGATGGTCCACATGTGGTTAATGCTACCTTCAACAGCGGCTTGTAGCGCTTGAGCTTTACCGTGGCCGGTCACCAGAATCATCACCTCTTCCGCATCCAGCAATGTACCCACACCCACTGTAAGTGCATATTTAGGCACGAGATTTGCATCACCACCAAAGAAGCGTGAGTTAGCGATGCGGGTTTCTTGCGTCAGAGTTTTGATACGGGTGCGGGAAGCCAGAGAGGAGGCGGGTTCATTAAAGGCGATATGGCCGTCAACGCCGACACCCCCCATAAACAGGTTGATTTTGCCGTAAGACTTAATTTTCGCTTCGTAACGACGGCACTCTTCATCGATATCCGGCGCGTTACCATTCAACAAGTTAATGTTTTCGGCAGGGATATCAACATGATCGAAGAAGTTAGTGTGCATAAAGGTGTAGTAGCTTTCCGGGTGCTCTTGCGGCAAGCCGACATACTCATCCATGTTGAACGTAACAACATTTTTGAAGCTGACTTCGCCGGCTTTATGCATCGCGACCAAGTGTTTGTAAGCTTCCATCGGTGTACCACCGGTTGGCAGACCCAAAACAAACGGGCGCTCAGCAGTTGGTTTGAACGCATTAATACGGTTAACTATATGACGTGCTGCCCATTTACCAACTTCTGTGGTGTTTTTCAGTGGGATAAGTCTCATCGTGCACCTCTTAGGATTGCTAATAGTGGCTATACTCTACGCGGTTTGAGTCATCCAGCTAAGCGTAACTCAGATTTTGACTCATGCGCTGGTACAATGCTTTGTTCATTTTTCGAATGATAAAATAAGTTTTGTATCCTGGCTAGTGTATTGATGCTTTTTCACTGGTTTTTGGTGACATTTATCACAAAATAGGGGGTTTTAATTTGCGTTACGAAATAATTTTTTTACACTCCACAATGAGTCATACATGCGGTGAATAAATAAAAGTGTGCAATGCGTTTTTCTAAAAGGTAGTGAGTAAAAATAAATAAACTACTTAAAGGGTCCGATATCGGACGAATAGGGGGAAAAGTGAATATTCTTAGTTACTTGCAAAAAGTAGGCCGGGCTTTGATGGTCCCTGTGGCCACGCTGCCTGCGGCTGCAATATTGATGGGTGTTGGTTATTGGATCGACCCCGTTAGCTGGGGGGGTGATAATGCGCTAGCAGCATTATTTATCAAATCCGGTGCCGCGATTATCGACAACATGTCCGTGCTGTTCGCCATTGGTGTGGCTTACGGTATGTCAAAAGACAAAGATGGTGCTGCTGCACTGACCGGCTTTGTCGGCTTCCTGGTCTTAACCACGCTGTGTTCGCCAGCTGCGGTTTCGATGATTCAAAAGATCCCGGTTGATCAGGTTCCAGCAGCCTTCGGCAAAATCAACAACCAGTTTGTGGGTATCCTGGTAGGTATCATCTCCGCTGAGTTGTACAACCGCTTTAGCAGCGTTGAGTTACCAAAAGCGCTCTCCTTCTTCAGTGGCCGCCGTCTGGTTCCGATTCTGACCTCTTTCTTGATGATTGTTGTCGCTTTCATCCTGATGTACGTTTGGCCGCTGATTTATAACGCATTGGTGACCTTCGGCGAATACATCAAAGATATGGGTTCTGTGGGCGCGGGTATCTATGCCTTCTTCAACCGTTTATTGATTCCCGTCGGCCTGCATCATGCCCTGAACTCGGTGTTCTGGTTTGACGTTGCCGGTATTAACGATATTCCTAACTTCCTGGGTGGCCAACAGTCTATCGACGCCGGTAAAGCGGTAGTGGGTATCACTGGTCGTTATCAGGCCGGTTTCTTCCCAATCATGATGTTTGGTTTACCGGGTGCGGCATTGGCGATTTATCACTGCGCACGTCCGGAAAATAGAGCGAAAGTGGCAGGTATCATGCTGGCGGGGGCGTTTGCCGCCTTCTTCACCGGTATCACTGAACCACTTGAGTTCTCCTTCATGTTCGTTGCACCAGTGCTGTACTTCATCCACGCCGTGCTGACCGGCATCTCCGTGTTCATCGCTGCGAGTATGCATTGGATCGCGGGCTTTGGTTTCAGCGCCGGTTTGGTGGATATGGTGCTCTCATCCCGTAACCCGCTGGCGACACACTGGTACATGCTGATCCCACAAGGTTTGGTGTTCTTCGCCATTTACTACGTGGTGTTCCGTTTCACTATCCAGAAATTCAACTTGCTGACACCAGGCCGTGAACTGGCGGTTGAGGGTAGCGAGGAGGATGGTTATGACGTGAATGTAAATAACACGCCTGCGGTTAACGAAAGTGAAATCAATGGCCTGGCTCGTCGCTATATCGGTGCTATTGGTGGTTCAGATAACCTGACTGGCATCGACGCCTGTATTACTCGCCTGCGTTTGAACGTGAAAGACTCTGCATTGGTTAATGACAATGTGGCGAAGCGTTTAGGGGCGTCAGGTGTGATTCGTCTGAATAAACAGAGTGTGCAAGTGATTGTCGGTACTCGTGCGGAACTGATTGCTTCAGCCATGCGTGCCGTGTTAGCGGGTGGCCCGGTTCCTGCGGCAAGCAGCACTGCTGCACCTGCTGCGGCCCAGCCTCAGGCGGTCATTAACAGCGCGAAAACCGCTTCATTAGTCTTGGTTTCGCCTATTACCGGTGAGGTGGTGGCATTGGAACAGGTTCCTGATGAAGCCTTCGCCAGTAAAGCTGTGGGTGAGGGTGTTGCCATCCGTCCTACCGATAAAATGGTGGTTTCTCCGGCCAACGGCACCATCGTTAAAATCTTCAATACTGACCATGCCTTCTGTCTGGAGACTGAAACCGGCGCTGAAATTGTGGTTCATATCGGGATTGATACGGTGAAACTCAATGGTCAGGGCTTTGCCCGCCTGGTTGAAGAGGGTGCCACTGTGGTTGCCGGTCAGCCAGTGCTGGAGCTGGATCTGGCTTACCTGAATGCCAATGCGCGCTCAATGATTAGCCCAGTTGTGGTTAGCAATATTGATGATTACGCCGGTATCTCGCTTCTGGCAGGTGACACTGTGGTCGCCGGTCAAAGCCAATTGTTTGAGATTCGTGGCAAATAATCAGTTCACCGGAGTGCTGAACTCCTGAGCACCTGACCTAAGTTTTCATCAAAGCAGCGGGAAGAGAGCAATCTCTTCCCGTTTTTTGTTTTGTTTGCGGTAACAAACGGTTGTTTCCGGGCCGGGCTTGTTGGATTATATGCGGTTATATTTGTTGCGTTTGCATTGAGGAATAGAACAATGAGTGAGGCAGAAGCCCGCCCGAGTAATTTTATCCGTCAGATCATTGACGAAGATTTAGCCAGCGGCAAACACACGTCGGTTCATACCCGCTTCCCGCCGGAGCCAAACGGCTACCTGCATATTGGTCATGCGAAATCCATTTGCCTGAATTTTGGCATCGCACAAGATTATAACGGCCAATGCAATCTGCGTTTTGACGACACCAACCCGGTGAAAGAGGACGTCGAATTCGTTGAATCTATTAAGCGCGACGTAGAGTGGCTAGGTTTCACCTGGAGCGGTGATGTACGTTACTCCTCAGACTATTTTGATCAACTGTACCAGTACGCAATAGAGCTGATTAACAAGGGTCTGGCCTATGTGGATGAGTTAACAGCTGAGCAGATGCGCGAATATCGCGGCACACTGACTGCGCCGGGTAAAAATAGCCCGTATCGTGACCGCAGTGTGGAAGAGAACCTGGCGCTGTTTGAAAAAATGCGTGCTGGCGGCTTTGCTGAAGGCACCGCGTGTCTGCGTGCCAAAATCGACATGGCGTCACCTTTTATTGTGATGCGTGATCCGGTGCTGTATCGCATTAAATTTGCTGAACACCACCAGTCGGGTAACAAGTGGTGCATCTACCCGATGTATGACTTTACCCATTGCATTTCTGATGCGATTGAAGGGATCACCCATTCACTCTGTACGTTGGAGTTCCAGGATAACCGCCGCTTGTATGATTGGGTGCTGGATAATATCTCCATTGAGTGCCATCCGCGCCAATATGAGTTCTCCCGCCTGAATCTCGAATACGCCATTATGTCTAAGCGCAAGCTGAACCAACTGGTGACAGAGAAGGTTGTAGAGGGCTGGGATGACCCACGTATGCCGACTATTTCTGGCTTGCGTCGCCGTGGCTACACCGCAGCCTCTATCCGCGAATTCTGCCGCCGTATTGGTGTGACCAAGCAGGATAACAACGTTGAAATGATGTCACTGGAGTCATGTATCCGTGATGATCTGAACGAAAATGCTCCACGGGCTATGGCGGTTCTTGATCCGATCAAAGTGATTATCGAAAACCGTGCGGCTGGTGAAGAGTGGTTGACGATGCCAAATCATCCGAATAATCCGGATATGGGCACCCGTCAGGTTCCATTTGATAGCGAGATTTATATTGATCGCGCTGACTTCCGCGAAGAGGCGAATAAGCAATATAAGCGCTTGGTACTGGGCAAAGAAGTGCGCCTGCGCAATGCTTACGTGATTAAAGCTGAACGTGTCGAGAAGGACGCTGAAGGTAATGTTACGACGCTTTATTGCAGCTATGACGCCGAAACATTAAATAAAGATCCCGCAGATGGCCGTAAAGTGAAGGGCGTTATTCACTGGGTTTCGGTTAAACATGCCTTGCCTGCGGAAATTCGTTTATACGACCGTTTGTTTAGTGTACCAAACCCGGCAGCCGCAGAAGATTTTCTGTCGACGATTAACCCAGAGTCTTTGGTTATCCGTCAGGGCTTCGTTGAGCCAAGCCTGGCGAGTGCTGTGCCAGAGAAAACCTATCAGTTTGAACGTGAAGGTTATTTCTGTGCTGATAGCCGCTACTCCCGCCCTGATGCGCTGGTCTTTAACCGCACAGTAGGTTTGCGTGATACCTGGGCTGCCAAGGCGACAAACTAAGCTTTAGCAATCAGATTCAACTTAATTGGCGTGGCTAAGTCCACGCCTTTTTTATGCTTAAAAATACCCTTTGTTTTGTTTATTAAACATTAGACCCGCCTATTCAATTTCCTCTTTTCTGCATTTTCTTTTGGTCAATATCGACTGATTACCCTCTTTGCACATGATGACGTGGCGATCTGTAAGTCTTTCTTAAATATTCGCTTTACAAATTAACCAGGGAAATAATGTGATTTTCCACTGGAATATTCCGTGTTTTATTGTATTTGCTGAAACCATTCAAGATGTCAATGAGAGACGATTTTTGAGTTCACTGAGAAGCTTATGCATTGTTTTTAAAGCTTTTGTGAGTTCTGTAATATTTTTTCACAGTTATGTGCTCGTTGTCATACTTTGAATAATTATTGACTTTTTTAATTGATAATTCGCGTCGCGAAAAATAGTCTGTATCCCAGCAGCAATCTTCAGAGCGTTTATCGAAAGAGACGTTTTTTTAAATCAGTAACAGCTGGTGGAGATCTCTCCCCAGCTAAATTTTACCCACTTAGGGTTTTTTTGAGGCTGAACCTGTGAGCTGTGGTGGACATAGGCAAAGCACTTTAAATGTGATGTCAAAGAGGAATTTTTTCTTATGGTTACGCACGATGCTAAACGTAAAACGTTAGTGCTCGCTGTCGCGGGCGCATTGTTAGGAACGGGGTTTATGGCAACCCCAGAGGCCAGGGCTGAAGGCTTTGTGGATGATTCGTCACTGACTGGCGGTATCTATTATTGGCAGCGTCAGCGTGACCGTAAGGATTTAACGCCGGGCAGTGCAGAGTATGGCAAATATGTTGCTAACCTGCATCACTCCACCTTTAACGCCAATCTGGACTTCTCATCCGGCTACGCGGCAGACATGTTTGGTATCGACCTGGCCGCTTTCGGTGCAGTTGAAATGACCAACAGCGGCCCGGCAGCACCAAACGAAATTGGTTTCAGTGATGCTAAAACTCGCTGGGATGAAAAATGGACTGGCGATAAGAGTGGCGTCAGCGTGTATAAGGCGGCAGCCAAATTCAAATTTGGTGATTTCTGGGCGCGTGGTGGTTATATCCAACCGACAGGGCAGACATTGTTAGCACCACACTGGAGCTTCATGCCCGGGACTTATCGTGGTGCTGAAGGCGGTGCGAAATTCGATTTTGATACAGCGGGTGCACTGTCCATGTCCTACATGTGGACCGATGAATATAAAGCGCCGTGGTATCAGAATATGTACAACTTCCGTCAGGCGGATGGTTTGACCGGCGTGAGTTACCTGCACTCAATCGGTGCCAAATACGACTTCAAAAATAAGCTGGTGATGGAAGCGGCATTCGGCCAGGCCAAAGACTACATGGATCAGTATTTTGCCAAAGCCTCGTACGCCTTCCCGGTTGCGGGCAATGATCTGCGTACCTCTTACCAGTTCTACGGCGCGAAAGACAAAGTTGATGGTGGTGCCAGCAATGTGAATGACGTCTATGACGGCTTAGCCTGGTTGCAAGCATTAACTCTGGGTTACACCACCGGGCCATTTGACCTGCGTTTGGAAGGGACTTGGGCTAAAGCTGAAGGTAACCAAGGCTACTTCCTGCAACGTATGACTCCAGGTTATGCGACCTCCAACGGCCGTTTGGACGTTTGGTGGGATTCTCGCTCTGACTTCAACGCCAACGGCGAAAAAGCGCTGTTTGGTGGCGTGATGTATGACCTGAAAAACTGGAACTTAGCGGGTTGGTCAGTGGGGACTTCCTATGCCTATGGCTGGGATGCAAAACCAAGCAGTAACCCCAAATTCGACCAAAATACCCGCCTGAAAGAGTCCGCATGGAACTTTGATGTGCTCTACACGCTGCAAGAGGGTCGGGCGAAAGGCACCCTATTCAAACTGCATTACACCATGTACGACAACCATACCAATATTCCAAGCTTTGGCGGTGGTTTCGGCAATGTGTTCCAGGATGAGAAAGACGTTAAATTCATCGTAATTGCACCATTTACCATCTTCTGATTGCCCTCCCCGGTAACCACTCCGGGGTCATAATGGAGCACCTGCTATGAAGAAAACGCTTTTTATTATTGCCGTGGTATTGGGATTGAGTGCCTGTGCGCCGCAAGCGCCGGCTCAACCGGAAGACACTAAGCTGAAGCAAGCATACAGCGCTTGTATCAATGCCAGTGAAGGCTCGCCGGAGAGATTAATCCCCTGCAAAGCGGTATTGAATGTCTTGAAGCAAGAGAGAGCGCATCAAGCTTTTACTGAGAAAGAGACGGTTCGGGTATTGGATTATCAGCGCTGTATTGACGCGGCGCATACCGGTAATGGTCAGGCCTATGAGGCGCAGTGCGGAAAACTTTGGCAAGAAATTCGCGCCAATAACTAAGCTTGAAACCATTCTGAGAGTAGCAATTAAGCTAACAATAATTCAGCCAGCAGCAATACTTCCAGTAGTGACTCTGGCTGCAATTATTAATTACGGATGAGGTTAGTGATGAACAGATTCAAATTAAATACGTTAGCGGCGATCACCGCGACCTTCGGCTTGATGGGGGCCGCCAATGCGGACACCGCCAATCAACAGATTGTTGACCAGCTCAGCACCTTGAAAGTTAACTATAAAGTATTGGATAACCGTGCTGGTGAGAATGGTGCTGATTGCGCCAAATTGGGGGCTGATTGGGCATCTTGCAACCAAGTAATGATAACTCTGACCAACACTGGGGATGAGATCAAAGGCCGGGATTGGGCCATTTACTTCCACAGCATTCGCCAAATTCTGACGGTAGATAACGATCAATTCAGCATCACACACCTGACCGGTGACCTGCATAAAATTGAACCTACGGCTAAATTCGCCGGTTTTCCTGCCAATCAGGCGGTTGAAATCCCGATAACGGGTGAATATTGGCAGCTGTTTGCCACTGACTTTATGCCGCGCTGGTATGCCACCTCCGGCGATGCGAAACCCAAGGTGCTGAAAAGTACCGACACTGAAGATATCAACGAATATCTAACCCAATTTACGGGCGATCAGTGGAAACGTACCAAAGATGACAATAACGTGCTGATGACGCCGGAGTCTCGTTTCGTCAAAAATGAAGCGGTGAAAACATTAACGGCAGCAAACCTACGCGGGCAGATTATTCCGACGCCAATGGAGGTCAAAATTCATCCGCAAGACGTGAATTTGAGCCAGGGCGTGGCACTGGATCTGAGCGCTTTACCTAAACCGGCTGCCGAGGTGGTACAGCAGCGTTTCGAATTACTCGGCCTGAAACTGAACGCCACGGGCTTCCCGATAAAAACCTCGATTCAACCGGCGGTGTTTAAAGGCGACTTAGCGGTTTCCGGTGCCTATGAGCTGAAAATTGGTGACAAAGGCGCACAGGTCATTGGTTTTGATCCCTCCGGTGTGTTCTATGGTTTGCAATCTATCCTCTCTTTAGTGCCCACTGACGGCAGCCAAAAAATCGCCACACTAGACGCAAAAGATGCCCCGCGCTTTGAATACCGTGGTCTCTTCCTCGATGTTGGCCGTAACTTCAAAACCAAAGAGGCGGTGCTGCGTTTACTGGACCAGATGGCCGCCTACAAGCTGAATAAATTCCACTTCCATCTAAGCGACGATGAGGGTTGGCGCATTGAGATCCCAGGCCTGCCAGAGTTAACCGATGTGGGCAGCAAACGTTGTCACGACTTGACTGAAAACAGCTGTTTGTTGCCGCAGCTGGGGTCTGGCCCGGATAGCAGTAATCTGGGGAGCGGCCATTTCACCCGCGATGACTACATCGAGATCCTGAAATACGCCCAAGCGCGCCAGATTGATGTTATTCCTGAAATTGACATGCCAGCCCATGCTCGTGCCGCGGTCGTTTCCATGGAGGCCCGCTACAACAATCTGATGAAGCAGGGGAAAGAGAAAGAGGCTAATGAATTCCGCCTGCTGGATCCTACCGATGACTCCAACACCACCTCGGTGCAGTTCTATGAGCGCAAAAGTTATCTGAACCCATGTCTGGACTCCTCTAAGCGCTTTGTCGATAAAGTGATTGGCGAAATGGCTCAGATGCACAAAGAGGCCGGTATGCCGTTGACCACCTGGCACTTTGGCGGTGATGAGGCGAAAAATATCCGTCTGGGGTCGGGGTTCCAGGACAAAAACGGCCCAATTGAGCCGGGCAAAGGCATCATTGATAAGAGTGTTGAAGATAAGCCATGGGCCAAGTCGCAGGTCTGTCAAGAGATGGTCAAGCAAGGCAAAGTTCAGGATGTGGAGCATCTCTCCAGCTACTTCGCCATTGAGGTGAGCAAATTAGTTAATGCCCATGGCATCGAAAAAATGCAAGCGTGGCAGGATGGCTTGAAAGATGCCAAAGACGCGAAAGAGTTTGCGACCAAACGTGTTGGTGTCAACTTCTGGGACACCCTGTTCTGGGGCGGTGCCGACTCAATCAATGATTGGGCCAATAAAGGCTACGAAGTGGTGGCGTCCAACCCGGATTATGTCTACTTCGACATGCCGTATGAAGTTAACCCGAGCGAACGTGGCTACTACTGGGCAACCCGCTTTAACGACGAGGAAAAAGTGTTCAGTTTCGCCCCAGACAACATGCCGCAAAACGCCGAAACCTCTGTTGATCGCGATGGTAATCACTTCAGTGCGAAGAGCGACAAGCCATGGCCTGGTGTGCACGGTATCTCCGGTCAGTCGTGGAATGAAACTGTCCGTACCGATGAGCAGATGGAGTACATGATCTTCCCACGGGCATTACCGCTGGCGGAGCGCGCCTGGCATCGTGCGTCATGGGAGCAAGATTATCAAGCGGGTCGGGAGTACAGAGGCGGCGAGACGCATCTGGTGGATACCAAGGCGTTGGACACTGATTGGCAGCGTTTTGCCAACATCATGGGTCAACGTGAACTGGCGAAACTGGATAAAGCGGGCATCGCTTACCGGCTGCCGGTGCCGGGAGCACGAGTGGTCGCGGGTCAATTGGAGGCTAATATCTCCTTACCGGGCTTGATTATCCAGTACTCCACTGATGGTGGTAAGCAATGGCAGCAGTATGATGCCAAAGTGCAACCTAAAGTCAGTGGTAATGTAATGATCCGCTCAACCAGCCCGGATGGTAAACGTCATAGCCGGGCCGAGCCAGTTAAAGTCTGATGATGGGTTTCAAATCGCTGTGTCTGCTGTTTACCCTGTTTTGTGGTAAACAAAATTAAGTGAAGTTGAGTTGATGGTTTTCCCCCGGCTTGCCGGGGTTTTTTTCAGTGCTTAAAATCTTTATAAGATCAATGCGATAATGCGGCATTATCTTTTATCGTGCGCAGACTCGTTTTCACGGCAATCGCCGGATTCACAGTGGCCGTACAGGTAGAGACTGTGATTGGTCAGCTTGATGCCGTGTTGCTTAGAAATTTCACGTTGAAGAGTTTCAATCGCTTCATTGCTAAACTCGATCACTTTGCCGCAATCCAGGCAAATCAGGTGATCGTGATGATGTTGCTGCGTCAACTCAAAGACTGATTTACCGCCTTCGAAATTGTGGCGGGTCACAATACCGGCATCGTCAAATTGATTCAGAACGCGGTAAACCGTCGCCAGACCAATCTCTTCACCAATATCGATCAGCTTTTTATAAAGATCTTCCGCGCTGACGTGGTGGCACGCCGGATCTTGCAACACTTCCAGAATCTTCAGCCGGGGCAGTGTTACTTTAAGGCCAGCGTTTTTTAAGGCTTTGTTGTTGTCAGTCATGCGGATTCAGTCCTGTTACTATCGATTCAAATTAAGGCTGTTCAGCCTATGACATCCGTGGCGTAATAATTACAATTACGTCTCATTATAGAACTGCTCGCCCCAAATGAAAACCGTGGTTGTTAACAAAGATATAATTGCACACTTTGCCAGATTAATCATGCGGTGTATTGATGAATGGGGGTGTAGCATCATTTTAGTTTATGTTCGCTAGCGATAACGTTAAAAAGTTGTAGCGACTTATTTTTATTTTTCACGAATGAAGATGTGGATCTGTGGGCTGCTTAACAGAGAAGGGTGAAAGGGATGAAGAGCAACGAAAACGCTGGGCGATGCTCAATACACCACAGCGTTTTCGGGATGGCGTATTAGCCGGTGATTTCAGACAAATTCATCTCTTCACTGATCTGTTTTACCCAAGCATCAACACGTTCATTCGTCAGTTCCGGTTGGCGATCTTCATCAATGGCTAAACCGATAAAGTGATCATCATCAGCCAGGCCCTTGGAGGCCTCGAAGTGGTAACCGGCTGTTGGCCAGTGACCGACAATCGCGGCACCACGTGGTTCGATGATGTCGCGCACGGTGCCCATCGCATCGCAGAAATACTCTGCGTAGTCCTCCTGATCACCGCAACCGAATAGGGCAACCAGCTTGCCGTTGAAATCGATCTCTTCTAGTGTCGGGAAGAAATCATCCCAGTCACATTGTGCTTCGCCGTAATACCAAGTTGGGATACCGATCAGCAGGATATCGAAGGCTTCTAAATCTTCTTTGCTGCTTTTGGCAATGTCGTGAACCTCAGCAACATCTTTGCCCAGTTGCTTTTGGATCATCTTGGCAATGTTTTCGGTATTGCCAGTATCGCTGCCAAAGAAAATGCCTACAGTCGCCATATAACTTAATACCTTATAAATTCAAATATTTATGCAGATTATTGCGCTTTCTGCCCAATAATATAACACATTTCATAGCGCAGCATCATGCCAGAAAACCCTGCCGGGCGGGTATCAAGTTTATGCGATATTAAATTTTTGTGAGTTGCTCAACCTTATAACCTCATTGCCGATAACCGTTGTGTAACCGCAAGGTTGCAATTAGCGGTGCCAGGGGGAAACCGTCAGATGAAAATTTGCCGGAAAGGAGTTGTCGTTAGCTGTATGGAACGTCCTTTATTGCTTTTCGGTCATCAAATAACACCAGAGTCTCTAACGGTAACCATCCGATATATAAGGGGAACGAACATGCAGTTTTTAAAAAATATTACTATCAGAGCAGCGCTATTATGGGTGCTTGGCGCCTTTTGCCTGCTCTGGGGCGGTGTATCTGCCTATACATTGTTATCACTGAATCAACTCACACAATCATCTAACGCGAATACGGTGTTGGTTGAGAATATGAATTTAGTTAATCAGGGGACGGATCAATATTTCCGCATGGTGACCCGTCTTGCCCGCGCAGTCGATTATCACCAAAGCGGTAACCTGGCCGATGCGGATAAAGAGCTAAAATCGTCCAGTGCCGCGCTGGAAAACCTGAAGAAAAGACTCGCCGAGTTTAAAGCTATCGACCATGCACAGATTGATCCTGCTTTAGTCGCTGGAGTGATTGATGGATGGAGTGGATTAATTGAGCAGGGGGTGATGCCGCTTTATCAGGCCGCAATGGATAACAATACCGCCGCTTATCAAGATCTGGCGAAAAAAACGGTGCCTGCATTAAGCCGCCAATATGGCGCGGTTGCCGAGGGTTTTAATCAGGCGGCGTCAAAGGCCATTGGCGTGGCGAAAGTGCAATTCTCGCAACTGACAAAAGTGAGCAGCATAACACTTATCTCTGCATTGGTGGCCGGTCTGGTGATTTTACTGGCTACTGACCGCTACCTATTGGCCAATCTGGTGCGTCCGCTGGATGAGATCCGTGCGCATTTTCGGGTTATTGCTTCCGGTCAGCTTGGGCAGCCTATCGTCGATTTTGGGCGTAACTGCGTTGGGCAGCTATTCCCGCTATTGCGCGATGTGCAAACCAGTTTGGTCAATACCGTAGAGGCTATCCGTAGCAGTACGGATGGGATTTATCACGGCGCGGCCGAAATTTCTGCGGGCAATACCGATTTGTCGTCTCGCACCGAGCAGCAGGCCGCCGCACTGGAAGAGACGGCAGCTAGCATGGAGCAGTTAACCGCGACCGTAAAACATAATGCTGATAATGCGCATCACGCCAGTCAACTGGCGGCGAGTGCCTCCATCACGGCGAAAAAAGGCGGGGCGCTGGTGGCTGACGTGGTGCACACCATGGATGAGATCTCTGCCAGTTCGCGCAAAATCGCGGATATTACCACCGTGATTAACAGTATTGCTTTCCAGACCAATATCTTGGCGTTGAATGCCGCAGTTGAAGCGGCCAGAGCGGGTGAGCAGGGCCGTGGTTTTGCGGTGGTCGCCAGTGAAGTGCGTAATTTGGCACAGCGCAGTGCGCAGGCGGCGAAGGAGATTGATGGCTTGATTACCGAGTCGGTCAACCGAGTGAAAAGCGGGTCGGCATTGGTGGAGAGTGCCGGTGTCACCATGGATGAAATCGTTCGTTCGATCACTAATGTAACCGACTTAATGGGAGAGATAGCCTCGGCTTCTGATGAGCAAAGTAAGGGCATTAGTCAGGTTGGGCAAGCGGTGGCAGAGATGGACAGCGTGACCCAGCAGAATGCTGCTTTGGTGCAGGAAGCTTCGCGTGCTGCGGCTTCATTGGAAGAGCAGGCGACGCAGCTAAACCGAGCAGTGGCGGTATTTAAATTACAATCAGATGATGCGCGGGCAAAACCAGCAGTGAAACCTCGGGCGAATCCATTAAAACTGGCACCTGTCGCTGCCAAGGCAGACAGCAACGCCAACTGGGAAACTTTCTAGGAATAGCGGCGTGGCGTAAGTGATTACGCCACGCCGTGGTGGTAACTGATAGGGTTAAAACCCCTCTTGATCATGGGCTAATTGAGCCAGTAACATCTGTTCAATCAGTTCACTGCGGCTGATGTTACGCTGCTCAGCAAGGCTGTTGAGAGCATCGACGGCATCGGCATTAATCTTCAGTTCCACGCGTCGTAAGCCACGTACTTTATCGCGCCGTAGTTGATTTCGCTTATTAATTCTAAGCTGTTCATCACGGGATAATGGGTTTGTTTTCGGGCGCCCCGGACGGCGTTCATCTGCGAACAGATCCAGCGTCGTGCGATCCGTTTGTTCTTTTGCCATAGGTCGCGGTACTACAAGGGAGTGACATCAGAAAGCGTGGCGTAGCCTTTCTTGATGATTTGGTTTACACATTCCAAGCTTAGAACATAGATAGAACGCATTGAATAACCTCTATGTCAGCAGCCTGAATTTGCATTTGCTGCCAAACACCGCAGCAAATTTATAGCGCGCCATAATACCCCAGCCAACCGAGCAACGACAATGCTTTACTGTGATTAGATTGGGCTAATTCGCTCTTTTTTGCACAATTTTTCCACAGGAAATACATTTCTTTTCCCCAGGGTATAATTTTTAATCAACATCCAAGGCGCGCTCTGTTTTTTTTATTCAGTGTGCTGTTTGGCCGCTGGATTATCATCAATAAAGCGGTGGATAGCTCGCAAGACAGAGTCAGGTTTTTCAGCATGTACCCAGTGACCGGTTCCGGCGACGACATGGGCGCGGGCTTGCGGGAATTGGCGGGCAATATCATCGCGATGGCTATCCTGGATATAGGGCGATAATTCACCACGAATAAACAAAATAGGGTGGGGCCAGGGTGGGATGGGCTGCCAGCCGACAATATTGTTATATTGGTCCCACAGCGCAGGCACGTTAAACCGCCACTCGCCATTCTGAAATGACTTCAGCAAAAACTGGATAACCCCCTCCTCCTTTATTGACTCACGCATCAGTTGAGCGGCCTCCTGACGCTGAGTGATACCGGCGGCACTTACGGCATTGAGCGCTGTAAAAATAGAGTCGTGGCGGCGCACCTGATAATTGACCGGGGCGACATCAATCGCGACCACTTTTGCAATGCGATCCGGAGCTATTGCCGTCAGTGCCATTGCGACTTTTCCACCCATCGAATGACCAATAATTATCGCTTTCTCTATCGCAAGCTGGTCCATCAACTCCAGCACATCTTGCGCCATATCCGGGTAGTTCACCTGAGGCGAACGGGGTGATAAACCGTGATCGCGCAGATCAACCTGAATAACGTTATGCTCTTTTTGCAGGTCGCGGGCCAATACCCCCAAGTTATCAAGGTTACCAAATAATCCATGGATCAGAATGATTGGCAGTGACGGGGTGGGAGAAAGTGCGTTTTGTAAGCGGAAGTTTAATTTCATGGCGAAGTTCATGCTGAGAGATATTCTGGTTAGGGTATCATGACTGAGCGAAGGTGTGCTGCGCCACGATTTTATCAGGCATATGTTTATCAGACATATGTTTATAGAGATATGCTTATCAAATAGATGTGGATTGTTGAGTGGCTACTGGCGGTGCGGGTTATTATCCCAATAATGCCATGATAAAGGTACTCGTTAGCGCACTTTGACTTTATAATCCTTGGATATGCATAAGAAAGTAGAAAACCGTACTGGATAATGATGAAAACTATTGAACTCGACGAAGAGCTTTATCGCTATATTGCCAGTCATACGCAACACATTGGCGAAAGTGCGTCCGATATTTTACGGCGTATGTTGAAATTTACCGCAGGTCAGCCGGTAGTGAGTTCAGCAACCACTGATGATGCGGCGAAAGTGGCGGCGGCTCCAGCACCACGGGATCGGGTTCGTGCGGTGCGCGAACTGCTGCTATCCGATGAATATGCCGAGCAAAATAGGGCGGTTAACCGCTTTATGTTAGTGCTATCAACGCTCTACACACTGGATGCTCACGCCTTTACTGAGGCGACTGAATCACTACATGGCCGCACTCGGGTCTATTTTGCGGGTGATCAGCAGACGTTATTGCAAAATGGGACACATACCAAGCCCAAACATCTCCCCGGTACGCCATACTGGGTGATTACCAATACCAATACCGAGCGTAAACGCAGCATGGTGCAACACATCATGTTGGCAATGCAGTTCCCGCCGGATCTGACTGATAAAGTGTGCGGAACTATCTAATTTCGTTGAAACTGTGCCCAATAGATTTCAATATGCAGGAGGGCCGTAAGCAAGCGCGGCCAGGATATCTGTAGCTTGAAAGATAACGGGTATATAGGAGTCGTTATTGTGGCTAACCACCCTCGTGCTGGGCAAGCAGCTCAGCAAAGCGATTTGATTAATGTTGCTCAGTTGACGTCGCAATACTATGTATTGCAGCCGGATGCAGAAAACCCAGCCCATGCGGTCAAATTTGGCACCTCTGGGCACCGTGGCAGTTCATTACGTCACAGTTTTAATGAAGCGCACATTCTGGCTATCGCGCAGGCGATTGCGGAAGTTCGCCATCAACACGGCATAACTGGCCCCTGTTATGTGGGTAAAGATACCCACGCATTGTCGGAACCGGCCTTTATTTCGGTGCTGGAAGTGCTGACGGCGAATGGCGTGGATGTGGTGGTGCAACAAGAGAATGGTTTCACCCCGACCCCCGCAATCTCACACGCCATTCTTTGCCATAACCTACAGGGTAAAGCGCTAGCTGACGGCATTGTTATCACGCCCTCCCACAACCCGCCTGAAGATGGTGGTATCAAGTACAATCCACCCAATGGTGGCCCGGCAGATACCAATCTGACCTCAGTGATTGAAAAGCGCGCTAACCAGTTACTTAGCCTGCATTTAGAAGGGGTGAAACGTCAGACGCTGGATAGAGCCTGGCGCGGCAATCATCTGTGTGAACAAGATTTGATCCAACCCTATGTTGAGGGCTTGGGCGATGTGGTGGATATCCCTGCCATTCAGCGCGCGGGTTTGAAATTGGGGGTCGATCCGCTCGGTGGCTCAGGTATTGCCTACTGGCAACGCATTGGTGAGCACTATAAGTTGGATCTGACGCTAGTTAACGACTCTATCGATCAGACTTTCCGCTTTATGCATCTTGACCATGATGGTGTGATCCGCATGGATTGCTCATCAGAATCGGCGATGGCGGGGCTGCTGGCGCTGCGCGACAAATTTGATTTAGCCTTTGCTAATGATCCCGATTATGACCGCCATGGCATTGTCACGCCGGCCGGATTGATGAATCCGAACCATTACCTTGCAGTATCGATCAACTACCTGTTCCAGCATCGCCCGCAATGGGGCGCTGATGTGGCTGTGGGTAAGACGCTGGTTTCCAGTGCGATGATTGACCGAGTGGTGGCTGATTTAGGCCGCAAGCTGGTGGAGGTGCCCGTCGGCTTCAAGTGGTTTGTCGATGGATTGCACGATGGCAGTTTTGGTTTTGGTGGCGAAGAGAGTGCCGGGGCATCCTTCCTGCGCTTTGACGGCACCCCCTGGTCCACTGACAAAGATGGCATCATCATGTGTCTGCTGGCGGCGGAAATCACGGCAGTGACCGGCAAGAATCCACAGCATCACTATGATGAGTTAGCGCAACGTTTTGGTGCACCAAGTTATAACCGTATTCAAGCTCCGGCAACCCAGGCGCAGAAAAATGCGCTGGCTAAGTTGTCACCTGAAATGGTGACCGCGAGTATGTTGGCAGGTGATCCTATCACTGCGCGTTTAACCAGCGCACCGGGTAATGGCGCCTCGATTGGCGGGCTGAAGGTGATGACTGACAACGGCTGGTTCGCCGCCCGCCCATCTGGCACCGAAGAGGCGTATAAAATTTACTGTGAAAGCTTCCTTGGCGCAGAACACCGCGAAAAGATAGAGCAGGAAGCCGTTGATATTGTCAGCGATGTATTGGCTGGCGCTAAATAGCGGGCAATATCCATAATGGAAAAGGCAGCCTAAGCGCTGCCTTTTTACTGTGTTCAATATAGCCAATCAGCCCAATGCCACCATCAAAGCGCCGGCGGTAATCAACGCGACCCCCAATCCAGCAATGAGCGAGATTTTTTCACCAAAGAGAATAAAGGCCAGAATCACGGCGAAAACGACACTCAGTTTATCTATGGGGGCGACTTGCGAAACATTGCCATTTTTAATGGCCATAAAATAGAATAGCCAGGATAGTGCACCGGCGACGCCACTCAATACCACAAATAGCAGGGCTTTTTTATCGGCCAAAATGGCACCGACCAGATTGAATTTGCCCTGAACTACCACCACGCCCACTAAAAACAGTGCCATTACTACCGCACGTATGGCGGTGGCGGTATTAGCATCTAAATGTTGCAGACCTATTTTACCCAATATTGCCACCAGAGAGGCGGTGAGGGCAGATAGCAGCGCATAGATTAACCAGGTACTCATCACGTATAACACCTGTTTTATAGCAAAAGGCCGATACTACGCCCTGAAACACTATTTGCCCATCTTCTTTTCAGCAATAAACGAGAGTTATTACTTATCCAGGAAGGTGAGAAAATTGACGACATTCTTTGGTATAAAATGGGGGGGTAAAAATTCACTAGTTGATTGCGGCTCTTGTTGTTGTGATATTGCCTGTGTCAGCATAGCGAGGTTTTGTTCACGACACTTTGTGTGTTTTGGATTAAAAATAGAGGATACTTTGTTAATGCCATATTCACGTTCTTTATTTAGCATGTCATTGACTTTTGAATCTGTAATCTGACCTAAATCAGTAGATTGCACAGCAAAAAAACTAGGTATTTCCATACGAAAATTATCGGGTGAATTACTACCGGGGTACTGTTTTGTTACTAACCATTGAGTCTTTGGCCCCTTATCACTTAGCTGGTTCTTAACTAATACACGTAGATTATCACCATTTTTATTGCTGGTAATTAACATATGTGAACCATATCGTTCTGTTTTTAATTCGTGGAAAAAGTGATGGTCAAATTTAAGGATATTATTCCCGCCTGACTCCTCATTTATTATGTTGACGCCATCGCCAACAAAGAAATGATATGTATCATCCCCATGACCGCCAGCTAAGAAATCATTGCCTCTCCCCCCGATTAACTCATCATTACCTTTACCGCCAAACAGATGGTCGTCACCTATATTATTTCGCCCATTATCTTTAGGATTATTTCCATCGCCCTCTATCTGGTCACCGCCATCGCCAGCAAAAATCATGTCGTTACCACTACCGCCAAAAAGATGATTACCAGTGGAAAAATGTTCACCACCGGCATCGCCAGAAATATAGTCGTTACCGTCGTCGCCCATCAGATAATCCATTTCATCGCCGCCATGTATAATGTCTGTGCCTGCGCCACCTGAAATTGTGTCTGCACCATCACCCCCAAAAATAGTATCATTACCCTCTCCACCGCTTATTTTATCACTTTGGATACTACCAACAATATAATCATTACCTGTCCCCGCTTTAATAATACTTCCCCAACGCCCTGCGCCCACATAAATAGTATCATCCCCATCGTTCCCATAAATAGTACCCTGCCCTTGTTCACCATGTATTATATCATCTCCGCTCCCCCCGTGAATAATATATTGACCTTGTCCGCCGTGTATTGTATCATTTCCATTTCCACCATAAATAGTATTATTACCTTGTTCAGCATATATTACATCATCTCCGTCATCCCCGTGAATAACATTGTTACCTTGCCCGCCGTGTATTGTGTCATTTCCCTCACCTCCATAGATAGTGTCATCACCTTGCTCGCCGTGTATTGTGTCATTTCCCTCACCTCCATAGATAGTGTCATCACCTTGCTCGCCGTGTATTGTGTCATTTCCCTCATCTCCATCGATAGTGTCATCACCTTGCCCGCCGTGTATTGTGTCATTTCCGGCACCACCAGTAATATAATCATTGCCACCACCTGCAGAAATAATATCATCACCAGCGCCACTATTTATTGAGTCATTGCCATCGTAGGTATTAATAATGTCATCTTGGCTGCCACCTAGAATTTGATTACGGTAATTTTCGCCGAGGATTATTGTGTTTTTGGTACTGCTAGAGAAATTGATAAGTTGGTATCTATAATAAATATTGCTATCGTCATGTTGACTGCCACCTCCTAACATGAACATTCTTTTTGTTTTTGGAGTAAAATTTTTTAATTTATGTCCATCAATGCTAACGCCTATTTCTAATGAATCCTCCTCTTTTCCGTTAAGATCACAGAATATGAATGTGATAGACTCTATTTCTTTGACTTCACTTGCTATGAGTTCATTTAATTTAAGTGTGTCAGTGATGTTGTTGCCTGTAGTTATAGTGCTGTCCATGATGTGAATAAAGTGTTCATTTTCTTTTTTGTCAATAGATAATTCATTTGAGTTTATATTGTAAAATTTTAACGTGATATTATTCTTATTATCGATTGATTTAGTTATTTTCTTGTATTTATCAGAGTGATGATTAGGGCTTATTTCATATATTTTTTGTTCGTGGATTATGTCAGTCATGATGTTTTCCTTTGGTGTGTTTTTATATTATTATCCTATGATTGATTTTTTTTAAATTAATAATCATTAGATTTATCTTTAAATCTATTATTAATGGTGTGATTTAATGCGCGCCGCGAATGAATGGAGAGTATGGGCGCTGTAACTAATATAGATTTTTGAGCTAAAGAATAAAGCGATAGCCGACACCGGTTTCAGTGAGCAGGTGTTTGGGGCGGGTAGGGTCTGCTTCTAATTTCTGGCGTAAGTGACCCATATAAATGCGCAGGTAATGGCTGTGTTCGACATAATTAGGCCCCCAGACTTGGCTGAGTAGCTGGCGTTGGGTTATCACCTTGCCGGCATTAGCGAGCAGGGCTGAGAGCAGGCGGAACTCAATGGGGGTCAGGTGCAGGTTTTCGCCGGCACGGGTGACCTGGCGGTTGATTAAATCGACGCTGATATCAGCAAAATTCACCAACGGGCTCTCTTGGCTGCCACCACTATGGCGGCGCAATGCCACCCGCACTCGTGCAAGTAATTCACTGATACCAAAAGGTTTACTCAGATAGTCATCAGCACCGGCATCCAGCGCGGCCACTTTATCCTCCTCGCTATTGCGGGCTGATAGCACAATAATTGGAATAGCACTCCACTGACGGAGATCCTGAATATAGGTCAGGCCGTCGCCATCGGGCAGCCCCAAATCCAAAATGATCAGATCAGGTTTACGGGTGCCCGCTTCAATCAGGCCCCGTTGCAGAGTATCACTCTCAAATACCCGCCAGCCTTCACTCTCCAGCGCAATACGTACAAAGCGGCGGATCTCTTTTTCATCTTCAACAATCAGGATATTGGTGGTGGAAATGGTCGCTTCTCCTTACGGCTAGCTCAATAGCTTGTTTTTGCCACTGTTATTGGTATTGGTATTGGTATTGTCATTTGCTGTATCAATGTACTCGATATCAACGTTATCGGCATCAATATCAGGTGCGGCTTCCAGCGGTAAAGTAAAGTGGAAGCTGGCACCGCCATCCTGGCTTTTCTCAACCCAGATCCGCCCGCCGTGCACATCAATGATGGCACGACAAATGGCTAATCCCAAGCCGACACCAGGAATGGCCGACTCTTTGTTTCCACGGGAAAATTTATCAAAAATAAGCTGCTCTTGCCCAGGAGTGACACCAGGGCCGTTATCCCACACTTCCACATTCAGCCATTCACCTTGCACCACCGCACGAATGCCCAGTAGCGCGACATTCCCGGCATATTTATGGGCATTCTCCAGCAGGTTAATAAACACCCGCTCTAGTAAGCTGCCGTCACAATTGATCAGCACCATCTTATCTGGCAGCTCGACACGAATCTGATGATGGCTGAGGGTGGTTTCCAGCATATGCAGTGCACTGCCGACTATCTCCTCAAGTGACTGCCACTCTTTGCGCAGATTAAAACCGCCAGACTGAATGCGCGCCATATCCAGTAAATTATTGACCAGTCGGGTGGTGCTGAGCACTTGCTGACGGATCTGGTTAGCCTGTGGAGCATGGGGCGAACCCTCAGCGGCCAGATCTAGCGTCAGTATCTCCGCCTGACCGAATAGCACGGTCAGTGGAGTGCGCAAATCGTGGGAGAGTGCCGCCAGCAGTGAGTTGCGCAGTTGCTCCCGCTCGGCATCCAGTTTTGCCAGTTCGGCGCTGCGCGCCAGATGCAGCCTCTCCAGCGCGTTGGCAATCAGGCTGGTAAAGGTTTGTAGCAAGCGCTGCTGCTCCGGCACCATCAATTGGCGCAAGTTAGCCGGTTCAATCGCCAGTACACCGAAGGTCTGTTTGGACGCGGTGAGCGGTAGCAGTTGATAGGGCACCCCCGGCAGGGTATCTGTGCCCGCGCCAGCCGGCGCACCTTTGTTAAAACTCCAGCGCGCAATGGCCTCGTCAACGGAGAGAGTGCCGCCATCATCGGTGGCAATTTGTTGTAAGCGCCCCTCCTCCTGTGGTAGCAACAGGCCCGTTTTGGCCTGAAAACTGCTGGAGAGAAAATGACGGCTGGTTTTGGCGATATCAGCCGGGGTGAGAGCGCGGCTTAACTCACGTGACATTTCGTACAGATGGCGGGCGCGTTGCTCACGATAACGGGCAATTCTGGCCTGATAGCGCACTCCGGCGGTCAGATTACCCACCACGATCCCGACAATGAGCATCACACCAAAAGTCACCAGATATTGCACATCAGTGACCGCCAGCGAGCCATGTGGCTGCACAAAAAACAGATCGAAACTGGCCACATTAATAAATGCCGCCAATACCGAGGGCCAGCGACCATAGAACAGCGCAATAATGACCACGCCGAGCAAGTAAACCATCACCAGATTGGCCTGATCGAATCCGGGCATTAACCATTGTGATAATAGAGTGATCACGGCACATAAGCCGATGGCCGCAATACAGCCACGTAGCTGCATACGCCACTTCTCCGTGAAGGGGCGTGAGTCACTCTCTTTCGCGACACTGGCGACACGATCATCATCCTCCAGCGCGATGATCACCAGATCTAAATCCGGCCCTAACTTACCGAGGCGGTCGGCAAAGCTGCCGCGCAGTTTCCACTGTTTCTCTACTCGGCGGCCAATAATGATTTTGCCCAGATTATGCTCACGGGCGTAGCGCAGTATGGCCTTCTCTTCACTGGGTTCCGAGAGTGTGGCGGTCTCCGCCCCCAGATCTTGCGCCAGCTTCAGTGTGCGCAAGATAGCCCGCCGCCGGGCTTCCGGCAGGCCATGTAGACGTGGGGTTTCCACATACACCGCATGCCAGATACAGCCCAATCGAGCCGCCAGTCGGGCGGCGGTGCGCACCAGTTTTTCATTGCCGCTGTTGTGACCGATACATAATAAGATAGCGTCGCGGGTGTGCCAGACGCGCTCGCGCCCCTGGGTGTCACGGAAGGCCCGCATCTGGTCATCAACCCGATCAGCAGTACGGCGTAGGGCCAGTTCGCGTAGGGCGATTAGGTTGCCTTTGCGGAAAAAATGTTCAATGGCCCGCTCTGCCTGACCGGAAATGTACACTTTGCCCTCATTTAGGCGCTGGCGCAGATCATCGGGGGGGAGATCCACCAAGACCACCTCCGTGGCCTCATCAAACATATGATCGGGCACGGTTTCCCGCACGCGGATACCTGTCACGCCGCCGACTACATCATTCAGGCTCTCCAGATGCTGCACATTCACGGTGGTCAGCACATCAATACCGGCATCCAGCAGCTCTTCCACATCTTGCCAGCGTTTGGGATGACGGGAACCCTGGGCATTACTGTGGGCCAGCTCATCCATCAAAATCAGTGCCGGATGGCGGGCCAGTGCGGCATCTAAATCAAACTCACGGATCTGACGGTTGCGGTGAGGGATGCGCTTTTGCGGCAGAATGGTTAGCCCCTCTAGCAACGCGGCGGTTTCGCTGCGCCCGTGTGTCTCCACCACCCCGACCAGCAGATCCAGCCCCTGAGCACGCAGGCGCTGGGCCTCTTGCAGCATGGCGTAGGTTTTACCCACCCCGGCACAGGCACCAAAAAAGACTTTCAACCGGCCACGGGGCTTCTCATTGGCGGCCGCGAGCAGGCTGTCGGGGTCTGGGCGGGTTGGTTCTGCATCCATGATGATTAGATCCTTAAGGTTTTGCCGATACGTGACTCTGAGCATCCAGTGCCATATTCAGATTCAGCACATTGACCACTGATTCACCGAAGAAATTGGGTGTCGCTTTCTGTGTGCTGCTATCAATCAATTGTTTCACCTCAGACAGCGGCATTTGGCGCAGGGCCGCAATGCGGGGCGCTTGATAATAGGCGGCTTCCAGCGAAATACTGGGGTCCAAACCACTGCCAGACGCGGTGACCAGATCAACCGGTACTGGGCCTGTTTGCGTAGGATTGGCCTGACGCTGTAATTTAACCCGCTCACTGATAGCCTGCTCCAGCGCCGGATTGCTGATCGCTAAATTACTGCCACCTGAGGCCATTGGATTATAAGGCATCTCTGCGGTGACTGATGGGCGGCCGCTAAAATAACCCGGCTGAGTAAAGTTCTGGCCGATCAAACCGGAACCTATCACCTCATCACCCAACATGACCAGCGACCCCTTAGCTTGCTGGGAAAACATTAATTTAGCCAGCCCGGTGGTCAGTAGCGGGTAGGCGATGCCGGTGATCAGTGTCAGTAATAGCAGTAGCACCAAGGCTGGCCGTAGATATGAGTGGCGGGCTATTGATGACATATTTGTGGTCGATGACATCTTTTATTACCTCAATTTAGCGCTTTAAACGGGCCACCATCAACGGTGACAGTGGCCTTGACGAAAACGTGATTTTCCTAGCCCAAATTTAATGCTGTTAGCACCAGGTCGATCACTTTGATACCGACAAAGGGCACCAGCAGCCCCCCCAGACCATAGATCCACAGGTTGCGGCGCAGCAGGGCGGCGGCACTCATCGCCTTATAGCTGACCCCTTTTAGCGCCAGTGGGATCAGAAATACAATCACCAGTGCGTTAAAGATCACCGCCGACAGGATTGCCGAGGCGGGGGAGTGCAACTGCATCACATTCAGGGCGTTGAGCTGCGGATAGGTCGCGGCAAAGGCCGCCGGGATGATGGCGAAATATTTGGCGACGTCGTTGGCGATACTGAAGGTGGTCAGGGAGCCACGGGTCATCAGCATCTGTTTGCCAATATGCACCACCTCAATCAGCTTGGTCGGATTGGAGTCTAAATCCACCATGTTGCCCGCCTCTTTGGCCGCCTGAGTCCCGGAGTTCATCGCCACCGCCACATCTGCTTGTGCCAGTGCTGGCGCGTCGTTGGTGCCGTCGCCCGTCATCGCCACCAGCCGACCCTCTGCCTGATACTGACGAATCAATGCCAATTTAGCTTCCGGCGTAGCTTCTGCCAGAAAATCATCCACGCCCGCTTCTGCGGCAATGGCGGCGGCCGTCAGGCGGTTATCACCGGTGATCATCACGGTTTTAATGCCCATTTTGCGCAGTTCTGCAAAACGCTCTTTAATGCCGCCTTTCACGATATCTTTTAGCGCCACCACCCCCAGCACCCGTGGCCCATCCGCCACCACCAGCGGTGTACCGCCGGTGCGGGCAACATACTCTACCGCATCATCCACGGCGCGCGGGAAGTGGCCCTGATTAGACTCCACATGGCGGCGAATTGCATCGACCGCCCCTTTGCGGATCATCCGATCCTGCACGTTAACACCGCTCATGCGGGTTTGCGCCGAGAAGGGCACAAAGGTGGCATTCAGGCTGTGCAGGTCCCGCTCACGCAAGTTAAACCGCTGTTTAGCCAGTACCACGATACTGCGGCCTTCCGGTGTTTCGTCAGCTAACGAAGAGAGCTGCGCGGCATCCGCCAGTTGCTGCTCGGTGACCCCCGGCGCGGGCAAGAACTCTGACGCCTGACGATTACCCAGAGTGATGGTGCCGGTTTTATCCAGCAGCAGCACATCAACGTCACCGGCAGCTTCCACCGCGCGCCCACTGGTGGCTATCACGTTGGCCCCCAACATCCGGCTCATCCCCGCCACGCCAATCGCGGATAACAAGCCGCCAATGGTGGTGGGGATAAGACAGACCAGCAGTGCCACCAGCACGGTGATGGTCACGGGATGACCGGCTTGGTTTGCCTCGACGCTGAACACGGAGAATGGATAGAGTGTCGCTGTCGCCAGTAAAAAGACGATGGTTAGCGCGATCAGTAAGATGGTCAGCGCCACTTCGTTTGGCGTCTTGCGACGTTTTGCCCCTTCGACCATGGCTATCATGCGGTCGAGGAAGGTTTCACCCGGATTCGCACTGCACTCGACTACCAGCCAGTCGGACAGCACGCGCGTGCCGCCGGTGACGGAGGAGAAGTCGCCGCCAGATTCGCGGATAACCGGGGCAGATTCACCGGTAATGGCGCTCTCATCCACCGATGCGCCGCCCTCCAGCACTTCGCCATCGCAGGGCACAGTGTCACCGGCCTCGATCAGCACCAGGTCACCCTTGCGTAGACTGTCGGCAGAAACACTCTCATGTGGTGCATCAAAGCGGGCTGCCGAGAGTTTTTTGGCCCAACTGGTTTTTTTCACCCCACGCAGACTCTCAGCCTGCGCTTTGCTGCGCCCCTCGGCCAGTGCTTCGGCAAAGTTGGCAAACAGCACGGTAAACCACAGCCACAGGGCGACACTGCCGGTAAAGGTGGCGCTACCGGCGGTTTGCCCGCTCAATATCGCCAGCCAGATCAGGGTAGTCAGCCAACTGCCCAGATAGACCACGAACATCACCGGATTACGCCACTGGACGCGCGGGTCCAGCTTCTTCATTGCATCAAGCAGCGCTGTACGAACCAGTGCTGGTTCAAAAATCGCGCGTTGTTTGTGAGTCATCGTTATTCTCTCTTAGCAATACTCTTGGCACTGAAGCCGCAGGGGGTAGCGATGCTCGCGACCCCGAATCACTGGCTTGAGTAACCTATTCAATGTGGTAACCAGATTTGCAGATGCTCAGCGACCGGGCCTAAGGCCAGCGCGGGGATAAAGGTCAATGCGCCGACCAATAACACCGTACCGACTAGCAAACCGATAAACAGTGGCCCGGCAGTCGGCAGGGTGCCGTTACCCGCAGGTTGGCGCTTTTTCGCCACCAGCGAACTGGCAATCGCCAATACCGGCAGAATCACCCCAAATCGCCCCAGGAACATTGCCGCGGCGAGCAGCAGGTTATAAAACGGCGTGTTAACACTCAGGCCGGCAAAGGCGCTGCCGTTGTTGTTGGCCGCAGAGGAGAGGGCGTAGAGCACTTCGCTAAAACCGTGGGCACCGGGGTTGAGGATCCCGGCGCGGCCGGCATCGGTACAGAGCGCCAGTGCGGTGCCCAGCAGCACGACAGCAGGGGTGACCAGAATCGCCAGCGCGGTCATTTTCATATCAAAAACGTCAATTTTCTTGCCGAGATATTCAGGGGTGCGGCCAATCATCAAGCCAGCAATAAACACGGTCAGCAGCACGAATAGCAACATGCCGTACAAACCTGAACCGACGCCGCCGAACACCACCTCACCAATCTGCATCAGCCACATCGGCACCATGCCACCGAGGGCGGTAAAGGAGTCGTGCATGGCGTTAACCGCTCCGCAAGAGGCGGCGGTCGTCACCACGGCATACATGCTGCTGGCGAGAATACCGAAGCGGGACTCTTTGCCCTCCATATTGATATTGCTGTTGGCACCCAGTTGAGTTAAGTGCGGGTTACCGGCCAGCTCGGCATACATCACCACCACCACGGCGACGACAAAGATTAGCGACATGGCCCAGATCAGCGCATGGCCCTGACGGTTATCCCCGACCACCTGGCCGAAGGCGAAGCAGAGTGCGCAAGGGATCAGGAAAATCGCCAACATCTGCACAAAGTTGCTGAACGCGGTTGGGTTCTCAAACGGATGTGCCGAGTTAGCACCAAAGAAGCCGCCGCCATTGGTCCCCAGCATCTTGATAGCTTCCTGTGAGGCCACCGGCCCCATCGGCAAGGTCTGTTTTACCCCCTCCAGGGTGGTGATGTGCAGGTAGCTATCCAGATTTTGCAACACGCCCTGACTGACAAAAATCAGTGCGATGATCAGCGCAATCGGCAGTAAGACATATAGAGTGATGCGCACCAGATCGACCCAGGCATTGCCGAGTGTGGCCGCAGAATGGCGGGCAAAAGCCCGAATCAGCGCAAAAGCGACAGCAATACCGGTGGCGGCAGAGAGGAAGTTTTGTACCGTCAGCCCCGCCATTTGGCTCAGATAACTGAGTGTATTTTCGCCGCTATAGGCTTGCCAGTTGGTGTTGGTGACGAAGCTGACCGCGGTGTTCAGTGCCAGATGCCACGACATACCCGACATATTTTCAGGATTCAGCGGCAGTGAGCCTTGCGCCATAAGCAGTGCAAAGAGCAGCACAATGCCCAGCAAGTTAAAGCTGAGGATCGCCAGCGCATATTGCCAGCCGTTCATCTCTGTATTTTTTACGCCGCTACAGCGCCATAAAGCGGCCTCGATTTTTTGTAATGGCGCAAAAGGTTCGCCTTCGATAAGGCGTGCCAAAACGCCCCCCAACGGACGGGAGAGCACCAACAACACCAGCATGAAACTGGCGATAAGCAGAAATCCTGATGCCGCCATTTAAAAGTCCTCCGCATTAAACAGGGCATAAACCAGATAGCCCAGAAGCAGCAGAACCAGCAGCGCACCACCCATGATGCTGAAACTCACAATACACCTCCACAGCGCATGTTTTGATAACCCAGTTTTGGTCACTCACGATTTGATAACAGCAGCTTAGGAAGTTGGGCGAAAAGTTCTTGATAAAAAAGTGGGGTGGGGTGTAAAAAAAGTATAAAAATGGTCAAAAAAAGTACATCAAGTGGGTGTAATTTATTCAGCTTGAAAAAGATGATAGCCAATTGCTAATAACCAGATAGCGCATAACGATAATGCAACGAGTAAGTGGCTTTAAATTAACCTTGATGTAACAAAATTACAGAAGTGACAATTTCTATCGATTTTTATGCGCTATTAGTGGTCGGATGAGTGGTAAAGTTTCAATCAATGCGGTAAAATTTTGTCCAGTTACCAATTATCTTATTTAACTTTCAGCGCCTCGCGGTAAATTGGCCTAGCGAACAGTTGGCCATCCATGATACGAAGGCGTTTTTAGAGGAGGATCGTTATGTCCATGTACAATGCATACCCATTACATCAGGTTCTCTTGCGCCGCAGCGCCGTGATTCTGGCGGGCTTACTGGCGCTGCCAGTGATGCTTTTCCGCAAAGATCGCGCCCGTTTCTACAGCTACCTGCACCGTGTCTGGGCGAAAACCAGTGATAAGCCGGTCTGGTTAGCACAGTCTGAAATGGCGGCACAAGATTTTTATTGATGGCTGAGCCAGCAGGCTTTGCGACGATAAACGTACTGTAAAGTGAATAGCCCGCGAGTTAATGCTCGCGGGTTTTTTGTGCACAGAAAACCCCCAGCTAGGCTGGGGGTTCCGTAAAGCTTTCAGCTTTGAGTCAGTTATAAAAACCCCTTTTGATTTGTTAAAACAGTTTGCGGTCTGGCAACTGCAAACGTTCAACAAGAAATCAAAAGGGGGTCCCTATGAGGGACGAAAAGAGCTTAGCGCACACGCGATGGAACTGTAAATATCACATAGTATTTGCGCCGAAGTACCGAAGACAGGTGTTCTACGGGGAAAAGCGCAAAGCGATTGGCAGTATTTTAAGAAAGCTGTGCGAATGGAAGAACGTGAATATTCTGGAAGCGGAATGTTGTGTGGATCACATCCATATGCTTCTGGAAATCCCACCCAAGATGAGTGTGTCGGGCTTTATGGGATACCTAAAGGGAAAGAGTAGCCTGATGCTTTATGAGCAGTTTGGCGATTTGAAGTTCAAATATCGTAACCGGGAGTTTTGGTGTCGAGGGTATTACGTTGATACGGTGGGTAAAAATACAGCCAGGATACAAGAATACATAAAACACCAACTGGAAGAGGATAAAATGGGTGAGCAGTTGTCGATCCCCTATCCGGGTAGCCCGTTTACGGGCCGTAAGTAACGAATTGTGATGCAAATGTCAGATCGCGATGCGCCTGTTAGGGCGCGGCAGGTAAGAGAGCCTTATAGGCGCATATGAAAAACCTCCGGCTATGCCGGAGGATATTTATTGTGCACAGAAAACCCCCAGCTAGGCTGGGGGTTCCGTAAAGCTTTCAGCTTTGAGTCAGTTATAAAAACCCCTTTTGATTTGTTAAAACAGTTTGCGGTCTGGCAACTGCAAACGTTCAACAAGAAATCAAAAGGGGGTCCCTATGAGGGACGAAAAGAGCTTAGCGCACACGCGATGGAACTGTAAATATCACATAGTATTTGCGCCGAAGTACCGAAGACAGGTGTTCTACGGGGAAAAGCGCAAAGCGATTGGCAGTATTTTAAGAAAGCTGTGCGAATGGAAGAACGTGAATATTCTGGAAGCGGAATGTTGTGTGGATCACATCCATATGCTTCTGGAAATCCCACCCAAGATGAGTGTGTCGGGCTTTATGGGATACCTAAAGGGAAAGAGTAGCCTGATGCTTTATGAGCAGTTTGGCGATTTGAAGTTCAAATATCGTAACCGGGAGTTTTGGTGTCGAGGGTATTACGTTGATACGGTGGGTAAAAATACAGCCAGGATACAAGAATACATAAAACACCAACTGGAAGAGGATAAAATGGGTGAGCAGTTGTCGATCCCCTATCCGGGTAGCCCGTTTACGGGCCGTAAGTAACGAATTGTGATGCAAATGTCAGATCGCGATGCGCCTGTTAGGGCGCGGCAGGTAAGAGAGCCTTATAGGCGCATATGAAAAACCTCCGGCTATGCCGGAGGATATTTATTATTGCCTGCGCCAGGGGCAGATGAGTAACGCGATCAACCAATCCCTGCTTCTTTGGCAACAACTGTTATGATGAAATCAATCAAGTGAGGCACAAGACAACAAAGGTTGATGGAGAATAGGATGCCGCAAAGCAATCAGGTGGTGCACAGTAGTGAATATTGTTATGCGCGCGATGAACTTGATGCACTCTGTGTGGCGGGTATGACCCGTGGCAAGTTGATGGCATTTCATAGCCGCTACAAGTTGGTGTTGCTGGCACATTCGCAGCCTGAATACCGCGAAATTGGCCCTTTTATTGCCTCAATGGATAAATGGTCTTCACTTATTGATTTCACCGCTGAGTATCGCCAGCGATTGCTGCATTTACTCTCTCATCAGCCCACCACCGCTAATCACACCAATGTGCTCATGCATGTGCAGGGCTATTTCCGGCCTCACCTCAATTCACCCCAACGGCAGGCGCTGGCACAGCTTATCGACCAATATCGGCTGGGTGAATTGCCCCTGAGTACCCCTGTCACCCAACTAATGGCTTATCTGATTGAGTTCCCGAATGATTATCTCTCCGGGCAGCACTACTTTAGCTTTTATTCACCGCAAGGATAGGGCATGGCTACCCATTTGGTTTGGTTGCGTAATGATTTACGCGTCACTGATAATCTAGCCCTATATGCGGCCTGTCAGGATGAGCACGCCAGGGTGATAGCGGTATTTATCGCCACACCTAAGCAGTGGGCGGCACATGATATGGCACCGCGGCAGGCGGCATTTTTGCGACAGAATCTGCAACTGTTACAGGGGGCACTGGCCAGTCGCGGGATACCGCTGCACTATCACCAGTGTGATGATTTTCAGGATTCTATTGTCTGGCTGGATAATTTTTGTCAGCAGCAGCAAGTTGATGCGCTGTTTTACAATCAACAGTATGAGTTGAACGAGCGGCGGCGGGATGAGGCATTCACGGCGCAACTAAATCGTCAGTCAATTGCTTGCCATAGTTTCCATGACAGTGTGCTATTGCCGCCGGGGAGTGTCCAGACCGGCAACCATGAGATGTACAAAATATTTACCCCGTTCCGCCGCGCCTTTATTCAGCGGCTGATGATGAGTGATTGCCGTTGTGTACCCGCACCGCAAGCGCGGCAAAACTCAGGCGCTGTCGAATTATCGCCGCTTGAGCCATTTGATTATCCGCAGCACTCGGCCGACAACTCATTATTCCCGGCAGGTGAGGAGGCGGCATTGCAGCGCCTGCGCAGTTTCTGCCGTGAGCAGGTTCAGGACTATCTGCAACAGCGTGATCGGCCCGCCATTGCCGGAACTAGCTGTTTGTCTCCTTATTTAGCGCTAGGCATAGTTTCACCCCGTCAATGCTTTAACCGCCTGCGGGCCGAGTGCCCTGATCTGCTGGAGAGGAGTGACAGTGGGGCTTTTACCTGGCTTAATGAGTTGATCTGGCGTGAGTTTTATCGTCATTTATTAGTGGCCTATCCCCGTTTATGTCAGCATCATCCCTTTATTGGCTGGACTGATGCAGTAAGATGGAATCACTCAGAACAGCAATTAATCGCCTGGCAGCAGGGGCAGACGGGTTATCCTATTGTCGATGCCGCAATGCGGCAACTGAATGAAACCGGCTGGATGCATAACCGCCTGCGTATGATTAGCGCCAGTTTTCTGGTCAAAGATCTGCTGATCGATTGGCGGCACGGCGAGCGCTATTTTATGTCTCAATTATTGGATGGCGATTTGGCAGCTAATAATGGTGGCTGGCAGTGGGCGGCCTCGACGGGTACGGATGCGGCCCCCTATTTTCGTATTTTCAATCCCACCACGCAAGGAGAGCGTTTTGATAAAGAGGGCACCTTTATTCGCCGTTGGTTGCCGGAACTGGCGGCGGTGCCAGACAGTGATATTCATCAGCCCTGGCGCTGGGCGCAGCGGCAGCAGCAACATCTGAATTACCCACCACCGCTGGTGGATCATAAGCTGGCTAGATTGGCGACACTCGCGGCATTTGACGCCGCTAAGCGGGATGGCAGCAAGGAAGCCTAATCACAAGGAGCCTTCATGTTTTTGTTAAATTCTTCGGCTAACGCCATGTTATGCCGCCATAATAGGGCCAAAATGGCGCTTAACACGGGGCTGGTTTTATCCCTTAGCCTGTATAGCTCACTGGCTGCGGCGGGCTTTGAGGTGGTAGCACTTGGCGTCGATGGTGGCGTCACCGATGGCAACCTGACCTCCTATCTGATTCGTGATGATAGCCAGCCACTCTATTTGGCGCTGGATGCCGGTTCAGTGTTACCGGGCATTGCCAAGGCGTTGGAGAAGGGCAGTTTCCCTGATATTACCGATGAAATGGCCGCGCCATTGACCCGGCAGGGCTATCTCTTCCGCCAACGCATTAATAGCTATTTCATCAGCCACGCCCATCTTGACCATGTATCCGGCCTGATTATTGGTTCACCGGAGGACAGCAAAAAAACCATTTATGCCTCGGCTGATACCATTGATGTGCTGAGGAACTACTATTTTAACTGGCGCGTCTGGCCCAATTTTACCGACAGTGGCAGTGGCACCCGTTTGGGCACTTACCGGATGCAAATGGTGCGCCCAGCCCAGCCGGTGAGCCTCGGACTTACGCGCTTAACCGGTGAGATGTACCCGCTGAGCCATGATAAGTCGCCCTCTTCGATGCTGCTGATTAGCAGTAATAATGCCGCTTTTGCCTATTTTGGCGATACCGGCCCGGATGAGATAGAGAAGTCAAAAAATCTGGATACGGTGTGGCGCAAGCTGGCTGAGAAGGTCAAACAGCAGCAACTGAAAGGGATGATTATTGAAGTCTCCTACCCGAACGCGGTAAGTGACGGCAAGCTGTACGGCCATATGACCCCAAAATGGTTGCTAAAAGAGTTGAAAAATCTGGAAAAGCAGAGCGGCGAAGGTCAGCCCTTAAAAGGTCTGCCGGTGGTGATTAGCCATATAAAACCCTCACTCCAGCAGGGGCAGGATGTACGGCAATCCATCGCCAGTGAGTTGCAGCAAGGCAATGATATGGGGGTGAATTTTATTTTGATGGCGCAAGGGGATCGCCAGCAGTTCTAGCCATTTTTTATCTTTAAGGAGAGTGACATCATGCGTAATACTGAATTAGAAATGCAGCTCAATAACAAACTTAATACGGCGGCTTTTCAGGATTATGCGCCCAATGGGTTGCAGGTTGAGGGGCGTCAAGATGTACGGCGCATCGTGACCGGTGTTACCGCCAGTCAGGCGCTGCTGGATGCGGCAGTGGGGCAACAGGCGGATGCTATTTTAGTGCACCACGGCTACTTCTGGAAGAACGAACCGGTGGTGGTGCGCGGAATGAAACGTAACCGTTTGAAAACATTGCTTACCCACGACATCAACCTGTATGGCTACCACTTACCGCTGGATGCCCACCCTGAGTTGGGCAATAACGCACAGCTGGCGCAGTTACTCGGCATTCGGGTGATGGGTGAAATTGACCCCTTGCTGCCCTATGGCGAGTTTGATCAGCCGCTAAATGCGGTGATTTTACGTGAGCGTCTGGAAAAAATCTTGAACCGTGAGGTGCTGCATTGTGGCGATCATGCACCAGCAGAGATCCGTCGTATTGCCTGGTGTAGTGGTGGCGGGCAGGGATACATTCAGCAAGCCGCTGAGTTTGGGGTGGATGCATTTATAACGGGCGAAGTTTCTGAACAAACCATTCATATTGCCCGAGAGATGGGGGTGAATTTCTATGCGGCAGGGCATCATGCCACTGAGCGCTATGGCATCAAGGCGCTGGGTGAATGGTTAGCCTCAGAGTATAAACTTGAGGTTATCTTTATTGATATTCCCAACCCCGCCTGACCTCATTTTTGCCCTCTTATGCAGAATGCACTGATGATTTTCATCGGTGCATTGCTGTTATTGATGCATTTATCTCACTTAATCGCGTAGTTAACCACTCATGGAATAAGGTTTTATCCTGTTTCAGCGCGTTTAAAACAGTCATCTCATCGCAACTTAGTGTTAAGTCTGCAATTTTTAAGAAGATTTTCTCGTTTGATACTGATTCTAAATAAGAAAAAAATCAGTTTCTGCTGTCTACCCGCATCAAAAAACTAGAAAACCTGCCGTTATCAGCGGTTAATTTTACTCTTTATGCTGTGCCTGGTGGTTATTTGCCACTAGCGGCTAATTAGGCTCTATTGACAGCGGCCAGGCGCTAACGCATAAATATGTACTTATTACTGTTAGTTATCCAACGAAAATGAAAATAGAAATTCTAAATTAATCAGGGGAATGTGAGTGCAACGAGCACGATGCTATTTACTAGGAGAAAGTGCGGTAGTTCTGGAGCTGGAACCGCCGGTAACCTTAGCAAGCCAGCAACGAATTTGGGGTTTGGCTGATCGACTGATTCATCATCCCGACGTCCTTGAGGCGATCCCCGGCATGAATAATCTCACCTTATTGCTAGCTGATCCGCAAAACAGGGCGCTGGACGCTATCGAAAAACTCCAGCGCTGGTGGGAAGAGAGTGAGTCATTACTCCCTGAGTCCCGCGATATCACTATTCCGGTGATCTATGGCGGCGAGGCTGGCCCTGATCTGGCTGAAGTGGCGCGCCATACCGGCATGACTGAGCGTCAGGTGGTCGAGTGCCATGCCGGGGCGAGCTATATCGTCTACTTCCTCGGTTTCCAGCCGGGTTTCTCATACTTAGGTGGGATGCCGGAACAGCTCGCTACCCCACGGCGCGCGGAGCCACGGCTGGTGGTCGCCCCCGGTTCTGTCGGGATTGGTGGCAGCCAAACGGGCATCTATCCGCTGGCGACCCCCGGCGGCTGGCAGCTTATCGGCCGCACCTCGCTGGCACTATTTAACCCACTGGAGATGCCGCCAACCTTGCTACGCCCAGGGGATAATGTGCGCTTTCTGCCGCTAAAGGGGGGCGTATGCTGAAGATTATTCGTTCCGGTATTTACACCACGGTGCAAGACAGTGGCCGTGGCGGTTTCCGCCGATTAGGGATCAGTCAGGGCGGGGCGCTCGATTTACCGGCGCTGAAAATGGCCAATATGTTGGTGGGCAATGAGACTGATGCTGCCGGGCTGGAGATCACCCTAGGACAATTTGCCGCTGAATTTACTCAGGCGGGTTGGCTAGCGGTGACGGGGGCCGGTTGTGATGCGCGGCTTGATGACCAACTGCTGTGGACTGGCTGGCGTTATCCGGTCAAGCCGGGGCAACAGCTCAAACTCAGTGTGCCACACCGTGGGATGCGCAGCTATCTGGCTATCTCTGGCGGCATTGATGTGCCGGAGATGTTGGGATCGCGCAGCACTGATTTGAAAGCGGGTTTTGGCGGTTATCAAGGGCGATTGATTAAAGAGGGCGATGCCCTGCCATTGGGGAAGCCGACACGGTTGCCCCGTGAATCTGTGGGCATCAAACAACTGCTGTTCGGTAACCGTGTTCGCGCAGTGCCGGGGCCGGAATATCATCAATTCGACGATATTGCGCAGGGCGCTTTCTGGCGTGAGGCCTGGCAGCTTAGCCCGCAAAGCAACCGGATGGGCTATCGTCTGACGGGCCGTGAATTAGCCCGCACAACCTCCCGCGAAATGTTGTCCCACGGCTTATTGCCCGGTGTGGTGCAGGTGCCCCATAACGGCCAGCCGATTGTGCTGATGGCGGATGCGCAGACCACTGGTGGTTACCCGCGTATTGCCTGCGTGATCGAGGCTGATCTCTACCATTTAGCGCAAATTAGACTCGGTGAACCGGTGCATTTTGTGCCATGTACCGTCGAAGAGGCGCTGCGGGCAAAATCAGAACAGCAGCATTTCCTGCAACAAATTGAGTGGGGCTTGCAGAAAGGTTTCGATGCCGTGGAGGCCAAATGAAGATTGATTTAAATGCCGATTTAGGTGAAGGCTGCGCCAATGATCAGGCGCTGTTGCAGTTGGTCAGTTCGGCCAATATCGCCTGTGGTTTTCATGCTGGCGACGCGCAGACTATGCGCCAATCAGTGCGCTGGGCCATCGAATATGGCGTAGCTATCGGCGCACATCCCAGCTTCCCTGATCGCGAGAATTTTGGCCGCACCGCGATGCAGCTCCCAGTTGAAACCGTCTATGCCCAAGTGATTTATCAGTTGGGTGCGCTGGCGGCTATCGTCAAGGCGGAAGGGGGAGTGATGCAGCATGTAAAACCCCACGGCATGTTGTACAACCAGGCCGCCGTTGATCCTGCGCTGGCAGATGCTATTGCTCAGGCAGTGAAAGCGGTCGACTCCTCCTTGCACCTCGTCGGGCTAGCGGGCAGTGAGTTGATCCGCGCCGGTCAGCGGGCCGGTCTCGTCACGCGGCAGGAGGTGTTCGCTGATCGCCGCTATCAACCCGATGGCACCTTAGTGCCGCGCAGCCAACCCGATGCCCTCATTGAGAGTGACGATTTGGCGCTGTCACAAACCTTAGCCATGGTGCAGCGTCATCAGGTTCAGGCTCGTGATGGCTGTTGGGTCGCGGTGCAGGCCGATACGGTTTGCGTGCACGGTGATGGTGCCCATGCTTTGGCGTTCGCCCGCCGCTTACGGGACAGTTTTCAGCAGGAGAATATTGCGGTCACCGCGCAGTAGTGAGGCCGTGACGGGGTAATTGTTGGGCAATCACAATCATAACCGCTTGGCCCAGGTGGAATAGATTCACCCATTAAATGCATTTTAAGACAGGAGAGTCACCTTGGAACAAACAGTAAATCTTTGGCCGCTGATTGGTATCGCGGCGATCGTAATTGGCTTTTTACTGCGTATCAACGCGGTGTTAGTGGTGATTACCGCCGGGATCATCACCGGTGTGGCGGCATTGATGCCCCTCGCTACTATTTTGGAAAAGTTGGGGGAGGGCTTTCTCAACACCCGTAACCTACCACTAATCCTGCTATTGCCACTGGCCGTTATCGGCTTGCTTGAGCGCCACGGCTTGAAAGAGCGTGCGCAGGCGTGGATTGCGCAAATTAAGAGTGCCACCTCTGGCCGTTTACTGATTGTCTACCTGTTTGTGCGCGAAGCCACGGCAGCAATGGGTCTCACCAGTCTTGGCGGTCATCCACAAATGGTGCGGCCATTGCTGGCACCGATGGCGGAAGGGGCTGCGGAAACCCGTTATGGTGAGCTGCCGGAAAAAGTGCGCTATCGTTTGCGCGCCATGTCGGCCGCCACGGATAACGTCGGCCTGTTCTTCGGTGAAGATATTTTTGTCGCCTTCGGTGCCATTATCTTCATGCACAACTTTATGTTGGAGTCGGGGGGCATTCAAACCGAGCCACTACACATCGCGCTGTGGGGAATTCCGACCGCGATTTGTGCTTTCTTGATCCATGCTTTCCGTCTGCAACGTTTAGATAAGCAACTCGCTGCTGAATTAACCGCGCTGAACCGCTCTGCCCTGGCAACTAAGGGAGACGCCAAATGATTGTCCAACAACAATATTTGTACTGGCTGGCCGGTGCCGTGTTACTGATTGTCTCGGTGATGTCGTTTCGTGATAAGGCCAACCCGCGCCGCATCACGACGGGTCTATTCTGGGGGCTGTACGGGCTGATTTTTCTGGTGGGCGATTGGAGCTATCGACTGGCCAATACGCTGGCAGGCGAGGGGCCGGATGAGAAGCGCATCCTGAATATTACCGTCGGTGTGGTGGTGGTGATAATGGCGCTGATTGCAGGTTTCGGCGGTGTAAAACTGGGCAGTTATCATCAGCGCACAGCGCAAGAGCGCGAAGTGAGCGCTAAGCGCTTGGGTAATCGGCTGTTTATTCCCGCCCTGGCTATTCCGGTGGTGACGGTAATTGGCGTGTTACTGTTTAATAATATTCCGGCACTGGATCAATGGCTATTTGGTTCGGGTAATCACGCCACCCTGGTCACCCTGTTTTCGATGACTGTTGGTTGTGTCGTTGGCTTGATTATTGCGGTGGTGATGACCCATGAAACGGCAGCACAGCCGGTACAAGAAGCGCGGCGGCTGCTGGACTCAATCGGTTGGGCATTTATCTTGCCGCAAATTTTGGCAACACTGGGCCTGCTGTTTACCACCGCCGGTGTCGGTGTGGCCATTGCACACCTGACGCAAGAGTACCTGGCGGTTGATCATCGCTTTGTTGCCGTGGCGGTCTATGCTATTGGCATGGCAGTATTAACTATGATTATGGGCAATGCTTTTGCTGCTTTCCCAATCGTGACTGCTGGTATTGGTATTCCCATTTTGGTGTTGCAACACGGTGGTAATCCGGCGGTGATGGCGGCTATCGGGATGTTTTCCGGTTACTGCGGTACATTGATGACACCAATGGCAGCTAACTTTAATATTGTTCCCGCAGCATTATTGGAGCTGCCGGACAAAAATGCGGTAATCAAAGCACAAATTCCAACCGGTATTACGCTTTTGATAGTTAACGTATTTTTACTCTATTTTCTGATGTTCCTCTAGGAGAGGCGATGAAAAGCGTACTCATTACCGGGTTTGAACCCTTTGGCGGGGAGCGTGTCAATCCGTCGTGGGAAGTGGTTAAGCAGCTGAATGATTTAATGCTGGGCGGGGTCAGAGTGGTGACCCGTCAGCTACCTTGCGCCTTCGGGGAGGCACTCACTGCGCTGAATGCTGCGATAGATGATATTCAGCCGATTTTGGTGTTAGCCATTGGGCAGGCGGGAGGGCGTGCGGATATCACCATCGAACGGGTGGCGATTAACGTCGATGATGCGCGAATTCCCGATAATTTGGGCCATCAGCCGGTAGATCAACCCATCGTTGAAAATGGCCCCGCAGCTTACTTTACCCGTTTACCGATTAAGGCGATGGTGCAGGGGATGCGTGAGGCGGGTATTCCAGCCTCGGTTTCCCAGACGGCGGGAACCTATGTCTGCAACCATGTGATGTATGGCCTATTGCATCGGTTAAACCAGCTTAATAGTGAGGTAAAGGGTGGATTTATCCATATCCCTTATCTGCCTGAGCAGGCGGTCAATCACCCTGGTGCGCCGAGTATGTCGACTCATTCGGTATTGATTGCGTTGGAGTTAGCCATTTCGATCGCGTTGCAAATTGAGCATGATTTGCATATCTCTGGTGGCGCGATTCATTGATGTTGCTTATAACTCCCACTCTCTGGGGATAAAAAAACGCCACCTAAGGGTGGCGTGAGGTTATTGACAAAGTGCCGGTTGCGGAGAGAACAGCTAGATCGTAAAGACGCCGTCAATCCGTCCCTGGAGGCTCGAGCCGCGCCATCCCTGGCGCGGACGCTTTACTCTTCTACCCGTCCTCTCCGTTCCAGATCGCGTCATCGGGGTTTGTCAGACTGAGCAGAACGAGAAATCAGCTTATTTATTCAGCTGGCTTTTAAAATCACGCTCTGCATAGCCGGTATAAAGCTGACGTGGACGGGCGATTTTGATGCCGTCATCGTGCATTTCATTCCAGTGAGCAATCCAGCCGATGGTTCGGGCGATAGCGAACATCACCGTAAACATTGAAGATGGAATGCCCATGGCTTTCAGGATGATACCTGAATAGAAGTCCACGTTCGGATAGAGTTTCTTCTCAATGAAGTACGGGTCGTTCAGCGCGATACGTTCCAGCTCCATCGCGACTTCCAGCAGGTTGTCGTTCAGATTCAGCTCTTTCAGCACTTCATGACAGGTTTCACGCATCACGGTGGCGCGCGGGTCGTGGTTTTTATACACCCGGTGACCGAAGCCCATCAGGCGGAAAGAGTCATTTTTATCTTTCGCACGGCGGATAAATTCAGGAATGTGCTCTACGGTTTTAATCTCTTCCAGCATCTTCAGGCAAGCTTCGTTCGCGCCACCGTGAGCTGGCCCCCACAGGGAGGCGATACCTGCGGCGATGCAGGCAAATGGGTTTGCGCCAGAAGAGCCGGCGGTACGTACAGTAGAGGTAGAGGCGTTTTGTTCATGGTCGGCATGCAGGATGAAAATACGATCCATAGCGCGCTCGAGCACTGGGTTAACTTCATATTTCTCACATGGCGTGGAGAACATCATGTGCAGGAAGTTGCCCGCGTAAGAGAGGTCATTGCGCGGATAAACAAATGGCTGACCAAGTGAGTATTTGTAGCACATCGCGGCGACGGTCGGCATTTTGGACAACAGACGGAAGGCGGTGATTTCACGGTGGCGTTCGTTATTTACATCCAGCGCATCATGGTAGAAGGCTGCCAGTGCGCCGGTGACCCCGCACAATACGGCCATTGGGTGTGAGTCGCGGCGGAAACCGTGGAACAGACGGGTAATCTGCTCATGGATCATGGTATGGCGGGTCACCGTGGTTCTGAACGTTTCATACTCTTCTGCGGTTGGCGTTTCGCCATACAGCAGAATGTAGCAAACTTCTAAATAGGTCGAATCTTTTGCCAATTGGGCAATCGGGAAGCCACGGTGCAGCAGAATACCTTCATCACCATCAATGTAAGTGATTTTTGATTCGCAGGATGCGGTAGAGGTAAAACCGGGATCAAAGGTGAAATAACCTTTAGAACCCAAGGTGCGGACGTCAATAACGTCAGTGCCGAGGGTTGGGGATAGCACGCCCAGTTCGATCGCAGCTTCGCCTTCCAGATTCAGCGTCGCCTTTTTGTTAGCCATTTACAGTCTCCTTAGCGCTTATTTTAAAACCTCTAACAACTAAAATAGCTTACATGTCTGTAAGGCAGCACTGCTCTGTTTTTTCATCGCTTATCCTTCTGACTCGCTGTTGCAGCGTGAGTAGCCGGCCTCTCTCTCCCGAATAACTTACCGGTGTAAGGGCCTCGCTATTCGTTTGCTTGCTGTCTCGCTGCTACGTCAAGTTCTTTAGGTCAAGAACGTGATTTAGGGTACAGAGTATCTTGCCAATGCAGCCCGTGATCCGAGGTACTGGATCGACAGGTGGAGTTACAAAGTTGTTAATGATTTGTCAGGTTCTTATCTTTTATAATTCATTGCCTACGATTTCTATGGGGATATTCACTCATTACACTGTTACATAACTAGCGCTTATGGGGAAGTGTATACGCAGACCTTTGGTGAATGATATGGCATATTTCTACTTTAGTTGTAATTTAAATGTTTATTCTTTGTCAAATCAGATAATTAATTTTATGTAAATTATGTAAATCGTGATCGTAATCACTGTTCAGGGGAAATGTTCCCAATCAGATTGTGTGGGAATTGTAATAAGAATGTGAACCCCCTATACTGCCGCCAGGTCTCCGGATTACCCTGAAGTTGGAGCACCCAGCGTTATAAAGAGCACGCCTTTTAAGCATTCAGGATGTTATGGTTAAAGGTGCGATGTGAAGGGTTTAAACCCTTAACGCTGTCTGATCCCCACCCAGGCCCGGAGGATGGAAATTAATAAGAGCTGTGTGGGCAAAAACGTGAAAAAACAAAGACCTGTCAATTTGGATCTGCAAACGATCCGATTTCCTGTTACTGCGATAGCGTCCATTTTACACCGCGTCTCTGGCGTAATGACTTTCGTTGCCGTTGGTATCCTCCTCTGGCTGTTAGGTTTGTCTGTCTCCTCGCAAGATGGATTCATGCAGGCTGCGGCGATCATGAATAGCTTTATTGTTAAATTCATCTTCTGGGGAATACTCACTGCGCTGGCCTATCACGTTTGCGGTGGCATTCGTCACTTGCTAATGGATTTCGGCTATATCGAAGAGAGCTTGGCTGCGGGGACCCGCTCCGCCCAAGTCACAATGGTGTTAACCCTGGTGCTGTCAGTTTTAGCTGGAGTCCTTGTATGGTAAGCAATGCTTCTGCGTTAGGGCGTAATGGAGTACACGACTGGCTGTTACTGCGTGCTTCTGCAATCGTCATCACTCTATATATTCTTTATATTCTGGGCTTCGTGATTATCGTCCCAGATATCACCTATGAAATCTGGCGTGGCTTCTTCGCTTCGCACATCACAAAAGTATTTACCCTGCTGACTTTACTGTCGATTCTGGTTCACGCCTGGATTGGTCTGTGGCAGGTATTAACGGACTATATAAAGCCGCTAGCGATACGACTGGTGTTACAGCTTGCTGTCGTGATTACGCTGCTGGTTTATCTCTTGTATGGAACAATTGTGGTGTGGGGTGCTTAAATGAAACTGCCGGTCAGAGAGTTTGATGCTGTTGTTGTCGGTGCGGGTGGTGCTGGTATGCGCGCCGCGCTGCAAATTTCACAAATGGGGCTATCTTGCGCCCTGATATCAAAAGTTTTCCCAACCCGTTCCCATACGGTGTCAGCACAGGGCGGTATTACCGTCGCGCTGGGTAATACCCACGAAGATAACTGGGAATGGCATATGTATGACACGGTAAAAGGCTCCGATTATATCGGTGACCAGGATGCCATTGAATATATGTGCAAAACCGGCCCAGAAGCGGTGCTGGAACTGGAACATATGGGGTTACCTTTCTCCCGTTTGGATGATGGCAGCATTTATCAGCGGCCATTTGGTGGGCAGTCGTTAAACTTCGGCGGTGGGCAAGCTGCGCGTACCGCGGCAGCAGCTGACCGCACGGGACATGCGCTGTTGCACACCCTTTATCAGCAGAACCTGAAAAACCACACCACCATTTTTTCCGAGTGGTATGCGTTGGATTTGGTGAAGAATCAGGATGGTGCTTTTGTTGGCTGTACTGCCATCTGTATCGAAACCGGTGAAGTGGTCTATTTCAAAGCGCGGGCGACAATCCTGGCGACCGGCGGTGCCGGGCGTATTTATCAATCCACCACCAATGCGCACATTAATACCGGTGACGGTGTCGGCATGGCTCTGCGTGCCGGAGTCCCGGTGCAGGATATGGAAATGTGGCAATTCCACCCGACGGGTATCGCCGGCGCGGGGGTATTGGTGACGGAAGGTTGCCGTGGTGAAGGCGGGTATCTGCTGAATAAACACGGTGAGCGCTTTATGGAACGTTATGCCCCGAACGCTAAGGATTTGGCGGGTCGTGACGTAGTGGCACGTTCCATTATGATCGAAATCCGTGAAGGCCGTGGCTGTGAGGGGCCGTGGGGGCCACACGCCAAACTGAAACTGGATCATTTGGGTAAAGATGTGTTGGAGTCCCGCCTGCCGGGTATTCTTGAGTTATCACGTACCTTTGCTCACGTTGACCCAATCAAAGAACCTATCCCAGTGATCCCAACCTGCCATTATATGATGGGGGGGATTCCAACTAAAGTGACCGGTCAAGCTATCACCGTAAATGAAAAGGGCGAAGACGTTGTCATCCCTGGTCTATTTGCAGTGGGTGAAATTGCCTGTGTTTCTGTCCACGGCGCAAACCGTCTGGGTGGCAACTCACTACTGGACCTGGTGGTCTTTGGTCGCGCAGCCGGTATGCATCTGCAAGAGTCATTGATGGAGCAGGGTACTAGCCGCGATGCCAGCGACTCAGATATTGAAGCTTCGCTGGACCGCATGAATCGCTGGAATAACACCCGTTCAGGTGAAGATCCGGTTGAGATCCGCAAAGCATTACAGGCCTGTATGCAGAATAACTTCTCGGTCTTCCGTGAAGGTGATGCTATGGCAAACGGCTTGGAAGAACTGAAAACTATCCGCGAACGTCTGCAAAATGCCCGTCTGGATGACACATCTAGTGAGTTCAATACCCAGCGTATTGAATGCCTAGAGTTGGACAACTTGATGGAAACTGCGTTTTCCACCGCCGTATCAGCAAACTTCCGTACCGAAAGCCGTGGCGCGCATAGCCGCTTCGACTTCCCGGAACGTGATGATGCGAACTGGCTGTGTCACTCGCTCTATTTGCCAGATACCGAAAGCATGACCCGCCGTGAGGTAAACATGCAACCTAAGTTACGCGCGGCCTTCCCGCCGAAAGTGCGTTCTTATTAAGACATGTGTTGTGCTGATAGGGTTAAACCCTAACCCGTTGCGGAGGATTAGATCATGAAGCTTGAGTTTTCAATTTATCGCTACAACCCGGACGTCGATGATGCGCCGCACATGCAAGAGTATACGCTGGAAGCGGAAGAGGGCCGGGACATGATGTTGCTGGATGCGCTAATCCAGCTGAAAGAAAAAGATCCGACGCTATCGTTCCGCCGCTCATGCCGTGAGGGGGTTTGCGGTTCCGATGGCCTGAATATGAATGGCAAAAATGGCCTGGCCTGCATCACGCCAATTTCAGCTTTGCAGAAGGGTAATAAGAAGATTGTGATTCGCCCATTGCCGGGGCTACCGGTGGTGCGGGATTTAGTGGTCGATATGGGGCAGTTTTATACTCAGTACGAGAAAATCAAACCTTACCTATTAAATGACGGCAAAAATCCGCCAGCACGTGAGCATTTACAGTCGCCGGAACAGCGCGAGAAGCTGGATGGTCTGTATGAGTGCATCATGTGTGCTTGCTGCTCAACCTCTTGCCCGTCATTCTGGTGGAATCCGGATAAGTTTGTCGGCCCAGCGGGGTTATTGGCTGCCTATCGCTTCCTGATAGATAGCCGTGATACTGAAACAACAGCACGTTTGGATGATCTGGACGACGCTTTTAGTGTTTTCCGCTGCCATAGCATCATGAATTGTGTCAGTGTTTGTCCTAAGGGCCTTAACCCGACCCAGGCGATTGGCCACATTAAATCTATGCTGCTACAGCGTAGCGCATGATAACCAAAGTGTTGCGCAGCGTAGCGAATGGCTGCTACAGCATAGCGAATGACTGTTGCAACATAGTGCGTGATGTGAGTTTATTAACCTGGGGAGTGTTTTCCCCAGGTAGCTTCAAGGTAGGGAATCTCTAAAAGCCGGCGCGCTGTCCGTTTTTAGAGGTTCCTTGAACGGGACCGTTAAGGTCCATAACAGAACGTGCATTGAGCATGTCGAGTGAACCGTTTTTACGGCAAACCGTTGATATTACGGTGTATATGTTAACCACGGCGAAAACTGAAGCTTCAAAGCTTAAGGGATCATGATGCAGAACGGCGCAATGAAGGCCTGGCTGGATTCCTCCTATCTGGCGGGCGCGAACCAGTCCTACATAGAGCAGCTCTATGAAGACTTTTTAACTGATCCTGGTTCCGTTGATGATAGTTGGCGTTCAATTTTTCAACAACTACCAACGACGGGTGTAAAACCTGATCAGTTCCACTCTCAAACGCGTGAGTATTTCCGTCGCCTGGCGAAGGACCCCTCGCGTTATAACTCATCCATCAGCGATCCTGAAAATGATGCCAAGCAAGTCAAGGTGTTGCAGTTAATCAACGCCTTCCGCTTCCGCGGCCATCAACATGCCAACCTTGACCCACTTGGTTTGTGGAAGCAGGAGTCTGTTCCAGACCTCGAGCCTTCCTACCACAACCTGACTGAGGCCGATTTCCAGAACACCTTCAATGTAGGCTCTTTTGCTATCGGCAAAGAGACCATGAAGCTGTCTGACCTGTATGCAGCCCTGAAGCAGACTTACTGCGGCCCTATCGGCGCTGAATATATGCACATCACCAACACCGACGAGAAACGCTGGCTGCAACAGCGTATTGAGTCGGTGGTCGGGAAGCCGACATTCAGCGAAGAAGAGAAGCGTCGCTTCCTGAGCGAACTGACCGCCGCTGAAGGTCTGGAACGTTATCTGGGGGCCAAATTCCCCGGTGCTAAGCGCTTCTCGCTGGAGGGGGGCGATTCGCTGGTCACCATGCTCAAAGAGATGATTCGCCATGCCGGTAAAAATGGCACACGCGAAGTGGTGCTGGGGATGGCGCACCGTGGCCGCCTGAACGTATTGATTAACGTGCTGGGTAAGAAACCGGAAGATCTGTTTGATGAGTTCGCCGGTAAGCATAAAGAGCATCTGGGGACGGGGGACGTCAAATACCATCAGGGCTTCTCGTCTGATGTGGAAACGGAAGGCGGTCTGGTTCACCTGGCGCTGGCCTTCAACCCATCTCACCTGGAGATTGTCAGCCCGGTGGTTATCGGTTCTGTGCGCGCACGCCGTGACCGCCTGGATGAAGCCCGCAGCAATATGGTATTGCCAATCACCATTCATGGTGATGCGGCGATTGCCGGTCAGGGTGTGGTGCAAGAGACCTTGAACATGTCACAAGCTCGCGGCTATGAAGTCGGCGGGACTGTGCGCATTGTTATCAACAACCAGATTGGGTTTACCACCTCGAACCCGCTGGATGCACGTTCTACTCAGTACTGTACCGACATCGCTAAAATGGTACAGGCACCGATTTTCCACGTGAATGCGGATGACCCTGAAGCTGTGGCGTTTGTGACGCGTCTGGCGTTGGATTTCCGTAACACCTTTAAACGTGACGTGATGATCGATCTGGTTTGCTACCGTCGCCATGGGCATAACGAAGCCGATGAGCCAAGTGCCACGCAGCCAGTGATGTATCAGAAGATCAAAAAACATCCGACACCGCGCAAAATCTATGCTGATAAGCTGACTGAGCAAAACATCGCGACCCTGGAAGATGCCACGGAAATGGTCAATTTGTACCGTGATGCATTGGATGGTGGCGAGTGTGTGGTGGAAGAGTGGCGTCCGATGAATCTGCAATCCTTCACCTGGTCGCCGTATCTGAACCATGAATGGGATGAAGAGTACCCAAGCAAAGTTGAAATGAAACGCCTGCAAGATTTGGCGCGCCGTATCAGCCATGCGCCGGAAGCTATTGAAATGCAATCCCGTGTTGCCAAAATTTATGGTGACCGCGCTTTGATGGCCAGTGGTGAGAAGCCATTCGACTGGGGTGGGGCTGAAACACTGGCCTACGCCACACTGGTTGATGAAGGCATTCCAATCCGCCTGTCGGGTGAAGATGCGGGGCGCGGAACCTTCTTCCATCGTCATGCTGTGATCCATAACCAGAAAAATGGCTCAGTTTATGTACCACTGTCGAATGTGCACAGCGGGCAGGGCGATTTCCAGGTTTGGGACTCTGTGCTGTCGGAAGAAGCGGTCTTGGCATTCGAATATGGCTACGCCACCGCAGAACCTCGCACCCTGACTATCTGGGAAGCGCAGTTCGGTGACTTTGCCAACGGTGCACAGGTGGTTATCGACCAGTTCATCAGCTCCGGTGAGCAGAAATGGGGCCGGATGTGTGGTCTGGTGATGCTGTTGCCACATGGCTACGAAGGCCAAGGCCCGGAGCACTCCTCTGCGCGGTTGGAACGCTACCTGCAACTTTGTGCTGAACAAAATATGCAAGTGTGTATCCCATCAACGCCGGCACAAGTTTACCACATGATTCGCCGTCAGGCGCTGCGTGGGATGCGCCGTCCGCTGGTGGTGATGTCACCGAAGTCACTGTTGCGTCATCCATTAGCAATATCATCTCTGGATGAGTTGGCGAATGGGAGCTTCTTGCCTGCTATCGGTGAAGTTGACGAAATGGACCCGAAAGGCGTTAAGCGGGTCGTGATGTGCTCTGGCAAGGTCTATTATGATCTGTTGGAACAGCGCCGTAAGAATGGGCAAACCGATGTTGCTATCGTGCGTATCGAGCAGCTTTATCCGTTCCCACACCATGCCGTCCAGGCTGTATTGGAGCAATTTGCTCACGTGCATGATTTCGTCTGGTGTCAGGAAGAGCCGCTTAATCAGGGTGCATGGTATTGCAGCCAACACAACTTCCGCGAAGTGATTCCATTTGGTGCTTCCTTGCGCTATGCAGGCCGCCCGGCGTCCGCTTCACCGGCAGTGGGATACATTTCCGTACACCAGAAACAACAACAAGCTCTGGTTAATGACGCGCTGACCGTTGAATAGCGAATCGGTTAACACATAAAGGATAGAGAATGAGTAGCGTAGATATTAATGTTCCTGACCTCCCTGAGTCTGTCGCCGATGGCTCAGTCGCAACCTGGCACAAAAAACCGGGTGACAGCGTTAAGCGTGATGAAGTGCTGGTTGAGATTGAAACAGACAAAGTGATTCTGGAAGTTCCGGCTAGTCAGGACGGTATTTTGGACGCCATTTTGGAAGATGAAGGGGCAACCGTCACCTCACGTCAGGTTCTGGGCCGTATCCGTCCAAGTGATAGCTCAGGCAAGCCGACAGAAGAGAAGAGCCAAAGCACTGAGTCCACTCCGGCTCAGCGCCAGACTGCCAGCCTGGAAGAAGAGAGCAACGATAGCCTCAGCCCGGCTATTCGCCGCCTGATTGCTGAGCATGACCTAGATGCCACTGCCATTAAAGGTAGCGGTGTTGGCGGTCGAATCACACGTGAAGACGTTGATAGCCATTTGGCAAACCGTAAAGCTGCGCCAGTAGCGGTTGCCGCTAAAGTTGAAGCCGCCGCGCCAGCCGCGTTGGCGGGCCGCAGTGAAAAGCGGGTGCCAATGACTCGCCTGCGTAAACGTGTTGCTGAGCGACTGTTAGAGGCGAAAAACAGCACCGCGATGTTGACCACGTTCAACGAAATCAACATGAAGCCAATCATGGATCTGCGTAAGCAGTATGGTGAAGCTTTTGAGAAACGTCACGGTGTCCGCTTGGGCTTTATGTCCTTCTATATCAAAGCGGTTGTTGAAGCACTGAAACGCTATCCTGAAGTGAATGCCTCCCTTGATGGCGAAGACGTGGTTTACCACAACTACTTCGATATCAGCATTGCTGTTTCTACCCCGCGCGGCCTGGTGACCCCGGTCTTGCGTGATGTAGATACCATGGGCATGGCAGATATTGAGAAGAAAATCAAAGAGCTGGCTGTAAAAGGCCGTGATGGCAAACTGAAAGTTGAAGAGCTGACCGGCGGTAATTTCACCATTACTAACGGCGGTGTATTTGGCTCCCTGATGTCGACTCCGATCATTAACCCACCACAAAGCGCGATCCTTGGCATGCACGCCATCAAAGATCGTCCAATGGCGGTAGATGGTCAGGTAGTGATTCTGCCGATGATGTATCTGGCACTCTCCTACGATCACCGCTTAATCGATGGCCGCGAGTCTGTGGGTTATTTGGTGACGGTGAAAGAGATGCTGGAAGATCCAGCTCGCTTGCTGCTCGACGTATAAAAAAGATAAATGACAAGGTTAGCCTGATTGCAAGGTGTTGATTACCTGCCTCCGCGCAATCAGGCAGCCTAGTAGGCTTCGGCCCATCTCAGACCTTATATGGATAGAACATCATGAATTTACACGAATATCAGGCAAAACAACTGTTTGCTCGGTATGGCATGCCAGCTCCAACTGGCTACGCCTGTAGCACACCGCGTGAAGCAGAAGAAGCCGCATCTAAAATCGGTGCTGGCCCGTGGGTGGTTAAATGTCAGGTTCATGCGGGCGGTCGCGGTAAAGCGGGCGGCGTGAAACTGGTTAACAGCAAAGAAGATATTCGTGCTTTCGCTGAACAGTGGTTAGGTAAAAAACTGGTGACTTACCAGACAGATGCGCATGGTCAGCCGGTTCATCAGATTCTGGTTGAAGCAGCAACTGATATCGACAAAGAGTTGTATCTGGGCGCGGTTATTGATCGCAGCTCCCGTCGTGTGGTGTTTATGGCATCCACCGAAGGCGGTGTTGAAATTGAGAAAGTGGCCGAAGAGACGCCAGAACTGATCCATAAAATTGCACTGGATCCATTGACTGGCCCGCAGCCTTATCAGGGGCGCGAGTTGGCCTTTAAACTGGGGCTGACGGGTAAGCAAGTGGCTCAGTTCACCAAGATCTTTATGGGTCTGGCAACACTGTTCCTAGAGCGTGATCTGGCGATGGTTGAGATCAACCCGCTGGTTATCACCAAACAGGGCGATTTGGTCTGCCTGGATGGCAAATTGGGTGCGGACGGTAATGCTCTGTTCCGCCAACCAGAACTGCGCGAAATGCGCGACCAGTCGCAGGAAGATGCCCGTGAAGCACAAGCTGCGCAGTGGGAACTGAACTATGTGGCGCTGGATGGCAACATCGGTTGTATGGTCAATGGTGCTGGTTTGGCAATGGGTACCATGGACATCGTGAAACTGCACGGTGGTGAACCGGCTAACTTCCTTGATGTGGGCGGTGGCGCAACCAAAGAGCGTGTGACTGAAGCTTTCAAAATCATTTTGTCTGACGACAAAGTGAAAGCAGTTTTCGTTAACATCTTCGGCGGCATTGTGCGTTGCGATCTGATCGCTGACGGCATTATTGGTGCCGTTGAAGAAGTGGGTGTTAGCGTGCCAGTGGTGGTTCGTCTGGAAGGGAATAATGCCGAACTGGGTGCCAAAAAGCTGGCAGACAGCGGTTTGAATATCATTGCTGCGACCAGCCTGACAGATGCGGCTCAGCAAGTTGTAGCGGCAGTGGGGGCTAAATAATGTCAATTTTAATTAATAAAAATACCAAAGTTATTTGCCAGGGTTTTACCGGTAGCCAGGGGACTTTCCACTCTGAACAAGCTATCGCCTACGGCACAAAAATGGTTGGCGGTGTCACGCCTGGCAAAGGCGGCACTCAACATCTGGGTCTGCCGGTTTTCAATACCGTGCGTGAAGCTGTAGAGACTACCGGTGCGACCGCATCTGTTATCTATGTGCCAGCACCGTTTTGCAAAGATTCGATTCTGGAAGCTATCGACGCTGGTATCAAACTGATTATCTGTATTACTGAAGGCATCCCAACGCTGGATATGCTGGTGGTAAAAGTCAAATTAGAACAGTCTGATGCGCGCATGATCGGCCCGAACTGCCCAGGTGTTATCACCCCGGGCGAGTGTAAAATTGGTATCATGCCGGGCCATATTCACTTGCCAGGTAAAGTCGGTATCGTTTCCCGCTCAGGTACATTGACCTATGAAGCGGTAAAACAGACCACTGACATCGGTTTTGGTCAATCGACATGTGTTGGTATTGGTGGTGACCCTATCCCTGGTTCCAACTTTATTGATATTCTGAAGTTGTTCCAGGAAGACCCACAAACTGAAGTCATCGTGATGATAGGTGAAATCGGCGGTAATGCAGAAGAAGAAGCGGCAGCTTATATCAAAGAGCACGTGACTAAACCTGTTGTCGGTTACATTGCCGGTGTCACTGCGCCAAAAGGTAAACGTATGGGGCACGCAGGTGCCATCATTGCTGGCGGTAAAGGTACGGCAGATGACAAATTCGCGGCACTGGAAGCTGCTGGCGTGAAAACAGTACGTAGCTTGGCTGAAATTGGTGATGCGGTTAAAGCTATCTTGCCGCAGTAATCAATAAAACGGCAGTCGATGGAGGCCACCTTTCGGTGGCCTTTTCAATGGCCGATTAGAATTTATTCAACGCGGTGATTAATGCAATATCCGTTTGCAGCTGTTGCTTAGTCTGCTCATCGCTGGCGTTAGCGAGTTGCTGTCGCAAGGTGGTGAGTGCGGCATCGTAGCTGGCCTTGTCCTTAAATAACTTATCTTTGACATTGATTGACGCAATATTGGTGTAGCGGCCATCAGCTGTTGTCGGCACTGAAATTGTACCTTTATTAATCAGATCTTTAACTATTTTCCGTTCTTTTTCATAACCTTCCAACCCAACTAATTGCCAGCGCTGCTGAGGTTTACCCTCATATTTCCCTGCTTTAACATCAGTCAGATAGCGAATGGTCAGATTACGGATGGTGCCTGCCTCTTCACCATACTCGGCTTTACTGTCAGACAGTATCAAGAATTCCTGCCCCTCAAGCACGCCACCTTTTTGCGTGAGATGGCCCATTCGATAGCTATTCATGCCCAGATGAATTGGCGTGATATCAATCACGGGTGTGCCGTCATTGAGGCGTAAATCGGTAATTCTCGCCCCCATCGGTTTGCTTAAATCAATGGTGTAGGTTACGCCATCAAAGAAGTCATTGGTTGAATATTTTGAGGCGCGGCGTTGTGGATTAAAGCTGTAAGTGACATCACCGGGCTTAACCTGATTAAAGTAGTCAGCCGACCACTCCATATACTGCTTTAATTCTTTGCCCGTCAGGGCGTAAACCGTGATTTCACCGCCGGCATATTGATAGTTAAATGCAATGTCTTTCGCAGTGATATCACCCACGTTTAGCTTTGGTCGGTCATTATCAATTTGTAGGGCGATGATTTGGGCCTGAGGGGCGTAATAATGCGCGGCTTCTTGATACAGCGCGCTGATACCGGTGTCTTGCACATGGACTTGAGGAATACCTTTAATCTCATCGGCAGGCACCAGATTGCTGCCACTCAACTTAGCAATCACCCGGTTCGCATTGGCGCGCAAAATATCATGGTAAGGCAGATAAATGGCTTCCAGACTTTTATCTGACTCGACCCCTTTGATCGGATAGGCGTAGCTCTCTTTATTGATTAACTGATATTTACCATCACGCTGCTCAAATTTCAGGTCAATACGGGAAAGGGCACGACCATACTTATCCGGTTCAGTGATAATGACGCCGTTAACCACGGCTTTATCAATCTTCACATGCATATGACCCGCGACGATGGCGGCCAACTCTGGATTAGCCCTGGCAATATCTCCAACGCCAGTTCCAGGCCGCTGGTTCTCATTATCGATCCCCATATGAGCGACCAGAACAATGGCGTCAACTTGTGGTTGGATTTGCTGAATGACTTTTTTCACTTCCTGTACCGGATCAGTGAAATGGATACCATTAATACGGTCTGTGCCCTGAGCAAATTCAGCGGTCATTGGGGTATCCATCCCGATAATGCCGATTTTAACGCCCTGACGCTCGATGATCTTATAAGAGGGCAGGTAAGGTTTACCTGAGTCCCAGAAAATATTGCCAGCCAGTGCAGTACCATTAAATTGCTTTAATGAGGTGCCCAGTACTTTCAGACCGAAATCGAATTCATGGTTACCCATCACCCAGGCATCATATTTCAAGGCATTAAAGCCGAGGATCATTGGGCTGATGGGTTCATTTTTAAAGGTTTCAACAAAGTTGCCTTGGATGGTATCACCGGCGTCCACCAGAATGATATTTGGCTGTTCGGCGCGTATTTTCTGCACTTTGGTGGCAATTTGACTGAGGCTGCCAGCCAAATTTTCACTGTCACTGGCATAGTCCCACGGCACAAAAGTGCCATGGAGATCAGAGGTGCCAAGGATAGTAATATCAACTTGTTCCGCGGCAATAGAGGCGGTACTGACACAGAGTAATGTGGTGATGGCTATTTTTTTCATTGAGAGGATTCAATATTTTATCAAGTAATAGCATTTTATCATGCAACAAAATGGCAACACTTGCGAACGCTTCTCTCAGGATGGGCTAATATATTTATATAAAACTCGGAATTGTGATTTAACTCACTCTGAATCTAATAAATTTAAAAGTTAATCTAGATCGCATAATAACGAAGTAATAATGCATTAACTAAACTATAAAATTACATCTCATTAACAGTTCGAGCTTATATAAAAACAATCGAACTTTTTATTAACATGAAAAATAATTAATTGTTCTAAATCAACTTTTGAATATGGCAATAATGTTCAGATACGCTTAAATTGTTCTAGATCAAACTACGGCATAATGGGTAAATGGCCTATTTGTTGACCTGTATCCAGAACTCAACGCTGGGTCACGTAAAATCCTATTTATTGTGTGGGATTAGAAGCGTACTATTACCGCGGTGTAATACTGGGTAGTTGATATTGTTATTTTTGTTGTGTTTTTTTGGGCATTCACTGCGGGCTATTATGGGACTTCTGATTTATTGGGAAGTCTAGTTGCCGCAAGTCGGAGTCTTCCTGCGAGGAGCAAGGAGTCAAGATGTTTGATATTGTCGAACTGTCACGGTTACAGTTTGCCTTAACGGCAATGTACCATTTCCTATTTGTCCCACTCACGCTGGGTATGGCGTTTTTGTTGGCAATTATGGAATCGGTCTATGTGCTGTCCGGTAAACAAATCTATAAAGATATGACCAAATTCTGGGGCAAGTTATTTGCTATTAACTTTGCTCTGGGGGTTGCTACTGGTTTGACTATGGAGTTCCAGTTCGGGACTAACTGGTCATATTTCTCACATTACGTCGGCGATATCTTCGGTGCCCCTCTGGCAATCGAAGGTTTAATGGCGTTCTTCCTGGAATCTACTTTCGTCGGTCTATTCTTCTTCGGTTGGGATCGTCTGAGTAAGCATCAGCATTTGGCCGTAACCTGGCTGGTTGCATTAGGCTCTAACTTCTCTGCGCTGTGGATCTTGGTTGCCAATGGTTGGATGCAAAACCCGATTGCCTCTGATTTCAACTTTGAAACCATGCGGATGGAGATGCTGAGCTTCTCAGAACTGGTTCTGAACCCTGTCGCTCAGGTGAAATTCGTTCACACAGTGGCAGCCGGTTATGTTACCGGTGCGATGTTTGTTCTGGGTATCAGCTCCTACTATTTGCTGAAAGGCCGTGATATTCCGTTCGCCAAGCGCTCCTTTGCGATTGCTGCGAGCTTTGGTTTGGCCGCTACGCTGTCTGTTATTGTACTGGGTGATGAATCCGGTTATGAGATGGGCGACGTGCAGAAAACCAAACTGGCTGCCATTGAAGCTGAATGGGAAACCCAACCGCCTCCAGCTGCCTTTACGCTGTTTGCGATCCCTAATCAGGAAACAATGGAGAACCGCTTTGCTGTTCAGATTCCATTCGCGCTGGGCATCATCGCCACCCGTTCACTGGACACTCCGGTTATCGGCTTACGTGATTTGATGTCTCAACATGAAGTGCGCATCCGTAATGGTATTCAGGCTTATAGTTTGTTAGAAAAATTACGCGCCGGTAATACTGATCCAGCCGTACGTGAAGCTTTCAGTCAAACTAAGCAAGATCTGGGCTACGGTCTGTTACTGAAGCGCTATACGCAAAACGTGACTGATGCGACTGAAGAACAAATTCAGTTAGCCGCTAAAGACTCAATCCCGCGCGTTCTGCCGCTGTACTTTGCCTTCCGCATCATGGTGGCCTGTGGCTTCTTGATGTTGCTGATCATTGGTTTGTCGTTCTATAACGTCGTTCGTGGTCAGATTGGTCAGAAAAAATGGCTATTGCGTGCTGCGTTGTACGGTATCCCGTTGCCGTGGATTGCAGTAGAAGCCGGTTGGTTTGTGGCGGAATATGGCCGTCAACCATGGGCCATTGGTGAAGTGCTACCGACAGCAATTGCAAACTCATCCGTCACTGCTGGGGATATCCTATTCTCCATGGGGCTGATTTGCGGTCTGTACACGCTGTTCCTGGTTGCAGAAATGTACCTGATGTTCAAATTCGCGCGTCTTGGGCCTAGCAGCCTGAAAACTGGCCGCTATCATTTTGAACAGCCGACTGCACCAGTGCAGGAAGCACGGTAAACAGGAGTCCACTTATGTTTGATTATGAAGTATTACGATTTATCTGGTGGCTGCTGATCGGTGTGCTGCTGATTGGTTTCGCAGTCACCGATGGTTTCGATATGGGTGTCGGTATTCTGCTGCGGATCATCGGTAAGAATGATACAGAACGTCGGATTATGATTAACTCGATTGCCCCCCACTGGGATGGTAATCAGGTTTGGTTGATAACCGCAGGTGGGGCGCTGTTTGCCGCCTGGCCAATGGTGTATGCCGCCGCATTCTCCGGCTTCTATATTGCGATGATTCTGGTGTTGGCTGCGTTATTCTTCCGCCCGGTCGGTTTTGACTACCGCTCCAAGGTGGAAGATAACCGCTGGCGCAACATGTGGGACTGGGGCATCTTTGCGGGTAGCTTCGTCCCTGCGGTGGTGTTCGGTGTGGCGTTCGGTAACTTGCTGCAAGGCGTGCCCTTCCATATGGATAGCTACATGCGCCTGTTCTACACCGGTAACTTCTTCCAGTTGCTGAACCCGTTTGGCCTACTGGCGGGGGTGGTCAGCTTAACCATGCTGGTCACGCAAGGGGCAACCTATCTGCAAATGCGTACCCGCGGCGAGCTGCATCTGCGTTCCCGCGCTGCCGCGCAGATCTCTGCCTTGGTGATGGCGGTTGCCTTCCTGCTGGCCGGTATCTGGTTAGTTAATGGCATTGATGGTTTTGTTATTACCTCAGCGTTAGATACAGCAGCTCAATCTAACCCGATGCGCAAAGAAGTGGCACATCAGGCCGGTGCGTGGTTGATTAACTTCAACAAGTACCCAAGCCTGTGGGCGCTGCCTGCTCTTGGGGTGATTCTGCCACTGTTTACTATCTTGCTGTCGCGCTTTGAAAAAGGGGCTTGGGCCTTCCTGTTCTCATCACTGACCATTGCCTGTGTGATTTTGACTGCCGGGGTCACCATGTTCCCATTTGTTATGCCGTCAAGCACAGTGCCAAATATCAGTCTGACAATGTGGGATGCGACATCCAGCCTGTTGACACTACAAGTGATGACCATTGTTGCAATCATCTTTGTGCCTATCATCTTGCTGTACACCAGCTGGTGCTACTACAAAATGTTCGGGCGCATTGATAAAGACTTTATCGAAAACAACAAGCATTCACTGTACTAAGGAGCATAAAGCATGTGGTATTTTGCCTGGATTCTAGGGACACTTCTGGCCTGCTCCTTTGGTATCATTACTGCTCTGGCGCTGGAGCAGAGTGAAGCCAATGCAGCCGAGAAAGCCGCTAAAAATGGCGAAGACGATGTTGTCCGATAAGTTATATGAGTTAATGGATAAGGGCCCGCTTAGGGCCCTTTCACTGCTGCTCGCGTTTGCTGTGGCTTTCTGTGTGTTTTGGGACCCTTCGCGTTTCGCGGCGGCAACCAGCTCACTTGAAGTGTGGCAAGAGGTGTTTATCGTGTGGGCAGTGTGTACTGGTGTGATTCATGGTGTAGGTTTTCGCCCTAAACGGGTGTGGCTGCGCGCTTTTTTCTCACCACTTCCAGCAATTGTGATCTTGGGCGCGGGATTATTCTACTTTTTCGCTTAATCTCAACCTATATCGCCTAATCTGCACAAAATCTCTCCTTATGGGCCGCCTGGCCCATAATTATTTTCGTTCTATTCTCGCAAGTGATTCCAAAGCGTAACGCTCTTCAGTATAGTGTGTCCGTTAATTGCATTACTGGGAAGTAGAGTGAGTAATACGTTGTTTCGATGGCCAGTACGTGTCTATTTTGAAGACACCGATGCTGGTGGCGTGGTTTACCATGCACGCTACGTTGCCTTTTACGAAAGGGCGCGCACAGAAATGTTGCGCCAACGCAATTTCCACCAGCAGCAATTGCTCAGTGAGCATGTCGCTTTCGCTGTCCGCCGCATGACGGTAGAATATCTGGCACCTGCACGTCTTGATGATATGCTGGAAGTTCAGAGTGAAATTACCGCAATGCGTGGGGCTTCTCTCACGTTTGCTCAACGAATTCTCGACTCACATGGCAATCTTCTGAGTAGTGCAGAAGTATTGATCGCATGTATCGATCCACACCAAATGAAGCCAAGAGCGCTTCCTAAGTCTATTGTCGCGGAGTTTAAGTAGTGGCTGACATGAACATTCTGGATTTATTCCTGCAGGCAAGCCTATTTGTTAAGCTTATCATGCTGGTTTTGATGGGCTTTTCTATTGCTTCATGGGCGATCATCATTCAGCGAACGCGTATTCTGAATGCTGCCACCCGCGATGCGGAAGCCTTCGAAGATAAATTTTGGTCCGGCATTGAGTTATCTCGCCTGTATCAGGAAAGCCAGGCCCGCCGCGATACGCTTGGCGGCTCCGAGCAGATCTTCCATTCTGGTTTTAAAGAGTTTGCCCGTTTGCACCGTGCAAACAGCCACGCACCTGAGGCCGTGATTGACGGCGCTTCCCGTGCGATGCGCATCTCAATGAACCGTGAATTAGAAGCGCTGGAAACTCATATTCCATTCCTTGGTACTGTCGGTTCCATCAGTCCGTATATTGGCCTGTTTGGTACAGTATGGGGGATTATGCACGCCTTTATTTCTCTGGGTGCGGTAAAGCAGGCAACATTGCAGATGGTCGCACCGGGTATTGCTGAAGCACTGATTGCTACGGCAATCGGTCTGTTTGCAGCCATCCCTGCGGTTATGGCTTATAACCGTCTGAATCAGCGCGTGAATAAACTTGAACAAAACTATGACAACTTCATGGAAGAGTTCATTGCTATTCTGCATCGTCAGGCTTTTGCCAGCGCTGATAGCAAATAAGTAGGGGGTTGTATGGCGCGAGTACGTGGTCGTAAACGTCGCGAGCTTAAGTCTGAAATTAACATTGTTCCCTTGCTTGACGTCTTGCTGGTGCTATTGCTGATTTTTATGGCGACAGCGCCGATTATCACGCAAAGCGTTGAAGTGGACCTGCCTGATGCGACGGATTCAAAAACCGTCTCAAGTGATGATAATCCACCGGTGATTGTCGAAGTGTCAGGTGTGGGGCAATATTCGCTGGTGATTGATCATCAGCGGATGGAGCAACTGCCCTCAGAACAAGTGGTGGCGGAAGCTCAGGCGAGATTGAAATCGAATCCGAAAACCGTATTCCTGATTGGCGGCGCAAAAGAGGTCCCTTATGATGAAATCATCAAGGCCCTGAATATGCTGCATCAGGCTGGCGTGACATCGGTGGGCTTAATGACTCAACCGATATAAATTTGTGTTGATATTGGCTAGATTGCTAGTGAATCCAGTCAGTAGATACCCTGTTTTTAGCAGTTCCGTTTTTTAGAAATAGAGCGCGGACATCGAGTGTGGAAATCGAGCGTGGGTAAGGCAACCGAGCAAAATGATAAGCTGAATCGCGCCATTATAGTTTCGGTGGTTCTGCATATCGTATTGATTGCCCTGTTGATTTGGGGCTCTCTGACGCAGACGACTGAAATGGGCGGCGGTGGTGCTGGTGGCGAAGTTATCGACGCCGTCATGGTCGATCCGGGCGCGGTGACAGAACAGTATAACCGTCAGCAACAGCAGCAGACGGATGCTAAACGCGCAGAACAGCAACGCCAGAAGAAAGCCGAACAACAAGCGGAAGAGTTACAGCAAAAACAGGCCACAGAACAACAGCGCCTGAAAGAGTTGGAAAAAGAGCGTCTGCAAGCGCAAGAAGATGCCAAGCAGGCGGCTGAAGAACAGAAAAAACAAGCCGCTGAGCAGCAAAAACAGGCCGCTGAGCAACAGAAAGTTGCCGCCGCCGCTGCTGCAAAAGCGAAAGAAGAGCAGAAACAGGCTGAGGCCGCAGCGGCTCAGGCCAAAGCGGAAGCAGACAAAATCGTGAAAGCGCAGGCTGACGCGCAGAAAAAAGCGGAAGCTGAAGCCAAAAAAGAGGCTGCTGTAGCGGCCGCGGCGAAGAAACAAGCCGATGCTGATGCGAAGAAGGCCGCAGAAGCTGCTGAAAAAGCCGCAACCGATGCTGCTGAAAAGAAAGCGGCCGCAGATGCTGAGAAAAAAGCTGCCGCAGAAGCTGCGGCTGCCACAACAGACGTAGATGATCTGTTTGGTGGCCTGGCAAACTCCAAGAATGCACCGAAAAGTGGTTCAGGCGCAGGTGCTGCCGCCGCAGGTAAAGGTGGTGGCAAGAAGAGTGGGGCATCAGCGGGTGATATCAGTGGCTATCTGGGCCAGGTAACCGCTGCAATCCAAAGTAAATTTTATGATGCAGATCTTTACAAAGGCCGTACCTGTAATCTGCGAATTAAATTAGCACCAGATGGTCTATTAATTGATGTTAAAGCGGAAGGTGGCGACCCGGCACTGTGTCAGGCTGCTATTGCCGCGGCAAAACTGGCTAAAATACCTAAACCGCCAAGCCAGGATGTTTATGAAGTGTTTAAGAATGTTCCACTTGATTTTAAACCGCAATAAAGTTTGATTGGCAGTGGATAATAGTGTTAATCGACCAGTGGATTATGTAGTTTTGTTTGCGTTGGTTTGTTAAAATTCTGCTAATTATCGCGGGCATCCCGCTCGGATAAGGGAGACAAGATGAAGCAGGCATTTCGAGTAGCGCTAGGCTTTTTAGTTTTATGGGCGTCTGTATTACACGCAGAAGTTCGAATTGAGATTACCCAAGGGGTAGACTCTGCGCGCCCAATTGGAGTCGTTCCATTCAAATGGATGGGGCCGGGCACACCACCTGAAGAGATTGGCGCTATTGTTGGCGCGGATTTACGTAACAGTGGTAAGTTTAACCCTATTGACGCAGCTCGCATGCCACAACAGCCCTCCACTGCGGCTGAAGTCACGCCTGCGGCCTGGACGGCATTGGGTATTGATGCCGTTGTTGTTGGTCAGGTTCAACCGAGTGCCGATGGCAGTTATGTCGTTTCTTACCAGTTAGTCGATACTTCTGGTGCTGCAGGTAGCGTTTTGGCGCAAAACCAGTATAAAGTAACCAAGCAATGGTTACGTTATGCCGCGCATACTGCCAGTGATGAAGTATTTGAAAAACTGACCGGGATTAAAGGTGCTTTCCGCACCCGTATTGCTTATGTCGTGCAGACGAACGGCGGTAAATTCCCACATGAATTGCGGGTTTCTGATTACGATGGCTACAACCAGTTTGTGGTTCACCGCTCTCCTGAACCTTTGATGTCACCAGCCTGGTCTCCAGATGGTAGCAAAATTGCTTATGTCACTTTCGAGAGTGGTAAATCAGCACTGGTTATCCAGACGCTGGCAAATGGTGCAATCAGACAAGTGGCTTCATTCCCACGTCATAATGGCGCACCAGCCTTCTCACCGGACGGGACTAAACTGGCCTTCGCGTTATCTAAAAGCGGTAGCCTGAACTTGTATGTTATGGACTTAGCTTCTGGCCAAATCAGCCAGGTTACTGATGGCCGTAGCAATAACACAGAACCAAGCTGGTTCCCGGATAGCCAAAATCTGGCCTATACCTCGGATCAGGGCGGTCGTCCACAAGTGTATAAAGTGAATATTAATGGCGGTGCGCCACAGCGAATCACGTGGGAAGGTTCTCAGAACCAGAACGCAGATGTGAGTCCTGATGGTAAGTTCCTGGTATTGGTTAGTTCCAATGGTGGGGCGCAACACATCGCCAAACAGGATCTAGTAACGGGAGCCGTTCAAGTATTAACGGACACGTTCCTGGATGAAACGCCTAGTATCGCGCCTAACGGCACCATGGTTATCTATAGCTCGACACAAGGGCTGGGAGCCGTGTTACAGCTGGTCTCGACTGATGGGCGTTTCAAAGCGCGTCTTCCGGCAACTGATGGACAGGTCAAATTTCCTGCCTGGTCGCCGTATCTGTGATGCATGTGTAAATACGTATGTATGGCAAACTATAAAAGGATCAAAGAGATGCAACTGAACAAAGTGCTAAAAGGGCTAATGTTGGCTTTGCCAGTTCTGGCTGTAGCTGCGTGTAGTTCTAACAAAAGCGCAAATAATGACCAATCTGGCATGGGCGCTGGCACTGGTACAGAAAACGGCAGCAACCTGTCTTCCGAAGAGCAAGCACGTCTTCAGATGCAAGAACTGCAAAAGAACAATATCGTTTACTTCGGTTTCGATAAATACGATATCGGTTCTGACTTCGCTCAAATGCTGGATGCACATGCTGCATTCCTGCGTAGCAACCCATCTTACAAAGTTGTTGTTGAAGGCCACGCGGATGAACGCGGTACGCCAGAATACAACATCGCGTTGGGCGAGCGTCGTGCTAATGCAGTGAAGATGTATCTGCAAGGTAAAGGCGTTTCTGCTGACCAGATCTCTATCGTTTCTTACGGTAAAGAGAAACCAGCAGTACTGGGCCATGACGAAGCAGCGTTCGCTAAAAACCGTCGTGCAGTTCTGGTTTACTAAGAGAATCGCATGAACAGTAACTTCAGACGTCACTTGGTGGGTCTGTCGTTACTGGTTGGCGTAGCGGTCCCATGGGCCGCTACTGCCCAAGCGCCAATCAGTAATGTCGGCTCCGGCTCGGTAGAAGATCGGGTCACTCAACTTGAGCGTATTTCCAACGCTCACAGCCAGCTATTAACTCAACTTCAGCAACAACTGTCTGATTCGCAACGCGATGTTGATAGTTTACGCGGTCAGATCCAAGAAAATCAGTACCAGCTCAATCAAATTGTTGAGCGGCAAAAACAGATCTACCAGCAGATGGATAGTCTGAGTGGTGGTCAGGGGGCTTCAACAGCCGCGCCTGCGGCTGATGCTGCTGCGTCAGCTAATGCAGCGACTGGAAGTTCCGATACTGCTGCGGCAGGGACAATAGCTACTACAGCGGCTCCTGCGGCAAGTACTGGTGATGAAAACAGCGATTATAATGCGGCTGTTTCCTTGGCTCTTGAGAAAAAGCAATACGATCAAGCGATCACTGCTTTCCAAGGTTTTGTGAAACAGTATCCAAAGTCGACTTACCAGCCTAATGCCAACTACTGGCTAGGGCAGTTGTATTACAACAAAGGTAAGAAAGACGATGCTGCATATTATTATGCTGTTGTAGTGAAAAATTATCCCAAGTCTCCAAAAAGTTCAGAAGCGATGTTTAAAGTTGGGGTGATCATGCAGGATAAAGGCCAAAGCGATAAAGCGAAGGCGGTTTATCAACAAGTGATCAAGCAATATCCTAATACTGATGCTGCTAAACAGGCACAGAAACGTTTATCTGCTCTTTAGCCTTTTTCGAGTCCAGGAATTGGTCATATTGACTAATTTCTGGGCTTTGGCGAGCGAAGAACAAGCAGTTAGACGCCTCAACAGAAATTTAAGTTGCACTGTGAAGAGAAATTAGTAATATATGCCGCCGTTGCCAAGACAACTTGTAAAACGTTAAGGCAGCAGGAAATTATCGTCAGTAGTACCGGTAATGGGTCGTTAGCTCAGTTGGTAGAGCAGTTGACTTTTAATCAATTGGTCGCAGGTTCGAATCCCGCACGACCCACCATTACCTTTGCAAGACGAGCAGTTCCGCACGACAGACTCCGCGTTGTCATCAAGTAATAATACATAATGGGTCGTTAGCTCAGTTGGTAGAGCAGTTGACTTTTAATCAATTGGTCGCAGGTTCGAATCCCGCACGACCCACCATTATGTAGCAGCATAGTTATCCCGCACCACGAATATCGAATTGTCATTAAGCAGTAAATACATAATGGGTCGTTAGCTCAGTTGGTAGAGCAGTTGACTTTTAATCAATTGGTCGCAGGTTCGAATCCCGCACGACCCACCATTATGTAGCAGCACAGTTATCCCGCACCACGAATACCGAATTGTCATTAAGCAGTAAGTACATAATGGGCCGTTAGCTCAGTTGGTAGAGCAGTTGACTTTTAATCAATTGGTCGCAGGTTCGAGCCGAGCGAAGCGAGACAGCAACGCGCTAGCGTTGACCCGAAGGGCGAGTCCGCAGGACGAGTAATCCCGCACGATGAGCATCGAATTGTTAGTCAGTAACAAAACATAATGGGCCGTTAGCTCAGTTGGTAGAGCAGTTGACTTTTAATCAATTGGTCGCAGGTTCGAATCCCGCACGGCCCACCATTATGTTTATGTCGCCTGAACCATACTCCTCCCAAGCTCCCAATTTATATTTTTACTTCCAGCCCCCAAATATCATCTCTATAATCTTCCTACCGCTCTTCTATCACTCTATTTTTCACCTCACTTTTAACTCCATTAAACATTTTTGCCATTATCGGACAATATCGAGCGACTTTTCGCTAAATATTGGTTATTTTGTTTAGGATAAAAAACAAACCAATTCTACTGGCAGTCAGCAATGGTTGGTGGCGTCGGAATGATTGGCAACAGAGATGTGAGCGATGAGCGAAATTTTTGATGTGAATGCGGCTATTTACCCTTTCCCACCACGTCCAGTCCCTCTGGATGCGGATGAAAAAGCCTTTTACCGTGAGAAAATCAAAACACTGCTGAAGCAACGCGATGCTGTGTTAGTCGCTCACTATTATACCGATCCCGAAATTCAGGCATTGGCAGAAGAGACCGGTGGCTGCGTCGCTGATTCCCTCGAAATGGCGCGCTTTGGCAATACTCATCCGGCTTCGACCCTATTGGTCGCCGGCGTGCGCTTTATGGGGGAGACGGCCAAAATTCTCAATCCAGAGAAGCGAGTATTGATGCCCACCCTGAATGCCGAGTGCTCGCTGGATTTAGGTTGCCCGATTGATGAATTTGCCGCCTTCTGTGATAGCCACCCAGATCGCACCGTGGTGGTCTATGCCAATACCTCGGCGGCAGTAAAGGCCAGAGCTGACTGGGTGGTCACCTCGAGTATTGCTGTTGAGTTGATCGAGCATCTCGATAGCTTGGGCGAGAAAATCCTCTGGGCGCCCGACCGCCATTTGGGCAACTACGTGCAGAAGAGGAGTGGGGCAGATATCTTATGCTGGCAGGGGGCCTGTATCGTCCATGACGAGTTTAAAACCCAGGCACTGGCCCGTATGAAAGCCCTGCACCCTGACGCGGCGGTGCTGGTCCATCCGGAGTCTCCTCAGGCGATCGTCGATATGGCGGATGCTGTTGGTTCAACCAGCCAACTGATTCAGGCGGCAAAAACCTTGCCGCAGCAGAAATTGATCGTCGCAACCGATCGCGGCATTTTTTACAAGATGCAGCAGGCTTGCCCGGATAAAGAGTTATTTGAAGCGCCAACCGCAGGCGAAGGCGCGACATGCAGAACATGCGCCCATTGTCCGTGGATGGCGATGAACGGCCTCAGAGCCATTGCTGAAGGGCTGGAGCAGGGCGGGGTGATGCATGAGATAGATGTTGATGAAGCGTTGCGTCAGCAGGCGCTGATACCGCTAAATCGTATGTTGGATTTTGCCAACCAATTGAAGTTGCAAATCAAAGGCAATGCTTAAGTTGTGAATTCGATTAAATGGCCTTAACACTTATTATTTATACCAAAAATTATTTATACCCAAAAAATTTGGCGTTGCAGGTAGGCGGCAACAAGAGAATCCCGATGAGTTTACATCAGTAAGTGATTCGGGTGAGGGCGCGTGGTCAACACCCCTGCAACTTCAAATACGATGGGTGACAGCTAAAAGGACGCCAAATGGATCTCTTCAGTACAAGCAATATATTGGTGCATATTCCGCTGGGTGCGGGCGGTTATGACCTTTCATGGATTGAGGCGATTGGTACGCTGTTTGGGTTGCTGTGCATCTGGTTTGCCAGCAAAGAGAAGATCATCAACTATCTGTTTGGTTTGATTAACGTGACACTGTTCGCGGTGATTTTCTTCCAGATCCAGCTCTATGCCAGCTTGTTATTGCAGCTGTTCTTCTTCGTCGCCAATATTTACGGCTGGTATGCCTGGAGCAAACAGACCCCCGATAATCAGGCTGAGTTGAAGATCCGCTGGCTATCTTTGCCCAAGGCATTGGGTTGGGCGGCGGTCTGCATCGCCGGTATCACCTTGATGACACTGCATATTGATAGCGTATTTGCCTGGTTGACTCGGGTGGCTGTGACGGTGATGCAGAGCTTAGGTGCCAATGTGCAAATGCCTGAGTTGCAACCTGATGCTTTCCCCTTCTGGGACTCCACCATGATGGTCTTGTCCATTGTGGCAATGATCCTGATGACCCGCAAATATGTTGAAAACTGGTTGATTTGGGTGGTGATTGACGTGATCAGTGTCGCAATATTCGCCTATCAAGGGGTGTACGCCATGGCGCTGGAGTACGTAATACTGACGCTGATTGCCCTGAACGGTTCGTGGTTGTGGATGAAGAGTGCGGCGCGAAATCATTCACGCCCGCTGTCGGTCCAAGGTAAGTAATATTTCAGTTCAATAGCTTTTTGCTGGGTAGCATTAATCAGGCCGTAGGTTTCCCTGTGTGGAGCCTACGGCCTGACTGTTGGCCTCAGTGATGATGGTGGTGATGCCCCCCTGCCGGAGTCGCCTGATTAATTGAGCAGTCGGGGGTTTCGCAGCCCTGATACTCCATTTGAATGGTGGCATGACCAATATTGTAGTGATGCAATAAATGGTGCTGAATACGTTGCAGCAATTCATCATTATCCCTTGGGGGGATCACCTGCACATGCAGCGTCATAAGCCGCTGGTCACCGACTTGCCATAGATGAACGTGATGGACATCCCTCACTTCATATATGTCAGTACATAGGCCTTGGCGCAGTTTCGCGATATCAATCTCCTGCGGCGCGCCTTCCAACAATTCATGGAAACTCTCTTTCAGTAGCCGCCAGGCGCTACGTAGCACTAACGCAGAGACCAATACTGACAAAATAGGGTCGATTGGCGTCCAGCCGGTGGTTAGGATCACGATGGCGGCGATGATCGCCCCGACTGAGCCTAATAAATCCCCCAAGACATGTAGGGCCGCAGCGCGCACATTGATATTTTTCTCTTCCTCACCCCGATGAAGTATCCAGAAGCAGAAGATATTCGCCAGTAGCCCTGCAATGGCGATGATTAACATCGGCACGCCCATGACTTCATGGGGGGAGACGAAGCGTTGGACGGCCTCCCAGACAATCAGCACGACTATCAAGAGTAATGCGGCGGCGTTCACAAAAGCGGCCAGCGTCGTCAGTCGCAAATAGCCAAAGGTATGGCGGGAGTCGGGTTTTCGCTGCGAAAAGTGTACGGCCATCAACGCGATGAATAATGCAGCAGAGTCAGTCAGCATGTGCCCCGCATCCGCCAGCAGCGCCAGAGAGCCGGATAACCAGCCACCAATAGCTTCGACTATCATAAACAGGGTAGTGACAGTGAAGGCGATCAGCAGACGTTTGCTATTGCTGTTTGGTGGGAAAAGTGAGGATGCTGCCATGTTTATCCTTTGACCATGAGATAGGTGCTGGTAACAGTTTGTTTATGTTAACGCTGGTAGAGTTGGATTCAAGCTGTGAATTAACTACGCCGATAAAATTGTTGTTGAGTATAGGTCTTAGGGGCGAGTTTGCCTTACTGGCTTTAACTCAGGTTAATCCGTGTTCAACATTTAAAGCGACAAAGTAGATTTACAGCGTTCAATTCACCAGCTAAATTGGTTCAACTATATTGGTACAGATAGACGTTGTGCGATGATCGTCACAAGACTTAATGGAAAAGCTATGAATTACCTGAATGATGACCTACGGATTAATGAAATTAAGGAACTCCTGCCCCCTGTTGCCCTGTTAGAGAAGTTTCCTGCCAGCAAAAATGCCGCAGAAACCGTATCCAAGACCCGCACAGCGATTCACAATATTTTGCGCGCAAATGATGACCGTCTGTTGGTGGTGATTGGCCCATGCTCAATTCATGATACTCAGGCGGCAAAAGAGTACGCCACCCGTTTGCTGGCGCTGCGCGAAGAGCTGCAAAGCGAGCTGGAAGTGGTGATGCGAGTCTATTTTGAAAAACCGCGTACCACGGTGGGTTGGAAAGGTCTGATTAACGATCCGCATATGGATGGTAGCTACGACATCAATGACGGTTTGCGTATCGCCCGTAAGTTGCTGCTGGATATTAACGATAGCGGTTTACCGGCGGCGGGTGAGTTTTTGGATATGATCACCCCGCAATATCTGGCTGACCTGATGAGCTGGGGGGCTATTGGCGCCCGTACTACTGAGTCTCAGGTTCATCGTGAGCTGGCGTCGGGCCTCTCTTGCCCGGTTGGATTTAAAAATGGCACTGATGGCACGATTAAAGTCGCCATTGATGCAATTAATGCCGCCAGTGCGCCACACTGCTTCCTGTCTGTGACCAAATGGGGCCATTCAGCGATAGTCAATACCGCCGGTAATGGTGATTGCCATATCATTTTACGTGGCGGTAAAGAGCCAAACTACAGCAGCGCACATGTTGTGGCGGTTAAAGAGGGGCTAAGCAAAGCGGGCCTTGAACCACAGATAATGATTGATTTCAGCCATGCCAACAGCAGTAAGCAATTCAAAAAGCAGATGGAAGTCGGGACTGATGTTTGCCGCCAGATTGCTCAGGGTGAGAAATCCATTATGGGCGTGATGATTGAGAGCCATCTGGTGGAAGGCAATCAGAATCTTGAAAGTGGTGAGCCACTGACTTACGGCAAGAGTGTCACCGATGCCTGTATTGGCTGGGAAGATACCGAAGTGTTACTACGCCAACTGGCCAGCGCAGTGAAGGCACGCCGCCAGTAAGCGCTGTCTGCCGTCAAACAAACCGCCGATGCAAATGATTAGGCAGGCAAATAAAAACCCCCGGCATCAATGATGAACGGGGGTTTTTTAATGGCGCTAATCAGGGATAATTACTTTGCTTTGCCCTGATTGGCAACCGCAGCCGCTTTAGCTGCGATCTCTTCAGCATTGCCCAGATAGTAGTGTTTGATTGGTTTGAAGTTTTCATCAAACTCATACACCAATGGCACGCCAGTTGGGATGTTCAGCTCAAGAATCTCTTCTTCATTCAGATCATCGAGATATTTTACCAAAGCACGCAGAGAGTTACCGTGGGCGGCGATGATAACGCGCTCGCCGCTGGCAATGCGTGGTTTGATCACCTCTTCCCAATAAGGGATAACGCGATCGATAGTCAGCGCCAGACTCTCAGTGGTCGGCAGCTCTGCATCGGTTAATTTTGCATAACGTGGGTCATGGCCTGGGAAGCGCTCATCACTTTTGTCCAGTGCTGGTGGCGTGATAGCAAAGCCGCGACGCCACAGTTTAACTTGGTCATCGCCGTATTTAGCCGCAGTTTCTGATTTATCCAAACCTTGCAGCGCGCCGTAATGACGCTCATTCAGCTTCCAGGTTTTTTCTGTTGGCAACCAGGCTTGATCCAACTCATCCAGAATGCTCCACAAAGTGTGGATAGCGCGTTTGAGCACTGAGGTGTAAGCGAAATCAAAAGCGAAGCCTTCGTCTTTTAACAGCTTGCCCGCTGCTTTTGCTTCAGTACGGCCCTTCTCAGATAAATCAACGTCATACCAACCGGTGAAACGGTTTTCGTTGTTCCATTGACTTTCGCCGTGACGTACCAGAACCAGCTTTGTTACTGCCATAGTTCGAACTCCTCAAATGATTCAATGATAACTATTATCATTATATTGCCGGATTGCCGCTAACAGCAATCGTTTGTGTTTAACCATAACCAATTTTTTGCGTTAACGTAAGGGCGTTAGTTGAATCGATTCTGCGAAATACAATCTGCCCTTGGAACCGCAGGGGCACGTTTACCTGCGATGCCAATGACTTTGGCTATAGTGAGTGTTATCCGAGGGGTTAGGCCGCTTTTTTCAGGCAAGTACTCATAAAGGTTTTGCGCTCATCGCCTGTTAGTGCTTTGGTTGCGGCTTCGGCATTACAGCTTTTCATTTTCTGCTGTTGTGGCGTCAGAGCTTTTGCATCTGGCGCAGGCTGTGCTTTCAGGCATTGACTCATGAAGCTCTTCCGCTCATCCCCTTTTAGCGATTTTGTGGCTGCCTGCTTATTACAATCGGTCATTTTCTGTTGCTGCGCGGCTTGAGCGGGTGAGGGCGTCTTAGCCGTATCTGCTGCTATTACATTGGCATTTAGCAACAAGCCTGCTGAGAGCAACCATAAGGTAGTTAGACGCATAGGGATTCCCTTTATTTAACCACGGGTTATAAGCTATTTTGGCGTCTGAAAGGGCAGGCAACAGCGGAACCGGCCGCCTGACAGATGCCATTAAGCGTAGTTGGCGGCCGCATATAAAAAAAGTTACAAGGCGATAAAATGATAAACAGTGGTCGCGCGATAGGTTTTCCCCGGTTTTAGCCAGCAATCTGGTTGTGGCCATTCGGGGTGATTCGGGCTATCCGGCAGGAATTCACTCTCTAGTGCAACACCGGTGTAGTTGGCGTAAGTTCCGCCATTGCGTGATGGCGTACCACAAAGGAAATTGCCGCTATACAGCTGCAACGCCGGAGCTGTGGTGTAGACACTCATCTGTACGCGATGGTCAGATGACCACAAATGGGCCGCCGGGCTCTCTGTGGCACCACAGGTGCGGTGTAACAGGTAAGCATGGTCATACCCTTTCACCCGCTGTTGGCAACGATCTTGCAGGAAGTCGCGCGCCAATGTTTTCGGCTGACGGAAATCCATGCCGGTTTTCTCAACATTCGCCAACCCGCCTGTTGGGATACCATCACTATCGACGGGTAAATAGCGGTCGGCAAACAGCTGTAAACGGTGCGCGCGAACATCACGCCCTTCGCCATCAAGATTGAAGTAAGCATGATTGGTCAGATTCACTGGACAGGCCTTATCCACCTGCGCCTGATAGTGGATCTCCAATCGATTATCTTCGGTTAACAGATACTGCACTTCAGCGGTCAGATTGCCGGGGAAACCCTGATCACCATCAGGCGAATGCAGTTGGTAGGTGACCTGCTTCTCATCCTGCTTAACCTTTTGCCAGCGGCGGGCATGGAACCCCTCTGGGCCACCATGAAGCTGGTGAGGGCCTTGATTCGGTATCAGTTGCAGGTTTTGCCCCTCCAGGGTGATTTGCGCGTTAGCAATCCGATTTGCATAGCGACCAACCGTGGCGCCGAGGTATGCCGCCTGCTGCAAGTAGTCAGCGGGGGTTTGGCAACCCAGCAGCAGTTCGCGTTTTTCGCCCGCTGGCAGCGGCAGTATCGCCGATAGCCAGGTAGCACCCCAGTCCATCAGCGTCACGCTCACACCTGACTTATTGCGCAACTCGGTCATGACAAAGGGGTGACCATCCGGTGCTAACTGGTCAACACTGCCTGGCGATGCAGCGTCGTTTTTCAGCATAAACCCGCTCCTTGTGAGGCCTGACATACGTAGAAGGTTTCTGTCCTGCCGCCGCTATGTGCCGGATACTCGCGCGCGACGGTAGCTCGAACTTGCTCGACCAGCGATGTTGGCATTAGCGCGACAATACAGCCGCCAAAACCACCGCCAGTCATACGAACACCACCTTGCTCCCCAATCACCGATTTAACAATATCCACCAGGCTATCGATCGGTGGAACTGTGATCTCGAAATCATCACGCATCGAAATATGAGACTCCTGCATCAATTGCCCCATCAATTTCAAGTCACCAGCGGCCAGTGCAGTGGCGGCGGCCAGCGTGCGCTCATTTTCGGTAATCACATGGCGAGCGCGTTTAGCGACCACCGGATCTAGCTCATCCTGAATGGAGAAAAATAGATTAGGATCGACGTCGCGCAACGCTTTGACCCCAAAGAAGCGGGCGGCAGTTTCACACTGCTGACGGCGGGTGTTGTATTCGCTATCAACCAGACCCCGTTTCACATTGGAGTTAATAATCACCACCGCGACATTGGCCGGCATCGGCACTGCGCGGGTTTCCAGTGTGCGGCAATCGATCAAGAGCGCGTGATCTTGCTGACCCAGTGCGGAGATCAACTGATCCATGATGCCGCAGTTACAGCCGACAAACTGGTTTTCAGCCTCCTGGCCATTCAGTGCCAGCTCCACGCCACTGAGCGGCAACTGGTAGAGTGATTGCAGCGCCTGACCGACCGCCACTTCCAATGATGCCGATGAGCTAAGGCCCGCGCCCTGCGGTACATTGCCGCTGATCACCAAATCCGCGCCACCAAAATCGGCATGGCGTAGTTGCAAATGCTTCACCACGCCGCGCACATAATCTGCCCAGCGGTACTCCGGGTGTGGAATGATTGGGGCATCAAGGGAGAAAATATCCTGCTGATTGTCATAATCTGCGGCAATCACCCGAACTTGACGGTCATCACGCTTACCGCAGCTGATCACCGTTTCATAATCAATGGCGCAGGGCAGCACAAAACCGTCGTTATAATCGGTATGTTCGCCAATGAGATTGACGCGGCCCGGCGCTTTAATGGTTACCTCAGCGTCGCGGTTAAACTGTTGGCGGAAAATAGCCTGGGTATGCTGTTTTAAACTCATTATTTGACTCCGCCTTCCCGATAATGAACATCACTGACTGCCCGCAGCTGTTCAGCCGCCTGCTCTGCTGTAAGGTCGCGCTGGGTCTCGGCCAGCATTTCATAACCCACCATAAATTTACGTACCGACGCCGAGCGCAGTAGTGGTGGGTAGAAGTGAGCATGTAACTGCCAGTGCGCGTTGTTGTCGCTGTTATCAGTACCATTGCTGCTATCAGTGCCACTAATGCTATAGGGCGCGCCGTGCCATCCCATTGAGTAGGGGAAGGAGCACGAGAAGAGATTGTCGTAGCGGCTAGTCAGTTTTTTCAGCGCGATAGCCAGATCGGCGCGCTGCGCTGCCGAGATATCCTCTAAGCGCAATATCTGCACCTTTGGCAGCAACAAGGTTTCAAATGGCCATGCCGCCCAATAGGGCACCACCGCTAACCAGTGCTCGGTTTCAACCACCGTTCTGCTGCCGTCACGGCGCTCACGTTCGGCATAATCAAGTAGCATGGGCGACCGATGTTGCTGAAAATAGTCCCGCTGTAGGCGGTCTTCGCGCGCGGCCTCATTCGGCAGGAAGCTATTAGCCCAAATTTGCCCATGGGGATGGGGGTTCGAGCAGCCCATCGCCGCGCCTTTATTCTCAAATACTTGCACCCACGGGTAAATTTTACCCAACTCGGCACTCTGCTGTTGCCAGCTCTGAATCACATCTTCCAGTGCCGGCAGGGTCAGCTGTGGCAGGGTTTTACTGTGATCCGGTGAGAAGCAAATAACACGGCTGGTGCCACGAGCGCTTTGGCTACGCATCAGGGGATCTTCGCTCTGCGGCGCATCGGGGGTCTCGGGCATTAGCGCGGCAAAATCATTGGTAAACACATAGGTGGAGGTGTAGTCAGGATTGACATCCCCCGTCACCCGGGTATTACCAGGACATAAGAAACAGTCAGGATCGTGCGCAGGTAAGCTCTCCGTCGCCGCGGCTTCTTGCTGGCCTTGCCATGGGCGTTTGGCCCGATGGGGCGAGACTAACACCCACTGATCACTCAGTGGGTTATATCTGCGATGTGGATGATCCACAGGGTTAAAATCAGTCATAACAATACCTTAATCGGGGTAGCCCTGCGGATTGTTGGATTGCCAGCGCCAGGTATCGGCTGCCATTTCGTCAAGTGAGCGGCTGGTGCGCCAGCCCAACTGTTCTGCGGCTTTGGTCGAATCAGCCCAGTAAGCGGGCAGATCGCCCTCGCGACGTGGGGCAAAGTGGTAGGCCAGCGGCTTGCCACAAGCTTTGGTAAACGCCTCGACCACTTGCAGGACACTGCTGCCGACACCGGCACCCAGATTGAAAATATGTACGCCGGGCTGATTGTGGAGTTTTTTCATCGCCACCACATGACCATCGGCTAAATCGACCACATGAATGTAATCACGCACCCCAGTGCCATCAGGGGTGGGGTAGTCATTACCGAATATCGCCAGTGATTCACGGCGGCCGACGGCAACCTGAGCAATAAATGGCATCAGATTATTTGGGATGCCCTGCGGGTCTTCACCCATCAGCCCTGACGGATGGGCGCCGACCGGATTGAAATAGCGCAGAATCGTCATATTCCATTGTGGATCAGCCAGTTGCACATCTTGCAAAATTTGCTCAACCATCAATTTACTGCGGCCATAGGGGCTGGATGGGGAGCCTGTTGGGAAGCTTTCGACGTAAGGTATTTTCGGCTGATCGCCATAGACCGTGGCAGATGAGCTGAAGATAAAGTTTTTGACTTGAGCGGCGCGCATCGCCTCCAGCAAGACCAGAGTGCCGTAGACATTATTATTGTAATATTCCAATGGCTTACTGACCGACTCACCCACGGCTTTCAGGCCCGCAAAATGAATGACGGAACTAATAGGATGAGCTGCAAATATTTTGTCAAGCAGGGCGCGATCACGGATATCACCCTGATAAAGTTGAGGTGTATAGCCGGTCAGGCAGTTTATCCGATCTAACACGCTGGATTTGCTATTGCAAAGGTTGTCGAGGATCACTGGTTTATGACCAGTTTTAATCAATTGCACACAGGTATGGCTGCCAATGTAACCGCTACCACCTGTTACCAGAACGTACATAAAAGTCTCCTCGAATGACTTTGGTCTAAGAAAGATAGCATGCCATTATCTGCGAAAAGGTGATCTGCGCTCAATAATGGAATCGTTTACACTCAATTTTATCCAAGTTTATTCTCTGTTGCAGCATAAATAGTGCGGAATGAACAAGGTTAGATAAAAAATCACAAAAATCTCGGTGGTGACAATGATATCTGAAATGGTAGCGTTCCCATCCATCAATTTAGCAGGAATGTCCAGTTAGTGATGTTATGAGCCGATACCGCGCTGAACGCGCAGATCGGCTCGGAAGGAAGCTACCAATCAATGCTACTGCGGCAAATAGAGTGGATAGGTGAAGAAGAGTAAGTGCAGCAGATTAAATGCGAAATGGAATGCCACGGCTACCCATAAACGACCACTCCACAGCCATGCCAGGCCGTAAATCAAACCAGCCAGCGTGGCGAATATCATTAACAGTGGGCCGCCGGCAAAATGTACTGCGCCAAAGAGCAGGGCGGTGATGATCAATGCCGGATAGCTCCCTAACCACTGACTCAAACGCTGCTGCAAATAGCCACGGAATAGTGCTTCTTCCGCCAAACAAACAAAAAAGAGATTGGCGACCACGAAGGAGCCAATCCATGCTGGGGTGTGCAATTCAATCTTCAGGCCACCCAAGGCGACGGCCAACAGCAGCAATGCAGGCATGCTGACAATCAATCCAATCCAGCCCATTCGGCTCATTGATGGATGATTTTTGGCAACAAACAGAGTGGGCAGGCAAGCCAGCAAAATAAAGGGGATCAGCGCTTTATCAAGGTTGTAGTACATGGTGAATAGCGCGCTGAGCGGCCCTACCGTGACGTTATCCAGCACTTTGAGATTATTAAAGCCGGGCACCAGATGCAGCAAGAGCGCGATGGAGGCCAATACCAGCAGGGTTTCCAGCCCGACAGCTAGCCATTTTTGCGGACGGTATCTATTTAGTAGCAGCGCAACGATCAGGGTCACCAGCAAAAATGCGGCTGAGGGCAGTGTCAGGACGCCGTGATAAAAGGCAATCGACAGTGACGAGGCCAGGAGAAACAGGGCAAGAACCCGGTTAATAGATAAAAAAAGCAGCGAAGCCGCCAGGATACCCCACATAAATAATCCCTTTATTGAATGGTTCATTACCCACAATCAGCACTGATAATGGCTGGCGCTAGAGATCATAACATAGGCGATTTAGCGGGGTAACTTCTCTTGACGATAGTGATAGATATCACCCTCAGGAATAAAGGTTAGACGGTGAGTTATGCACTGCGGTGCATCTTCCGCATGGTGAGAGACGAACAGGAGTTGCGTCTCCCCCTCGCCGATCATCACATCAATAAAACGGCGGACTAACAGGCGATTGAGCGGATCTAAACCTTGTAATGGCTCATCAAGAATCAGGAGTGCCGGATGTTTAACCAGCGCCCGTGCGATCAATGCCAGTCGTTGTTGCCCCCAGGATAAGCTATGGAAAGGCTGATTAGCGGCGGAGGCAGAGAAGCCCAACAGGGCCAGCCATTCATCGGCTAACTGTTGCTGGCGGTCAGATACAGCTTGATAAATACCAATAGAGTCGAAAAAGCCGGACAAAATGACGTTACGCAAACTGGAGCTGACCCGATAGTCCAAATGCAGGCTACTGCTGACATAACCAATATGGCGCTTGATATCCCAGATGGTTTCGCCACTGCCACGGCGGCGGCCAAACAGTGTCAAATCATTGCTGTAGCCTTGTGGATGGTCACCGGTAATCAAGCTGAGCAAGGTTGATTTCCCCGCGCCGTTCTGGCCGATAATTTGCCAGTGCTCGCCGGGATTCACCTGCCAACTCAGATTGTGCAGAATAGGGCGGTCATTGTACTCCACCACCCCATTACGCAATATAATCAGCGGGTTATCTTGTGGTAAGCCGCGCTGCTGCGGGTGTTCTGTTTCGGGAAGCAACAAGCCATCCAGATTTTCACTGTGGGCCAGTTGGGCTATCAGGGCTTCTGATAGAATTTGTTGTCGTGGGCCGCTATGGGTCAGATGGCACTCCGCCAGCACGCCGACATACTGCACAAAAACAGGGATATCATCAAAGCGATTGAGTACCAGAACCAGTGTGACACCTTGCGCAGAGAGGGTGGATAACATGCCCGCTAGTTGTGCGCGGGCGGTGACATCCAGCCCATCGAAGGGTTCATCCAGAATCAACAGGTCCGGTTGTGGCATCAGTGCGCGGCACAACACTGTTTTGCGGGTTTCACCGGTAGAGAGATATTTAAATCGACGTGAGAGTAGGTGGCTGATACCAAATTGCTCGGCTAACTGCTGGCAGCGCTGCGGATCCTGGCACTCTTCCTGAATAATTTCAGCGGTGGTGCGCCCGGTATCATCTTCATCTGCGCTGAGCAGGTCAGTGTTATTGCGCTGCCACTCTTCGCTGACTAACTGCTGGAGCTGCTCGAATGACAACCGCACCGTATGGCGAAAATCACTCTGGCGGCTGCCGTTTAGCAGGGTTAGCTCTCCTGATAATGCTTTGGCGAGTGCTGATTTTCCGCTGCCATTAGCACCAACAAATGCCCAACTATCGCCGGATTGCTGGTGATCGCCCGGCAGCTCTTTATCACTAACAGAGATAGATAACTCCGGCACGATGAGTGTCCGAGTGTCACTTAGGCGAAAACAACCTTGCGATATATGCAACTCAGACATCACCCTTCCCACATTCTGCAACACAATATGAGTGTTAGGGATAAGCGGAAAGGGCCGGATTGTCAATAAGCAATACCACACTCACGGCTAATAACTGAGCTGAATTATTTAGCAAAGTGTCGCGATAATGACGCGATCAGCATTGAATTGAGCAATAACAGGGCTGCCGACACGTAAATTCAGTTGGTGTAACTCACTGTTGTTTTGCGTCGAACAGAGGCTGGCTCCCCCCGTTAAGGTCACTATGACTTCACTGTGATCGTGGCCCGGTTCGATGCTGGCAACTCTCCCCGAAAGGGAGTTATCTGCGGCACCCGCCAGTGCCTGATCAATGACCAGTTTCACCCAGGGCGCTTTTATCAGCGCCAATACCTCTTTGCCGGTTGAAAGTTGTAGCCGATCGGCGCTCTGCTGGGTCACCGCTGCGGATAGACGAGTTTTACCGTCTGACAGCAGAATATTGATGTGTTGCTGAACCTGCTGGTGGTCGCGCTCAATGACGGCGCCAAAAAATTGATTGCGGGCGCTGGTTTGCAGTGAAAAGCGGGAAATAGCGGCCAGTAAGCTATCGAGTGGCATCGAATCATCTTTCAGCGTATCGAACGCTTTTTGCTGAATCTTCTCGAGCAAATCATAAAGCTGGATTAAGCGCTCGCCGTAACGGGTCAGATGCGCACCGCCGCCACCTTTGCCACCGGTTGCCCGCTCCACTAATATCTCTTCCGCCAAGGTATTCATCTCATTGATGGCATCCCAGGCACTTTTATAGCTAATACCGGCGAGTTTTGCCCCCTGACTGATAGATCCGCTGTGCTGTATCTGTTTCAGCAAGGCAATGCGTCGAGGGTCGGCAAACAGCCGTTGCTGAAGTTTTAATGTCAGTAGGATTTCGGCCTGCATGTCTATTTTGCTCCAGCGGGAAAGAGTTATCGTGCTCTAACTACCTGTTTATAGGCAGATCGCACGTTTGGCAGGTTACATTTTTTTGCTGTTAGTTAAAATAACAGGATTCACTTATTGCTGATATAATTTACAGCAAATGATAGATGGTAGTTATTGTGGTAATCTAGGTTATCGCTCAATAAGCAGTAATGAGAGGCTGGCATGTTAGATTTATTGAAAAGTCTGCTTTTTGCCGTGGTCATGGTACCTGTGGTGATGGCAGTGATTTTGGGTATGATCTATGGGCTGGGAGAGGTGTTTAACATCATCTCTAAAACAGGCCACAGCAAAGAACGCTCCTAATCTGATCTCCGAATTTTAATGCCCGGCACCTCAATGCTGGGCATTTTCGTTTTTATGCTTCGCTTCATCTCTCCCCATCTGGTTGCAACTCAAGTTACCTCACATCTTGCCGATAAACCGCATGACCTGCTGCTGATGTTACGTTATATTTCAATCTATATAACGGCCTCATTAATGCGGAGAACAACATGAAAAATCAATATGGTAAAGTGAGTAAATGGGTCGCGAGTGCGGCACTGCTGGCAACATTTTCCAGCACCGCGTTCGCTGCAGAGAACATTACTGTTTTTGCGGCTGCCTCGTTGACCAATGCACTGCAAGATATTGCCGCGCAGTATAAAAAAGAGCAGCAGGTGGATGTGGTCGCCTCTTTCGCCTCATCCTCCACCCTGGCACGCCAGATTGAGCAGGGCGCGCCCGCGGATCTCTTTATCTCTGCAGATCAGCAATGGATGGATTATGCTATTGATAAACAGCAAATTGTTGCCAATACGCGCTATACTTTATTAGGCAATGAGTTGGTATTGATCGCGCCACAAGAGAGCAAAATTGATAAAGTGGTCATTGATAAAAAAACCGACTGGAAAAAATTGTTGGATGGCGGCCGTTTAGCGGTGGGCGATCCTGACCATGTTCCTGCCGGGATTTATGCCAAAGAGTCACTGGAGAATTTAGGGGCCTGGTCAACTTTAGCCCCAGAAATGGCCCGTGCTAACAATGTTCGTAGCGCAATGGCGCTGGTCGAGCGGGCAGAAGCGCCACTGGGTATTGTCTATGGCTCTGATGCGATAGCCAGTAAGAAAGTTAAAGTTGTGGGGATATTCCCGGAAGCCAGTCATAAGCCGGTTGAATACCCAATGGCGATAGTTAAAGATCATGAAAATCCGACCGTCACTGCTTTTTATAATTACCTGAAAAGCCCTGCGGCGGCGACTATTTTCAAAAATTATGGATTTACCCTACGCTAATGATATTGAGTGAGTATGAATGGCAGGCCATTATTCTTAGCCTGAAGGTTTCTGGTGTAGCGGTGGTGTGCAGTTTGCCATTAGGTATTTTAATGGCATGGATTTTAGTGCGCTGCCGTTTCCCCGGTAAATCGTTGTTAGACAGCGTCATTCACTTGCCACTGGTGCTACCGCCGGTGGTGATTGGTTATTTGCTGCTGATCAGCATGGGCCGGCGCGGCTTTATTGGCGAATGGCTCTATAGCTGGTTTGGTATTAATTTCAGTTTCAGTTGGCGCGGTGCGGCATTGGCCTCGGCGGTGGTGGCTTTCCCGTTGATGGTCAGGGCGATCCGGCTGGCGCTGGAGGCGGTCGATACCCGTTTGGAGTTAGCGGCCCGCACCTTAGGCGCTAATCCGTGGCGGGTGTTTTTCACTATTACGCTGCCGCTCTCTTTACCGGGGGTGATTGCCGGCACCGTGCTCTCCTTTGCCCGCTCGCTGGGGGAATTTGGCGCAACCATCACCTTCGTGTCCAATATTCCCGGCGAAACCCGCACCATCCCGCTGGCGATGTACACGCTGATTGAAACGCCCGGGGCGGAAGCTGCGGCGGCGCGGCTGTGTGTTATCGCCATTATTTTGTCATTGGTGTCACTGCTGCTCTCCGAGTGGCTGGCCCGGTGGGGTAAAAAGCGCATGGGGGCACCATGCTAGAGCTGGATTTCAGTCAACAGCTGGGTGATTTGCACCTGCAGGTGGCCACGGATTTACCGGCGCAGGGCATTACCGCGATTTTTGGCTTGTCCGGTGCGGGTAAGACATCGCTAATCAATGTGATTGGTGGGCTGACGCGGCCGCAGCAAGGGAAAGTGGTGCTCAATGGCCGGGTACTGGTGGATGTGGAGCAGCAAATTTATCTGCCGCCAGAAAAACGCCGGGTAGGTTATGTTTTTCAGGATGCGCGCCTGTTCCCCCATTATCGGGTGCGGGGCAACTTGCAGTACGGCATGGCCCCCTCGATGCGCGGGCAGTTTGACGCGATTGTCGGTCTGCTGGGTATCGAACCCTTATTAACCCGCTTTCCGCTAACCCTGTCCGGTGGTGAGAAACAGCGAGTGGCCATTGGTCGCGCACTGCTTACAGCCCCTGAGTTGCTGCTGATGGATGAGCCTTTGGCCTCGCTGGATCTACCGCGCAAACGCGAACTGCTGCCCTATCTTGAGCGCCTGGCGCAAGATGTAAACACCCCCATTTTGTATGTCAGCCATAGCATGGATGAGATCCTGCGGCTGGCGGATCAGGTGGTGGTAATGGATGCCGGTAAAGTTCGCGCTGTCGGCGGGCTGGAGGAGGTGTGGGCCAGTAGTGCACTGCGCCCTTGGTTGCAGCGCGAGGAGCCGAGCAGCATATTGCGGGTGAGTGTGATTGGTCATCATGAGCGCTATGCCATGACCGCACTGGCATTAGCTGATCAGCGCTTGTGGGTCAGTAAGCTGGATGCGCCAGAGGGTAGCTCAATGCGTATTCGCATCAATGCAGCGGATGTCTCGTTAGTGTTGCAGCCACCGCAAAACAGCAGTATCCGCAATATCTTGCCGGTAAAAATAGCCGAATGTCTTGAGGTCGATGGGCAGGTGGATGTCAAACTCGCGATTGGCGACCAATGGTTATGGGCGCGGATTACCCCTTGGGCGCGCGATGAACTGGGGCTGAAACCAGGTCAGTGGGTATATGCGCAGATAAAAAGCGTGTCGTTCAATCGTAAAAACTAAGCGTCTAAACAGAAGCGGCTATAAACAGAACGGCCCCCCAATATAGGATATCAACCTAACATTGGGGGGCCGCTTTCTTACCGCTATTTCACTGATTATCTAACAATAATACCCAGCAAAATACCCAAAGCACCGAAGTCAGCATCGCTGAATGTGGTATTAGCAAAACCGATATCACCCAGCACTGGCAGCAGGAACACTGGCAGGAAGGTAATCAGCAAACCTTGAGCGAACGCCCCTAAAATAGCGCCACGGCGTCCACCTGTGGCATTACCAAACACCCCGGCGGCTGCGCCGACGAAGAAGTGAGGTACGACACCGGGGATAATTACGGTCATATTCATCAAATAGAGCGCGAACATCCCGATAAGGCCCGCGGCAAAGCTGCTCAGGAAGCCGACCAATACCGCATTTGGCGCGTATGGGAAGACTACCGGGCAATCCAGCGCAGGTTTAGCGTTAGGCACTAATTTGTCGGAGATCCCTTTAAACGCGGGGACTATCTCGGCAATAACCATTCGCACACCTTGCAGGATGATGTACACGCCCGCAGCAAAGGTAATGGATTGCATCAGCGAGAACATAAACCAGTTTTTGCCACCGCTCAGGCTTTTCACCACTTCCGGCCCGGCAAACAGGCAGGTCACGATGAAAATGATACACATGGTAAAGGAGATAGCGACCGGTGTATCACGCAAGAACAGCAGGCTTTTCGGCACATTCATGTCTTCGGTTGAATGCTCTTTATTGCCGAATTTGCTGCCGATAAAGCCCGCCAGAACATAAGACAGGGTAGAGAAGTGGCCGATTGCCACGTCATCAGAGCCGGTGACCTTCTTCATGTAAGGGTGGGCAATCGCGGGGAAGAACACCATTGCCACCCCAACCACCAGCGAACCGATAACAATCAGTGTCACACCACTAATCCCGGCGGTTGCCAGAATAACGGCGACCATCATTGACATAAATAGGGTGTGGTGACCGGTCAGGAAGATGAATTTCCATGGAGTAAAGCGAGCGATCAGAATATTGATCACCATAGCGAAGAACATAATCATCGCCATCTCTTTACCGAAACTCTTCTGCGCCACAGAGACGATGGCTTCGTTATTTGGCACGACGCCTTGGATACCGAAAGCGTGCTGGAAGATATTGGCAAAATCACCCAGAGATGAAACCACCAGACCCGCACCTGCGCCCAGGATAACAAAACCCATGATGGTTTTTACGGTGCCTTTAATGCACTCGGTCACCGGTTTTTTCTGGGCAATCAAGCCGATTAAAGCGATCAAACCGACCAGTACTGCCGGTTCGGAGAGAACATCACTCATTAAAAAGCGAAAGAAATCCATGCCAGCCTCCAGTTACAGCGCGCCTAATTCAGTTAATGCCACAGACAAACGTTCTTTCATGGCTTTCTTATCGATCATGTTATCGAGCGCAACTATCTTGCCGCCAACGGCTTGCGCCACTAATTGCTCAGCAATATCTTTGGTGCCGATGAAAATATCACTGGGTGTCCCTTTCGCTGAACCTAGATCGACATGATCCACTTCCGCGCTGACGGCCAACTCTTTCAGAATACTTTTGATGCTGATTTCCATCATCAGGCTGGTGCCCAAACCGTTACCGCAAACCACTGTAATTTTCATTTTCTTTCCCCTTAAAATTATCATCCAAACTCAATACCATGATTAGTAACGCGCAATGACCGACAAAATATCCTGCTGCGTTTTGGCATTTAGTAAGGCTTGTACATCATTATCGTTATCGAACAACTGAGCGAGTTGAGAAATAGCCTCAATATGGCTGGTACTGTCTGTCGCGGCTAACACGATGAGCAGTTTTACCGGGTCATTCTCTTGTGCATTGAAAGTGACACCCTCGGTAATGACGGTTAATGCCAAAGAGAGTTTATTTACCCCCTCTTCCGGGCGGGCATGTGGCATGGCAATCCCCGGCCCGACCACGTAATACGGGCCAATAGCTTCATGGGAGCGATAAATTGCCTCAACATAACGCGCTTCAATTGAGCCATTATCAATCAGCGGCTGACATGAAATCGCGATGGCATCACGCCAATCTCTGGCTTGGCTGACCACCTGAATGACGTCAGGCGTTAACAGGGTTTTTAACATGATATTGATGACTCCCGATGAGTGTTAACCTGAGAGTAGAGAGTTATCACTGTCATTAATGTGATGGATATCGCAATTGATAGCGCTACCTGATAGCGCTATCAAAATTTGTGATAGCGCTATCATTTGCCACTTTATGAGCTTTGGCTATCGCCGAATAAGCCATATACAATGCAATGTATTGTCGAAGCCAGTCAGGAAGGGCTGGTTTTAACCCGACAAGACATTTTAATCAGGCAGGAAATCAGCATGGAAAAAACGCGCAAGCGCCGTAATACCGGGCGGGTCACTCTATCTGACGTGGCGAACTACGCCGGAGTAGGGTCGATGACTGTTTCCAGAGCGCTGCGAACGCCGGAGCAGGTTTCAGATAAATTACGGGAGAAGATAGAGCAAGCGGTTGAAACTCTTGGTTATATTCCTAACCGTGCTGCTGGCGCATTGGCATCAGGGCACAGCGACACTATCGCCGTTTTAATTCCGTCATTAACCGATAAAGCCAGCTCCCGCTTTATGCAGGCGCTACAACAAATTCTGAATAAAAATGAATTCCAGTTATTGCTGGGTTGCCATGAATATAACCAGCGCAAAGAAGCGGAAATATTGATGACACTGCTGCAAAGTAGTCCAGCGGCAGTGGTGATATTCGGCTCACAGCTGGCCGATAAAACCTATCAACTACTCGAACGGGCGAATATTCCAACGGTCAATGTGGTAGGTTCCGACTTCAAAGGGGCTAAAATCACTCTTGAGGCGGCTTTTTTTGAGTCTGCCTATGAGCTAAGTCGCCACCTGCTAGAGCGCGGCTATCACCATATTGGCTATATTGGCGCGCATATGGATAACCGTTTGCAACGCCAACAGCTCAATGGATGGCACAAAGCGATGCTGGAGCACTATAAGAATGCGGATCAAACCGTCACCACGCCAGAGGTGGCCAGTTTGCAGTTTGGCCGCTATGCGCTGACGGAGATGCTGTTGCGCCAACCCGAATTGGACGCGGTGATATGTAGCCACGAAGATATTGCGCTCGGCGTGTTATTCGAGTGCCAGCGGCGGCTACTCAAAATCCCAGGAGGTATCGCGGTGGCCTGTCTGGACGGGTCAGATAGCTGTGATCAAACCCATCCGACCTTAACCTCAATGCGCATTGACTACAAAAAGATGGGTAAAGAAGCCGGTAAGATGCTGATTGATCTGCTGGATAATGATGACGCCAGCGAAGCGGATGAACCCATAAGCCAGAGTTTCAGCTATAAATTCGAACTGCGGCAAAGTACCTGAATCAACTTTTTGATATAACAAATAAAAACGCCAGCACAAAGCTGGCGTCTCTTTTACCACTGAGGCACTCAATCCTGAGATTAAGAGGCGGCGTCAGCCTGTGCAGACTGGATAGCCGTCAGCGCCACGGTATAGACGATATCGTCAACCAAGGCACCACGGGACAGGTCGTTAACTGGCTTACGCATGCCTTGCAGCATCGGCCCGATAGAGATCAGGTCAGCAGAACGTTGTACCGCTTTATAGGTGGTGTTACCGGTGTTCAGATCAGGGAAGATAAACACCGTCGCTTTACCCGCCACAGGTGAGTTAGGCGCTTTGGATTTAGCCACATCGGCCATGATTGCCGCATCATACTGCAACGGGCCATCAATGATCAGATCCGGGCGTTTTTCCTGTGCCAAACGGGTCGCTTCACGCACTTTCTCGACATCACTACCCGCACCGGAATTACCGGTAGAGTAAGAGATCATCGCCACACGCGGTTCGATACCGAATGCTGCCGCAGAATCCGCGGACTGAATAGCAATCTCAGACAGTTGCTCAGCAGTTGGATCTGGATTGATCGCGCAGTCACCGTAAACCAGAACCTGGTCAGGCAGCAGCATGAAGAACACAGAAGAGACCAGTGAGCTGCCCGGTGCGGTTTTGATCAACTGTAACGGCGGGCGGATGGTGTTCGCGGTGGTATGAACCGCACCGGAAACCAGACCGTCAACTTCGCCTTTCTCCAGCATCAGCGTGCCGAGAACCACATTGTCTTCCAGCTGTTCGCGAGCGACCACTTCGGTCATGCCCTTGCTCTTACGTAGCTCAACCAGACGCGGAACGTATTGCTCACGCACCGCAACCGGATCGATGATTTCAACGCCTTTACCCAACTCAACACCTTGAGCTGCGGCCACACGTTGGATCTCTTCTGGGTTACCCAGCAGCACACAAGTCGCGATACCGCGTTCAGCACAGATAGAGGCTGCTTTAACGGTACGTGGCTCATCGCCTTCTGGCAGCACGATACGCTTACCAGCTTTACGTGCTAACTCGGTCAGCTCATAACGGAATGCCGGTGGAGAGAGGCGACGTGAACGCTCAGAGGTGGCGCTCAGAGAGTCGATCCACTCGCTGCTGATATGGCTGGCAACGTAGTTTTGCAGCTTCTCAACACGTTCATGGTCGTCGGCAGGGACTTCCAGATTGAAGCTTTGCAAGCTCAGCGAGGTCTGCCAGGTGTTGGTATCAACCATAAATACTGGCAAGCCAGTCTGGAAGGCACGCGCACACAGGTTATTGATGCGATCATCAATGTCATAACCGCCAGTCAGTAGGATGGCACCAATTTCAACGCCATTCATTGCTGCCAGACAAGCAGAAACCAACACGTCTGGGCGGTCTGCGGAGGTCACCAGCAGAGAACCCGGGCGGAAGTGCTCCAGCATGTGCGGGATACTGCGGGCGCAGAACGTGACAGACTTAACGCGGCGAGTATTGATATCACCTTCGTTAATGATGCGCGCGTTCAAGTGCTTACACATATCGATAGCACGGGTCGCAATCAGCTCGAAGCTCCATGGCACGCAGCCCAGAACGGGCAGCGGGCTATTGGCAAACAGCTGCTTTGGATCGATGTTCGCGACACTGGCCTTGGTGGAATCATCAAAGATTTCAGATAGGTCAGGGCGGGTACGGCCTTGATCATCCACCGGGGCATTCAGTTTGTTAATGATAACGCCGGTGATATTTTTGTTCTTGCTGCCACCGAAGCTGGAGCGGGCCAGTTCGATACGCTCTTTCAATTGATCAGGTGAATCATTGCCCAAGGCAATAACAAACACGATCTCTGCATTCAGGGTTTTGGCGATCTCATAGTTCAGCGCATTGGCAAACTGATGTTTGCGCGTTGGCACTAAACCTTCAACCAGCACCACTTCTGCATCTTTGGTGTTTTCGTGATAACGGGCAACAATCTCTTCCATCAACACGTCTTGCTGGTTAGAGCTCAGCAAGGTTTCCACATAACCCATGTTCAGTGGCTCAGCAGCAGTGATGCTGGAGTTGGCACGAATGATGGTAGTGGTTTGGTCAGGTGCATCACCGCCAGCACGTGGCTGCGCGATGGGCTTGAATACGCTCAGGCGCACACCTTTTTGCTCCATGGAGCGGATGACACCCAAGCTGACGCTGGTTAAACCAACGCTGGTGCCGGTAGGGATCAACATTATTGTACGGGACACGGCTAAACCTCTTATACGATTGCTCGTTAGTCAAAAGTAGCACCGCAGCCAGAAGGCTGCGGTGTTGAGGAGACTTACGCAGTTAGACGGGCTGCGTCTTGTGCGATAACCAACTCTTCGTTGGTTGGGATAACTAGCGCCAGACGGCTACCATCTTTGGTGATGGTGCCAGATTTGCCAAAGCGCGCGGCCAGGTTACGTTCGTGGTCAATTTCAAAGCCCAGCAGGCCCAGTTTGTCCAGCGTCAGTTCACGTACCATGGCTGCGTTTTCACCAATACCACCGGTGAAGATAACGGCATCCAGACGGCCATCCATCAGCGCGGTGTAAGCACCGATGTATTTTGCCAGACGGTGACAGAACACATCCATTGCACGGCGCGCATCGGCTTTGGTTTCATAGTTGTCTTCAACATAGCGGCAGTCACTGGTGACTTCAGTCAGACCCAGCAGACCTGACTCTTTGGTCAGCAGCTTGTTGATTTGATCAACACTCATCCCCATTGAATCATGCAGGTGGAAAATGATTGCTGGGTCGATATCACCACTACGGGTGCCCATAACCAGACCTTCCAGTGGCGTCAGGCCCATAGAAGTATCAACACATTTACCGTTACGTACCGCAGTGACTGAACCACCGTTGCCCAAATGGCAGGTGATAACGTTCAGTTCTTCCAGCGGTTTGTTCAGGGTTTTAGCGGCTTCCTGGCTCACATAGAAGTGGCTGGTGCCGTGTGCGCCATAGCGACGGATACCGTGGTCTTTGTATAAGCTGTACGGCAGGGCGTAGAGATAAGACTCTTCCGGCATGGTCTGATGGAAGGCCGTGTCAAAGACCGCGACATTTTTATTCGTCAGATTCGGGAAGGATTTCAATGCCTCAGCAATACCGATCAGGTGAGCGGGGTTATGCAGTGGTGCAAACGGGATGGAATCTTTGATACCCTGAATAACTTCGTCGGTAACAATTGCTGATGCAGTGAATTTCTCGCCACCATGAACAATGCGGTGACCGATAGCAGTCAGTTGAGCAGAAAGCTCTGGTTTTTGTGCCAGAATAGTATTAACAATGAAATTCAGTGCTTCGCTGTGTGCTGCACCAGCACCCAATGCTGCTTCCTGTTTGCCACCATCAATTTTCCATTTGATGCGGGCTTCCGGCAGATGGAAGCATTCGGCTAAACCAGAGAGGTGTTCTTCACCATTGGTCGCGTCGATGATAGCAAATTTTAGGGAAGAGCTACCGCAGTTAAGAACCAGTACTAGCTTACTCGACATGGAAGTACCTATTTATGGTCGTGTTCGACAGCTGTTTTTGCAAAAACAGCGAAAAACACGTGGTTAATAAAACGTCAATCTGTCCAAAAGCGTAGCGCATATTGGCGTCGACATTAATGATTAACATCATACGATAGCGAAAAATGCATGATGAAGGAAAAATCGCCGATTTAGTATTAAGAACAAACGTTAACGCCTGGTGGCAAAAGCCCGCGCGATTTAACAAAATTGATTTAAATGCTGCAAAAAGTTGACATATTTATCGTCATCTTCTAGCGGCCAAAAGGCCGAGCTAGGATACCGATAGCGTCGCCTAAAAACAAAATATATTTAACAGACTAATTTTTAGTTTGTGGATTACAAAAAAATTTTAATTTTTGCTTGTGAAGTTGAGGTGAGCCATGACAACAAAACCCTCTGATACCGTAAATTGGTTTCAAGTACTGCAACGTGGTCAGCACTATATGAAGACCTGGCCCGCGGACAAACGCCTGGCTCCGATGTTTCCGGAGAATCGGGTGGTAACCGCGACCCGTTTTGGCATTCGCTTTATGCCGCCACTGGCCATATTTACCCTGACCTGGCAGATAGCGCTCGGTGGTCAATTAGGCCCTGCCATCGCCACGGCGCTGTTCGCCTGTGGTTTACCACTGCAAGGGTTATGGTGGTTAGGTAAACGTGCGATTACGCCGCTACCGCCAACCCTATTGCAGTGGTTCCACGAAGTACGTAACAAGCTGGCTGAAGCCGGGCAGGCTGTTGCGCCAGTTGAACAAACGCCGACGTATCAGTCGCTGGCAGAGGTGCTGAAGCGCGCATTTAAACAGCTGGATAAAACGTTTCTCGATGATCTCTAGCCGGATTAGCTGCGCAAAATCCCCTGTCAAATCAAAGTATGGGCTAAGCCTGTGTGCGATGATTTCCTCATTATTTATGTCTTAGGAGTTTAGTGATGGATATGACCAACGCCCAACGATTGATTCTGTCGAATCAGTACAAGATGATGACCATGCTGGACCCAGAAAACGCTGAGCGCTATCGCCGCCAGCAAACGATTGTCGAACGTGGCTTTGGTTTGCAGATGCGTGAACTGGACCGCGATTTTGGTGAAATGAGCGAAGAGACTTGCCGGACCATCATTAATATCATGGAGATGCACCACGCGCTGCAAGTCTCCTGGGGCAATCTGAAAGATAAGCAGGATTTGGATGAGCGCCGTATCGCGTTCCTCGGTTTCGATGCTGCCACCGAATCCCGCTACCTGAGTTATGTGCGTTTTATGGTCAACACCGAAGGGCGCTATACCCATTTTGACTCCGGCACCCACGGTTTTAATTCTCAAACCCCAATGTGGGACAAATATCAACGTATGCTGGCTATCTGGCACTCATGCCCACGCCAATATCATTTGAGCGCCGTTGAGATTTCGCAAATTATTAATGCCTGATAGGGCAGATTGAAGCGATTGGTTTACAAAAAAGATGAGGATGTGCTTGTGGAGTGTAAAGGTTTTCTTTTTGATTTGGACGGGACTCTAGTCGATTCACTACCTGCTGTTGAACGAGCATGGATTGGCTGGGCGCAAAGTCGCGGTATCAATCCATCGGAAGTGCTAGATTTTATCCATGGCAAACAAGCAATTACCTCTCTTCGCCATTTTATGCCAGGCGCAAGTGATGCTGAACTTCAGGCCGAGTTTTTGGCATTAGAGCACATTGAGGCCAACGACACTGATGGTGTGACCGCCCTGCCGGGGGCTGTCGCACTGTTGGAGCGGCTGAACAGGCTGTCGATTCCCTGGGCGATTGTGACCTCAGGTTCGGTGCCGGTTGCCTCCGCGCGCCGTGCAGCGGGCCATTTGCCGGAACCTAAAGTTTTTGTCACCGCCGAGCTGGTGAAACACGGAAAACCCAAGCCTGATGCCTATCTGTTGGGGGCTGAGGGTTTAGGACTGGCACCTGCGGATTGCATCGTGGTGGAAGATGCGCCAGCGGGGATTTTGTCAGGGCTGGCGGCGGGCTGCAAAGTGATTGCGGTGAATGCACCGGCTGACACGCCAAAACTGGATCAGGTTGATCTGGTGCTCACATCACTTGAGCAAATTGCTGTTGCAGCCACCGCGAATGGGGCCATTGTTCGCCGGGTGGATTAATCGTTTCACTGCTTAACCGATCTCAGATTGCTGACAAACCTCGACGACTCGATCTCAAGAGGTGAGGGCAGATAGAAGAGTAAAGCGTCCGCGC